>SXND01000050.1 GCA_005777235.1 Pseudomonadota bacterium
GCTTTCAACAGATCGTCACACAGACAGAACGTCGCGATAATTTTGTCGTCCATGGGCTGGCTCCTCCTGAGGTGAAATGGGTGATTTCACCGTCACTGTGAGGCAGAAGCCCATGGATTTCAATAGGTGGCAACTTGGGTTGTCTATCACAATATTCGGCCTATGTTTTTGCCTTAAGGCCGTGCCATTCGCTCCTGGGGGATAATGTCTCGTATCATCGTTTTGCAGCCATGCGCACATTTCTTTCCCAGATGCATGACGATGTACCCGAAGAAGCATGGCCTATCACCTGTATTCCTTTTGCTACAGACGCTCCCGAACAGAATCCGCTAGAGGATGTGTGGCTCAAAGGCAAGAATTTTCTGCGTAAAAATTTTACGCAGAACAAAACATTGGCGCGTGTGAAGCAGTGTTTTGTCGAATTTTTGTCGTCATTGTCCTTCAATTCAAGCAAATTTGACTGGTATTATCCATAAATCAGTTAGGAAACCTATATGTATTGTGCGGCGTCCTGCCGTCTAATACCGCACACAGCCACCAAAGGCCGCCAGTGGCCACCTTCGCCTAGTAAACACCGCCACGCGCCGTCTAATCCTTGGGAAGACGGCTGGATGCTGTCTAATTCAGCGACTGACTGGGCAAAGGCGGCGCATCGCAGTATCATCCCGTACCGACGCTGCCTGGCCGCCTCCTCCCCCAGACCGCAGCCCATGCCACGATCCCCAGATGATTTGCTGTAGTATCGCAGGGGACAAAACACCCCATGGCATCATACAGACCTTGATTGCCGCACGCCTGGAGGACCACCTGGAGCGCTATGCCTTCAACACCGCCAGCGCATCCACCGCTTTCACCCCACGCCCCATGGGCAGCACCAGCAGCGGGTTGATGTCGAGTTCGCTCAACTGGCCCTCGAGGTGCATGGCCAGATGGGAGACCTGCACCAGGGTGCGTGTTAACGCCTCAACATCGGCGGCAGGACGACCACGGAACCCGTGCAACACCCGAGCGCCTTTCACCGCACCGAGCATATCGCGGGCTTCGGCCTGGGTGATCGGGCAACGACGCAGCGCCACGTCGTTATAGACTTCTACCATGATGCCTCCGCTGCCAAACAGCAGCGTTGGTCCCAGTTGTGGGTCATAGGTCACACCGACAATCACCTCAATGCCGTCCGTGACCATCTCCTGCACGAGCACCCCGGAGATCGTGGCATTGGGGGCGTGCACCGCGGCTCGTGCCAGGATTTCCCCGTAGGCAGCGCGGACTTGCTCGGCGTCCTGCACCCCGAGGCGCACCACACCCGCTTCAGTTTTGTGCAGGATGTCTGGCGAGTCGACTTTCAGCACCACCGGATAGCCAAGACGCTGGGCCGCGTCCACTGCCGCATCCACCGAGCCCACCCGGACTTCCTCGGCCACCGGCACGCCCCAGGCGGCGATCAGTTGCTTGCTCTCGGATTCTGACAGCGTTGGCCGACCAAGCCCGCGCAGACGCGCCAGCGTGCGCTCTTGCTCAAAGGTCTGTTCTGGAGTCGCGCCAAAGCCCTCGGTCAGGCGCCGCTCACGCCAGGCATGGTAATCGTGCAGATGCCGCAGACCGCGCGCCAGCGTATCCGGGGCATAGAACACCGGGATATTGGCGCTTTTCAGTTTGCCCAGACCCGCCGTCTCGCCGCGACTACCGGTCCACAGGAAGACGATGCCTTTATCGCTTTGATCGCGCAGGCTGATCACTTGCTCGGCCTGGCTGTCGGCCCCGGCACTGGCCACGACCATGGTGCCGACCTGCGGCTCTTTGATCATGTAGTCCATAATCTGGGGGAATGACTCGCTGTTGGCGTACCCCGTGACGTCGGAGGGATTGGCGGCCCAGCCAAACCCCTTAAGCACGCCGTTAATGCCGTCGCGCGCCTGCTCAGTCAGCGGCGGCAAATCGAGTCCCACCTGGCCACACATGTCCGCGGTCAACGAGCTGATCCCCCCGGAATGCGACACCACGGCAAGCCCCGGCTGGCTGGGGCGCGGCGTGTGGGCCAAGAGGTGCGCGACTTCCAGCAGTTCGTCGTAGCTCTGCACCCGCACCACACCATATTGCGCAAATACCTCTTCGTAGAGGGCATCTGAACCGGTGAGGGCGGCAGTATGCGAGCGCGCCGCACGGGCCCCGAGTTCAGAGCGGCCAATTTTAATCATTACTAAGGGTTTACCACGCTCCGCCGCGAGTTTCGCGACTTCGAGAAACTTCTCGGCATGCTTAAACCCTTCGACAAAGCCCGCAATGACGCGTGTCGCTGGGTCATCAAGCAAGTAGCGCGCAAAGTCGGTAAAGTCTAAATCCGCTTCGTTGCCCGTCGAGATGATGTAGCTAAAACCAATGCCGTTATCCACCGCCCGCACCAGGAAAGGCCCAAACGCCGTGGCACCACTCTGGCACACCAGGCCAATCGGGCCCTTGAGGCCATTGGCGCCGCGTGACGAGGAGGTGGCCCAGATATCATCTTTGACGTTCGCCAGTCCCAGGCAATTGGGACCGCTGATGCGCAAGCCGGACGCACGGGCAAAGGCGCCAAGTTCGCCCTGCAGGTCACGCCGGTCGTCCACGCCGCGTTCGGCAAATCCGGCGGAGATCACGATGGCCGAACCCACGCCCTTGCGGTGGCATTCTTGCAACGTCTCCAGCACTTGATGGTACGGCACGACAATACCCACCACGTCCGGTGCTTCCGGCAGCGCACTGACACTGGGGTACGAGGTGATGCCCATAATTTCTTCATAGCGCGGGTTCACTGCGTAGACCCGCACCCGCTCGCTGGCTTTCAGTGCCGCGGCCAGGAAACGCCCACCATATTGGAGGCGTGGCGTCGCCCCAATCACGGCGAGCGAGCGTGGATTGAGCATCTTATGGATCGAGGCCATCTGACTATCCGTCCAGAGATCCATGTTGACTCATCTCCTTCTTATCTATGGTAGCAGGCATTGCTCGCTGGCCCCTCTCTCATAGGAGTAGTAGGGGAGAAAGTCCTTTGAGTGCGGTGTTCGGTGGCGCAGTATACACGCTCCTCTCCAGGGCCACAAGCTGCGGTCGTCAGCGGCTGGATGCCAGCATGTCACCCTCGGGCGAAATTCGGGCTTGACATGCGATTATAGGAAAATGCACAATGCGCCACCTTACTGAGTCTATTCATGATTTGGATTACCGATTTTCATGGGCCAGCGCGATGATGGCGTGCTCGGCATGAAACGGTACGTCTGTGGATGCATCGGAGGAGAGAGGATGGGACCAGCGTTGTCACGATGGAAAATGGCACTTGTGCTGTGTCTTGTGCCCGTGTGTCTCGTGCTGGGGCAAAGCGACGCTGCCGCGCAGCCGACTGCCGGCAAGGCTAAAGTTGATCGCCTGGTGATGGGGCTCATTACGCCGTATCTGGACTACATGCGACCCTGGATTAATGGCACGGCGGATCAAAACATTCAACATGATCCGGCCTTTGAATGGCTGGTGGAGATTGACCCGCACACGGGGAAATATGTGCCGTGGCTGGCCGAGAGTTGGGAGGCTGCGGCGGATGGCCGTTCCTGGAAGGTCAAGCTGCGCCAGGGGGTGCAATTCCACCATGGGTACGGCGAATTCACCGCCAAGGATGTGGTGCACAACCATGCCCTGTGGTGTGACATGAATTATGCGGGCCGGAAAGATCCGCCCAGCAGTGGCTACCGCAGCGGCATCTGTGCCATTGAGCGTATTGACGTGGTGAACAACTATGAGATTGTCATGCACTGCAAGCTAGTCTGCCTGGACATGCCATTTTATTACTCCGAAGCCGCCAATGTTATCATCTTCAGCAAAGCGCAGTGGGATAAAGAAGGCGAAGCGGGCTACGAGAGCAAGCCCGCCGGCACCGGGCCGTATGTGTTCAAGGAGCGCCAGTTGGGGCGCTATGTCCTGTACGAGCGGGCCGCGACCCCGCACTGGAAGCGTGGCACAGTAGACTGGAAAGAGCTCCAGATGACTTGGGTGCTAGAGGAGCCGACGCGTTTCGCCCAATTGCTCGCCGGGGAGACGCACCTCACGGAGGTGAATAAGGATCTCACCGACGAACTGGTCAAAAAAGGCTATAAGCTCATCCGCAGTCAGGGCACGGCACAGCAGGTGCAAATCAATTTTGGCGGGCTGTATTTCGGTACGGAAGACGCGGCGACCAAGCGCTATACCGAAGATGGCGGGACGACTGGCAAGCTGGACCCGAAGCTGCCGTGGGCCGACAAACGCGTGCGTCAGGCCATGAACAAGGCGATCAACCGCGAGGAGCTGCTCCAAGTGTTGTATAAGGGCCGTGCCACGCCGATGTACGTCCATGGCTACTTTCCTGATCTGCCAGGCTGGGATCCCACCTGGGCAAAACGCTTCCCAGAAATGTATGGTTATGACCTGAAAGCCGCCAAACGTCTGCTCACCGAAGCCGGCTTTCCCAATGGCTTCAAAGCCAAGGCCTGGCTGTTTCCCTTTGCCGGGGCGCCGGAGCTTATCCCCTTGGTGGAAGCGGTGCAAATCCAGTTGCGTGAGGTGGGCGTCGAACTGGAGTTAGAAGAAACCGACTGGATTGCCAACGTCCGGCCCCGCTTGCGGGATCGGAAGGCCAGTGGCTACCTGTGGCCCCTGCCGCCCTCGAAAAAGGCAGTGGAGTCGCAAATCGCTGGTTTCAACGCTGGCAAGAATATCACGCATATGGCCGAGTCGGATGAAGTCTACAAGATGTGGGAAGCCTTGCTGCAGATGTCCGAGCCCAAAGCTATGGATGAGCAACTGCGCAAGATCGGCAACTATAAGTTTGAGAATTTCGAGATCCTGCCGCTTTTTGATGTGGGGATCGAAGTGATCGTGGATCCCAAGATTGTGGCGGACTGGCCTTTTCCTGGCTGGGACGGGGGCGATATCGGGCATGTATGGCTCATCAAGGCGTGTCAACAGGAGAAGCCTTGCAAGTAAGCAGCGCGGGCAGGGGAAGTCAGGGCTTTTTCACAAGGGAGGTGGGCGTATGATGAGTGTACACATCCGGCAGCCGCGGCGGTTGTTCCTCATGCTACTCGCGCTGGTTTTCCTCCAGGGAGGCGCCGCGGTGCAGGCCCAACCCGCCGCGGGGCAAGCGAAGGTGGACCGTCTGGTGATGGGCCTGATCGAGAAGTTTCGGGACCACACGCGTACCTGGATTAACGGCACTGCAGACCACATGATCCAGCATGACCCGACGTTTGAATGGCTCTTTGAGGTCGACGCCGAGTCGGGCAAGTATAATCCCTGGCTGGCTGAGAGTTCGGCAATGGCCAAGGATGGCCGGTCATGGCGCCTCAAGCTGCGCCATGGGGTGCCATTCCACCACGGCTATGGGGAGTTCACCGCCAAGGATGTGGTGCACAACCATGCCCTGTGGTGCGACGAGCAATACCCGGGTCGTAAAGACACGCCCTACGTGGCTTACAAAAATGGTATTTGCTAGGTCGAGCGGGTTGAGATAGTCAACGACTACGAGATCGTTATGCACTGCAAAGTGGTGTGCCTCGACTTGCTGTTTTATTACTCGAGCGCCTCGAACGTCATCATGCTCAGCAAGGCGCAGTGGGATAAAGACGGGGAGATGGCGTACGAGACCAAGCCAGCAGGCACCGGGCCCTATATCTTCAAAGAGCGGCAAGCAGACCGTTATGTGCTCTATGAGCGCGCCCCGACGCCGCACTGGAAACACGGGGTCGTGGACTGGAAAGAACTGCAGATGACCTGGACGATCGAAGAGCCGACGCGTCTGGCCCAATTCGTGGCGGGGGAGACCCATCTCACCGAGCTCAACAAGGACCTCGTCGAGGAAGTGCTGAGCAAGGGGCATAAGCTCATTCGCAGCCGGCAGGTAGCGCAGCAGATTGTTCTGGCCTTTGGGGGGCTCTACTTCGGTACGGAGGACAAACAAACGAAGCGCTATCCCGAAGACGGTGGGACGACTGGCAAATTGGACCTGTCGGTACCATGGACCAAGAAAGAGGTGCGCCAGGCCATCAACAAGGCCATCAACCGCGAGGAGCTGCGCAAGGTGCTGTATAAAGGGCGGGCCACCTACACCTATGTGGCTGGCTACTATCCTGACTTGCCCGGTTGGGATCCTAGCTGGGAAAAGCGTTTCCCGGAAATGTATGGCTACGACCCGGCAGCGGCGAAACGCTTGCTAACGCAGGCCGGCTATCCCAAGGGCTTTAAGATGAAAGCCTGGCTCTATCCCTTTGCCGGAGCACCGGAATTCATTCCTTTGATAGAATCGATTCAGGTGCAGTTGCGTGAGGTGGGCATCGAGCTGGAACTCGAGGAGGCTGACCTGGTGGCCGCCATCACACCTAAGAGGCGTAAGAGGGAAGCCCACCAGTACATCTATCCGGGTGCCCCCTCCAAAAAAGCGGTGGAACCACAGATTGCGTTATTCAACACCGGCAAAGGCACGGTCCACTGGTTTGAGACCGATGAGCTGTACAAGATGTGGGAAGACTTGCTGCAGATGTCCGAGCCGGCGGCGGCGGATGCCCAGTTGCGCAAAATTGGCAACTATAAGTTTGAAAATTTTGAAATTATCCCCCTCTTTGACGTGTACATCGAGGTGGTAGTGAACCCCAAGATCATCAATGACTGGCCGTTTTCCGGATGGGACGGTGGGGACTTGGGGCATACCTTTCTCATCAGTGCGTGTAAACAGGACAAACCCTGTAAATAAGGACAGTGATAATGCGGTGGTTGAGACAGCAGGGCTCTTTGCAAGGACTCTTGGGGGTGGTGGGGTTGATCCTCGTGACGGGCATAAGCCCAGTCCAGGCACAGAGCAAGCCAAAGCTGGAGCGTTTGAAGGTGGCGATTGCCCCACTCGGCTGGGATACCAATTTTACCTGGCTGCAGAGCCGCAGTGGCCAGCTTGATAAGCGCCCGGCGCTGGAATTTCTCGTCGGCATTGACCCCAAGACGGGTGACTATGTGCCCCAGCTGGCCGAGAAGTGGGAGATGTCGGCGGATGGCAAGCACTGGACGGTGACCCTGCGCAAAGGCGTGAAATTCCACGAGACCTGGGGCGAGTTCACGGCCAAAGATGTGCGCCACGCGGTGTTTCTCATCTCGCAAACGGAATCGGTCCAAAGCGATGCCGGACTGTGGCGCAGTCTCCTCGGCTTCGAAAAAGCTGACAGTGCGGAGGATATGCTGAAGAAAGTGGCTGCCGGCGTGGAGATCGTCAATGAGCATCAGGTGATCTTCCACTTGCAAGCGGCGGTGCCCGAATTCGTTGAAGCGCTCTCAGCCAACGCGGATCTCCCCATGGAGAGCAAAGCGCGTTGGGATGCCGGCGGCAAGGAACTCTATAACCAGAAAGTTGTGGGCACAGGCCCCTTTGAGTTTGTCGAACGTAAGGTCGGCTCCTACGTCCTCTATAAGCGCGTCGACAACCACTGGCGCAAAACCCCGGAATTCAAGGAATTGGAGTTTCGCTGGGTGCCGGAAGGGGTGACCCGCCTGGCGAGCTTACTGGCTGGCGAGGTCCATATCTCTGATGTGGATCGGGCCCTGCAGAAGGATGCCACCGCGAAGGGGATGCAGATCGTTGCGAGCACCTTGCCGGCTATCCAGCACTGGTGGACCTTTGGCGGGATGTATTTCTCGGAGCCGGACAAGCTCGATGCGAAATCGCCCTTGAACAAAGTGGAAGTGCGTCAGGCCATGAACATGGCGATTAATCGCAAATCCCTTGCCGACAATCTGTTGGGGGGCCGGGTGCAGCCGTTACGGATGAATGGCTTCCATCCGGATCTGGACAATAAGATCTGGCCTGGGCTATGGAATCCAGAGTGGGATAAGCGCGCCGAAGAACTGCATGGGTACAATCCCACCAAAGCCAAAGAACTCCTCAAGAAGGCCGGATACCCGGATGGCTTCGAGTTCCAGGTGTATCTCTATACGCTCCCCGGCCTGCCCGAGCAGGTGGACATTGGCCAGGCCCTGGCCCTAGACTGGGAAGCCGTTGGTTTGAAGCCAAAACTGGTGGAAATTGATTTCCCACGGGTACGCGAAAAGTATCGCACCAAAACCGTCCATGGGGCCGTGTTCCCAGCCCGCAATGCCCTGCGGGCTCTGGATACGGTGCGCATTATGAACAAAACCAAAGACTCGGTCGTGCATGCCTATCTCCATCCCTACATCGAAGAGCGTATTGAGGCGTTGAACACAGTGGTCGATCCCAAGGAGAGGGCTCGTCTGTTACGCGAGATCGGGGATCACAAGCTCACCAATTTCTCCGAGATGCCGTTGTTCTGGTTGTTCGCCGAAGTGGCGGTTAATCCGAAGTATGTCGCCGAATATGTCTTCCCTGGGGTGATCACCGGCTTTTTTACGCATTTAGAGTATGTGAAGTTAGCCAAATAGGAGAGCGTATGCACGGCTGGGGAACAAGCAGACGGCTCAAGACGGGTCTCATCATCGCGCTCCTGGTGCTCCATGGGGTGTGGGCGCCTAGGCCAGCGGCAGGCAAGACCGATCGCCTGGTGATTGCCGTGGCGCCGCTGGGTTGGGACACCAATTTCTCCTGGTTACAGAGCCGCAGCGGCATGCTCGATAAACGGCCAGCGTTGGAGTACCTGATTGGGATTGATCGGATGACGGGGGCCTACATCCCCGAGTTAGCCGAAAAGTGGGTGATGGCCCCAGATGGCCAGAGCTGGACCCTCATGCTGCGCCAAGGCGTCAAGTTTCATGAGACCTGGGGCGAGTTCACGGCGCAGGATGTGCGCCACTCCATCTTCTTGATTGCCCAGCCAGAATCCGTGCAGACGGACTCAGGTCTGTGGCGCACGCTTATGGGTGTGGACAAAACCGACACCACTATTGAGGATGTGCAGAAAAAAATTGCCCAGATGGTCGAGATCGTCAATGACTATGAGATCATCATCCGCACCAAGATTGTCGCGCCAGAGCTGATCGATACGCTCTCCGCCAACAATGATCTCGTGATGGAAAGCAAAAAACGCTGGGATGCCGGCGGCAAGGAACTCTATAACAAAAAGGTGGTGGGCACGGGCCCCTTCGAGTTCGTCGAGCGCAAAGTCGGCTCCTATGTGCTCTACAAACGTGTTGAGAAGCACTGGAGCAAAACCCCGGAGTTCAAAGAACTCGAATTCCGCTGGGTGCAAGAAGGTGTTACGCGCTTGGCGACCCTGCTGGCCGGGGAAGCGCATATATCAGACATTGACCGTTCCTTGCAAAAAGACGCCATAGCGAAAGGCATGAAAATTGTCCCCAGCAGGCAGATTGCGGTGTCCAACGAATGGCTGTTCGGCGGGATGTATTTTGTCACGCCGGACAAGCTGGATACCAAACAACCTTTTGTGGATAAGCGCGTACGGCAAGCCATGAACATGGCGATCAATCGTAAGGCGATCGCCGACAGTATCCTGGGCGGCAAAGCCGCGCCCATGCTGATTACACGCTATGAGCCCACAATCGATGCCCTGCTGTGGCCTGGCATCTGGGATGCGACCTGGGAGCAGCGTTTTCAAGAGTTATACGGCTATAATCCGCAGAAAGCCAAAGCCTTGCTCAAAGAGGCGGGGTACGACAAGGGGTTTGATTTCACCGTCTACCTCTACACCCTCCCGGGCATGCCGGAAATTCTTGATATTGGCCAGGCCCTGGCGCTGGATTGGGAAGCGATTGGTTTGCGACCCAAATTGACGGAAGTGGACTTTCCCCGGGTGCGCGAACAATATCGCACCAAGTCGATGCATGGCAACGTGTGGAGCCTGCGCGGTAACCCGAATGCGCTGAACCTGCTGCGTATTTTTAATAAGGCCAAGGATTCGACGGTGTATGCCTACGAACACCCCTATATCGAGGCACATTTCGAGGCCTTAAACAAGGTAGTCGATGTCGCCGAGCGCGCCCGCCTGCTGCGCGAAATCGGCGAGCATAAATTCACCGAGTTTGCCGATATGCCGATGTTTTGGCTACATGCCGAAGCCGGGGTGAACCCCAAAGCGGTGGCGGAGTATATCTTTCCGGGGAGTATTACGGGTTTCTATACCCACCTGGAGTATGTCAAGCTCGTGCAGTAACAGGGGAGGACATCTATGCAGCGCTATATCCTGGTGCGCTTTTTGCAGAGTTTACTGGCGTTATGGGTGATGAGTATCATTGTCTTTAGTCTGGCCCGTATGACCGGTGATCCGCTCGATGTGCTCTTACCCATGGAAGCCGGGGAAGGCGAACGCGAGCGTGTGGCGCAACATTGGGGGCTCGACCGCCCCATGTACGTGCAGTATGGTGTCTTCCTGGTCAAAGCCTTACGGGGCGACTTTGGTATGTCCTGGAAGTGGCAGGGGCACTCCGCCATGGGCCTCGTGATCGAACGCCTGCCCGCGACGCTGCAACTGGCTGGCGTGGCCATCGCGATTAGCATCATCTTAGCGGTGCCCTTCGGGGTGATGACCGCGGTGTGGAAAGACACGCTGTTTGACTCCGTCGGCAAAATCGTCGCCTTGCTCGGGCAATCCTTACCCACCTTCTGGCTCGGTATTGTGCTCATGTGGATTTTCGCCGTGACCCTGGGGTGGTTGCCCACGTCAGGACGTGGCACCTGGAAGCATATGGTCTTGCCGGCCACCTGCCTGGGCTGGTTCCAGGTGGCGGCAATGATGCGCCTGATCCGCTCGTCGATGTTGGACGTCCTCGATAGCGAGTTTGTCAAATTGGCACGCGTCAAGGGACTGCCAGAGTGGAAGATTATCTGGAAGCACTGCCTGCGCAATGCGTCTATTGCGCCCCTGACCTATTTTGCCATTACGGCAGGTGTGTTGATTACCGGCTCGGTGATCATTGAGAGCGTGTTTGCCTGGCCCGGCACCGGGCTGCTGGCCGTGGATGCGGTGCGCGCCCGTGATTTTCAGGTGGTGCAGGCGATTGTTATTGTCTTTGCTGCGGTGTTCATCATGGTGAATCTGTTGGTTGATGTGTTGTACGCGTATATCGACCCGCGTATCCGGTTTCAATAATCCTGCTGGTGCGACCACCTGTTGTAGAAAGGATCCTGTCTCATGGCCATGGCACTTCCGCAACAATCTTCCTGGTATCTGGCACCGTTGCGCTTGTTGCGCGGCATCTTCCAGGTCAGAGGTTTTCCTGGGGTCGCCTTCGCCATTCTGGTGCTGTTGCTGGTGATCCCCGGACTGTTCGCTGAGTGGATTTCGCCCCACGACCCGATTAAAGGCAGCCTGGCACTCCGTCTCAAGCCGCCCATGTGGGAAAAGGGCGGTAGCATGACGTATCCCCTGGGCACAGACAAAGTCGGTCGGGACGTCTTGAGCCGGATTATTCACGGCGCCCGCGTGTCCCTACGTGTGTCCCTGGAAGCGATTGTGGTCAGCGGCGTCATTGGCACCAGCCTGGGGTTGATCTCGGGCTACTTTGGGGGCCGGGTGGACGCCTTCATTATGCGCATGGTGGACATCTCGCTCGGTTTGCCGATTATCCTGGTGGCCCTGGTGTTTGTGGCGGCCCTGGGACCGAGCTTTAGCACGGTGATTGCGGTCATTAGCATCTTGCTCTGGGCGCGCTATGCGCGCCAGGTGCGCGGCGAAACGCTGAGCATCAAGGAACGTGATTTTGTGGCACGGGCGCGGGTGGCGGGGGCCTCGCACTTTCGCATCATGTTCCGCTATCTCCTGCCGAATGTGGTCAATACGCTCATTGTCTTGGCGACCCTGCAAGTGGGCTTTGTCATTCTCCTGGAATCCTCCCTGAGCTTTCTGGGCGCCGGCATTCCCCGCCCCACGCCGGCCTGGGGACTGATGGTAGCGGATGGGCGTGAACTGATTGTCACGGCCTGGTGGCTCTCGATGTTTCCGGGGCTGGCGATCATGCTCACTGTGTTGTCGTTGAACCTGGTGGGGGATTGGTTGCGTGATCACCTCGATCCCAAACTCAAAAATGTCTAAAGGACGATAGGGCCAAGGGTATGGCGACACAAGTTGGTGACGTTGTCCTGGATGTGCAGGATCTCCACACCTACTGTTTTACCCGCCTGGGGGTGGTGAAAGCAGTCGATGGTGTGAGTTTTCACCTGCGGCAGGGGGAAACCCTGGGCGTGGTGGGAGAGTCCGGCTGTGGCAAAAGCATGACGGCCCTGTCGCTGCTGCGTCTGGTGCCCAGGCCAGCCGCACGCATTGTACAAGGCAAGATTTTGTTACAAGGTGAGAATCTGCTGGAGAAAACCGAGCAAGAGATGCGTGAGATCCGCGGGCGGCGTATCTCGATGATTCTCCAGGATCCCCAAACCTCGCTCAACCCGGTCTTCACCGTGGGCAATCAGCTCATCGAAGCCATTCAACACCATCACAAAGGTGGAGCCAAAGCGCTGGTGCAACGAGCCATCACGGCGCTCAAGCAAGTGCGCGTGGCCGCACCGGAGCGGCGCGTGGACGACTTCCCACACCAGATGAGCGGTGGCATGAAACAGCGCGTCGTCGGTGCCATCGCGCTGTCCTGTGAACCCCGGGTGATTATTGCTGACGAACCGACGACCTCGCTGGACGTGACGATTCAGGCACAGTACCTGCGGCTGTTGCGGGAAATTCAACAAGAGACCGGCTTATCGATTATCTTCATTACGCACGATTTCGGTATCGTGGCCAAAATGTGCGACCGGGTCATGGTGATGTATGCCGGGAAGTCGGTGGAAACCGGCTCGGTACGCGACATCTTTAATCATCCATCGCATCCCTATACTCAGGCCCTCCTGGACTCCGTGCCCAAACTGGAAGAACGCACCGCACGCCTCTTTTCGATTGACGGGCAGCCACCGCTGCTCTGGAAACTGCCTGAGGGATGCCGGTTTGCGCCGCGCTGTCCCTATACGGAGGCGCGTTGCGAAACCGAGTATCCGCCCTCTTTCCCGGTGTCTGAGGGTCACTCTGCTGATTGCTGGAGGCTGGAACGCGCATAATGGCAGACACACCGCTCCTCCAAGTCAAGAACTTAGTCAAGCATTTTCCGGTGACCAAGGGGTTGTTGTTGATGAAGACCATTGGCTATGTGCAGGCCGTGGACGATATCACCTTCACCCTGCAGCAGGGTGAGACTCTGGCCCTGGTCGGCGAATCTGGTTGCGGCAAGACCACCACTGCCAAGCTGGTCTTGCGGCTGGAACACCCCACCTCGGGGACCGTAGAAATTGACGGCAAAGACGTGCATGCCCTGCGCGGCACGGCCCTCAAAGAGTATCGCACCATGGTGCAGGCGGTGTTTCAGGATCCGTGGTCATCGCTCAGTCCACGCATGCGGGTGCGCCACATCGTCGCCGAACCGCTGGTAATTAATCAAAAAGTGTCACGTGCCGAGGTCGAAGCGCGGGTGCAGGAAGTCATCGCCAGCGTCGGGCTACGCCCCGAGCAGGCCAATCTCTATCCGCATGAATTCAGCGGTGGACAACGGCAGCGCATTGCCATGGCCAGCGCGTTGATTTCGCATCCGAAGGTGATCATCCTGGATGAGCCGGTGTCGGCGCTCGACGTGTCGATTCGGGCGCAGATTATGAATCTCCTGGTGGATCTGCAACAGCAATACAATGTCAGCTATCTAGTCATCGCGCACCATCTGGCTACCACGCGCTACATGGCGCATGAAGTGGCGGTGATGTACCTCGGCAAGATCGTCGAAAAAGCCCGTACCGAGGAACTCTTCAACAACCCGTTGCATCCCTACACCAAAGCGCTCTTTTCGGCGGCGCTGCCCAGTCATCCAGATATTGACCGCGAAGAAATTATCCTGCGCGGCGAAGTGCCCTCCCCCATCAATCCCCCGAGTGGATGCCACTTTCATCCCCGCTGCCCCATGGCCAGGCCCGAATGTGCCACCGTCGTACCTGTGCCGAAAGAGATGGCGCCGGGGCATATGGTGGCGTGCCACCTCTACTAAAACGCTTCGTGGAAAAGTGTCCCCCAACACTATGGAGCACCTCCCCCATGGGGGAGGTGTGGAGTCTGTGTCTTGGGACGTCATCGCACCCAAAACGCGTCTTGGGAAGACCTTGGGATGTCAGGGAGACGGCGCGCATCACCGCTCATCCTCTGCGTGAGGAGTAGCCTCGTGACACGGAAAAGCCACCATGGTAAGATGTCTATATATGCGTATTCTTTCCAAAGCGGCGGCGGGTTATGAGGACAAGGCCATCGTAGAGGGGCTCTCCGCCAGTAGTGCCCCGTTGGCACACTTCCACTGACGTTTCCTCCCTGCAAAAAAGACGCTAGCGTGGGCCTCCCCCCTGTAGTGCATACAAAGGAATGATGAAGAGAACATCCTAAGCACGGGTGGCGTACATGGAGCCTACAAGGCACCTAAGAGTTGAGGTACACTATGCGTATCTCAGTGGCGGTTTTTAATCGGAGGAAATAATGATAACTCACCTTACGCGACTGGAACGAAAAAAGTGTAGAATCGCCCGTATGAAATCACAACCGATAGCAGATTTGTATTCCGACTACTTGCTGGCGTCGTTTGGGGCGACCACGGCTACCGGGCTGAGCGCACTGCTGGA
>SXND01000051.1 GCA_005777235.1 Pseudomonadota bacterium
ATGGACAGAGCCACCCTCAACCTGACATCATCCACGGGCGCAATCTTCCCATGAGGGTCGTATTGTGGCCTGCATGTTTACGAAAAGCCAGAGGGGATGCCGGCGTGGTTACTGGGATTTATCGACCTCCGGGAATTGCTGCATGCCATAGAGCGTGGCGGCGTTATCCGTCCCGTACACGCTGGGCGTGACAATCACCACGCGCTGCATATGCAGCGCTTTATGGAGCGCTGCCATCTCCTCGGGCAGCGCCATCTCCGGGGTGTAGGTCCGCCCCGCAAAGAAGGGAAAGCGGACAGGGTCACCGTGGATGTGCGTATGGCAATCGCAGGCTCCAGCCGGGACGTCCAACTGGAGAGCGGTGGTGGGTTGGGAAGCCGTGGCCCGGCTCGTGTGCGGCGACGTCACGGCGGCCACAGCCAAAGTGCCAACGAGCAGGTCGCGTCGGGTGAGCATGAGCAATCCTTTCTGGCGTAAGCGTCTGTTCTTCTGTAGGGCGGAATAAGGATCGTACGAGACGAGGTGTGGCATACGCCACTTCAAGACACCATGTCATCTCCCAGGCGGCGACACGACAAACACCGCGTCGAGAGTCGGGGCGCTCAAGACCTGCTCGCTCCAGCGCAACAGCGTCTCGGCGTCCGCCACCGTGACCCGTGTCGTGACCTCTCCAGGCAGCGGACCAAAGCGCACTTGCAAGAGCCGGAGCAGCATCTCCGCCTCGCCCTCTCGGCGGCCCTCGGTACGGCCCTCGGTACGAATTCTTCGTAGGTACGGCAAATCCAAGTCGGCTAAGAGATCCTCTTCGGCAAGAAGTCGTTCCACCATCGTCATCATCTCCTCTTCAGGCAGCAGCGCCATAAGCGCTGCGAATAAATGCCCCCGTCTCTCCGCATCCGCCACCTGGCGCATCCGGGCCACGACCGTCGTTAAGGTCATTGCCGGGTCGGCCATCTGCATCAAGCCCACCAGTGCCAAGGGGGCCACTTGTGCTGTGGCGAGTAGCGTTTCCGCTGGCAGCTCCCACAAGCGGATGACACGATAGCGCCAGGCGAGCACTGGGTGACCATCGAGGTCATACACCTGATAGAGGCCATGATCGTTGGCCCCGGCGCCACGACCAATGTACAGTACCATGCTGGCCATCTCCCGACGATACGCCAGGGCCAGGCGCGGCATGTAATCGAGCATGCGCCACGACATCGGCGTCTGGCTCCGCCGGCCTTGAAACTCGAGATGCAGCAGCACCTCACGGCCGTCCAGGAGCGTCACCAGGAAGGCCTGATCTACGGCCACAGTACTGGAGGGTAATTCGCTCGGCAGCGGGCGTACGGCCTGCACTGCGGTCCCCAGAAGCCACGTGGCAAAATCGACGATAAAGGTACTCACCAAACGTTTGAGCAGACTATCGGTTTCCGCCATGAGTCTCCTGATGCATGCTGTAACACGCTGGCACGAGGACAAGATCTCGACAGATTGTCTATCATAGACACAGTGCATCGAGCCTGTCAAAACCCGTCGAGCTTCTCGGCCATACTGGGCAACCGTGTTGCCACAGTGGCGCAGAACGCGTAAGTTGACACCACCAGGATAGAGGCTCTATCATGGCAGACAGTGCTATCGACACGCCACGCACCATGCAGTGGCACGATGCCAATCTCCACGTCGAACCCTTCCCGTGGAAGGAGCTACAGATGCATCCCCGTCTGCACGCCTTGTGGGCCCACGCCGGTGTCGCCCCTGCGGTCCTCGCGACCCTCGCCGCCCATGTCGCGGAGTCCGGGCCAGACAGCATGGACGTTCCCGCACTCGACGGTGCCACAGACGTGCAACTGGCCCTCCTGAGCGCCATGGTGGCCGCAGTGCACTGGCAGCGTTGTGGCGCGGCCTTGCCGTCTCTGCTGACGCTCGTCAGTGCCGCCCAGCACACCCTGTCATACTACGATCAGGGGCGCTTCTGGCACCTTACAGGTTGTGCCGCCTTGCATCTGGAACACGCGCTGGACAGTGCCACCGACGCGTTGCAGCGCAGCCTGACCTTCCTAGGCGACGACGCAGCCCGGACGCGAACCTATCGAGCCCGGGTGTACGACACCTGGGGGCAGCTTTTGCAGCGTCAGGGATTGCTCATGGAGGCTCGGAACCGCTTTGCCCTGGCGTTGCAGCATTGGGACGTTGCTGACGAGGAAGGGACAGCGCTGGTTCTGGGGCATCTGGGACAGCTGTGTATGGGACTCGGGGACTTCGCCAGCGCGGCGGAATATCTCGGTCGTGAT
Source organism: Pseudomonadota bacterium (assembly GCA_005777235.1). Lineage (GTDB taxonomy): Bacteria > Tectomicrobia > Entotheonellia > Entotheonellales > Entotheonellaceae > SXND01. The sequence goes on from SXND01000051.1 coordinate 2,277, forward strand.
CTCAACATCGTTACGCAGCGTACCCCCGAGCGTACCACGCTGCGTACGCAGCTCCTGGCCCACCTGGGCACCTGTGCCCTGGGACGGGGCGGCCTCACCGCCGCCAGGAACTATTTTCAGCAGAGCAAACGCCTGGCTCAGGCTGATGGAAATACCTGTGGATTGACTAGTGCGGCGTTGGGCTTGGGGCAGCGTGCCGTGCGTTGTGGCAAGATGGCGACGGCACAGCGCCAAGTGCAGGAAGCGCAGCGCCAGCTCGACGCGGCTCAGCTTTCCGAGGTCGCTGCGGCCAGCGTGCGTTGGCGTCTCAGCCAACTAGTGGCCGAGATCCACCTAGCGCAACAGCGTCCCGCCGAGGCGATCACCGCTTTTACAGTGGCGCGCCAGTATGTGGCCAGGGCTGCGGACGTCTCGCGCCCCGACATGGCGCATCTGCTCCACGGCCTGGCACGCGCTCACTTGCAACGCGGGGAAGACGCCGAGGCCGCCTGCGTGCTACGTGCCGCCCTGCAGGCGCTGGAATCCACCACCGCCGAGCGCTTGCGTCAAGAGATTCAGCACACGCTGCACCGCCATGTCCCAGAGTTGTCATGACCGTGCCGCCACAGGGTCGCAGTCGGTGCAAGGACGATGAAGGCGTGACAAAACCGGTGGCCATACGTCTCAAAATGACGCTTGGGCTCCTGCTGGGGAGCCTCATTCTTGTCTGGGGACTCGCACCGTATGGTTTTGGCTGGCGCACGGAGCAGACCATCCGCACTCTGGTGCAGGTGGCCGAGCACGTGTTTGACGTGCCGCTGTACACCACGCAGTATCACCGTGGCTGGTTTGGCGCCACCGCCGAGACCTGGCTGGCCCTGCCACCTGTGGTGCTGACGGCGCTCCGCCCCTATCTCCCGCCGACATGGCTGCCGTCAGCCGCTGGGGATGGCCTGACGCTGACGCATCACATCCAGCACGGGCCGTTTCCGCTGGGGCAGCGTCCGGACGGACTGTCGGCCTGGCAGCCCGTGCAGACCATCATGACGAGCCTGGTGCTCCCTGGTGCCTCCGGCAGCGTGCCAGCGGCCTCCCCTCTCCTGCGCATTGACACCACAGTATTCTTGGGTGGCGCGGGGCGTGGGTCTGTCACCATGCCGGCCTTCAGCATCCCACGTCCGGGTGCGTCTGAGCCGCAGATGGTCTGGGGCGGGCTCCAGGGTGAGGTGCGTGTGGATACCCACGGGCGTGACGTGACGGGTACGCTGCGCGCTCCGGCGCTCGCGTGGTCGGGCGAGGATGTGCGCGTGACCTGGGCCGATGTCGCCCTGCGGACGGCCATCACGACCCCACGCCACCAACCAACCCGCAGTGTGGCCGACCTGCGGGTTGGTACCGTCGCCGTTACGCCACACGCCCACCCACACGACGTCTGGGACATCACGGGTGCCACCGTGGAGATGGATACCACGGTAGCCAGGCACATCCTGCACGGCACGGTGGCCCTCTCCCTGCAGACCGCGCACCTGGATGCCCTGGCGTATGGTCCGGGCACTGCGACCCTGGCGTTGACCCGTATCTCACTCCCGGCGTTCGTCCACTTCTGGCATACCGTCAGCCAGCGCTGGCATGACGAACCCTCCCTCGCCGCACTCTGGACGCGTGTACTCCTCTCTGGAGAGCTGGCCGAATTTCTCCTACCACTGCTGCAAGCCAGCCCAGAACTGGCCCTCTCCTCATTGTCCGTACAGACCCCTGACGGCGCGCTCCAGGCCACACTCCAGGTGCGTGTGGATGCACGACGCCTGTTGCCGCCGGGCTATATGGTGCAACTGTTACAAACGGTGGAAGCGGAGGCGACCATTGCGGCCCCAGTGGTCTGGGTGCGGTCGCTGGCCCTGCGACAGGCCAGGCGTGCCATCCGTGCCCAGAGTCGGCTGACGACCTTCCTGCCCGATGCGGCGCTGAACGCCATTGCCGGCCCACTCACTGATCACTTTATGCAGAACTTGCTGCAGCAGGGATACGTGGTGTTGGATGGCGCCAGGTACACCAGCCAGGCACGTTATCGCCATGGTCAACTGTGGGTGCAGGGCAAGCTGGTAGATGGACACGAGGCAGGCCCCGCCCACCCCTAGATGTCCATTGCATCAATACACTGCCAGTTGTACCCCTGCGCGGGCACGGCCCACTCCTACAGGGATCCCTCCGTCGCACAGATCTGCTGTAGGAGCGGGCCTTGCCCGCGAGGCACCCCGACTGGCATAGGACTTACGAAATGGACATCTAGTGTGCGTGGACTTTCAGGGCTGCACCTGCCCCATAAGGCTGAGGAAGCCATCGTCATCCAGACTCGCCAACTCCCCGGTCACATACCATCCCTCCCGGAAGACCTGCGCGGTCTGCTCGGGTTGCCCCCAATAGCCCAGCATGCGATGCGGTCCGTACAGCCAGAGCACACCCACCGTCTGCGGCGGGACGGGCTGGCCGGTGGATGGATCGACCACCCGCAGGGCGACACCGGGCAGGGGCTGGCCGACCGTGCCCGGTTTGGAGCCGAGCTGCCGACGCGAGCCATACTGCACGTCGGCAATGTTGAGCGCCACGATGGCGGCCATCTCCGCACAGCCATAGCCCGCCACCAGGGCCACGCCGTACTTGGCGTGAAAAGCGTCCGCCAGGGACGCTTCCAGGGGCGCCGTGCCGCTGACGGCGTAACGCAACGAGCGCAACGCCTCCGCCGGACACGCGTCGAGATAGCTAGCATACATCGTCGGTGTCGCCACCAGCATCGTCGCTTGAGACCGTGCTACCGCGTCCCCCACTGTGCGGGCCTCGGCGGCGGCGTGGTAGACCACCCCACACCCGGAGAGCAGCGGGAACCACAGGGTCGCCAGGGCTCCCAAGGCATGCGACAGGGGCAACACGCCCAGAAGGCAGTCGTGGCGCTGCAAGGGCAACACTTGCTGCAGCCCTTCGACCGTGGCCAGGATGTTCCGATGGGACAGCATCACCCCCTGACGGCTCTCCGCCTCATCCACCGTGCGCACCAGGGTGGCGAGGGCATCAGGGTCCGACGTGGCCTCCGTGCAGAGCGCCTGGAGCAGCGCCGTGGGCAGCCAACGCACCAGCCACGTCACAGGCAGACGGCGCAGACGGCGCACCCAGCGGGTATCCGAGAGGTGAGTGTCTATGGCAATAGCCTCTATCGCGCTGGGCAGGGACAGCATGAGCTGGGAGGTCCGCGCGGTGAGTACGAGGTCAATGGCATACTGCCGCAGCGTGGCCTGGATGACATCCGGGGACTCCTCGGTGTCGAGCATAATCGGCACTTTGCCCGCCAGTGCAACGGCCACGTGTAGCAGCGCCGCGGTGGCGGAGAGAGGCAGGTAGATACCCAGGTGCCGGGCCTGCGGCCAGCGCGTGCGGAGCCAACGGGCCAACAGCAGGCTGTGCACCAGCACCTGGCCATAGGTCCAGCGCTGGGAGGTCGTATCGGCGAGACAGAGCGCCGACCAGCGGTGTTTTGCGGTAGCGATGAAGCGCCGTGGTAAGGTCGCCGTGGCGCGGGGGCGCGTCAGCATCGCCGTGCTTCCGAGTTCTAACACGGCCTGCCGGACTTGTGGTGCCGTCGCCGTGGCTGGCAATGGTGGGCCAAAAGATACTGTGACGGGATACGGAAACTTGGGGGGCCACGAGCCCAACACCCGTGCGCCTTGGAAACTCAACGGGGTGTTCCACAGCTGATCGAGGTGCATCGGGATGATCGGCACCTGCAAGCCCGCCATAATCTGTGCAAAGCCGCGTTTGAAGGGCAGAAGATTGCCGGTGCGGGTAATCGAGCCCTCCGCAAAAATGCACACCACATGCCCAGCTTGCAGCGCCTCGCGGGCCTGCGCCAGGGCGACGGGTGCTCCAGGCCCTCCCGTAATGGGAATAGCGTGCAGCAGACGAAAGAGCCAGCGTAGGGCCGGGGCTTCATAGATCGGCCGGTAGATGAGGAAGCGAATGAAGCGTCGCACGCAGGCCGCCACTAGCAGGCCATCGACATAGGAGACGTGATTGCACACCAGCAGGGCTGGTCCATGGGTGGGGATATATTCCGCCCCCACGACGCGGATGCGGTACAGGGTATGGGTGAGCATCCAGCAGAGCAGGCGCAGGACAAATGCCGGCAGGAGGCGCAGCAGGTACACAGCCCCAAGTAAGATGCCCAGGCCCATCAGGGCAATGAGGTGCTCGGCGGACAGCCCCAGCAGGTCACAACCAAGCCACAGCCCACCCGCGGCCAGCAGGCGAGCGCTCAGAGTGAGGCAGGTAGTCGCCGTCCGTATGGCGCCACGCTCAGCGGATGGACTCTTGGTGTCGAGGAGTGCCTGCAAAGGTGTCCACACCCAGACGCTGGCCACACCGTAACATCCCAGCATGAGGGCGACGAGTCCGGCAGAGGAAGTCAGTATGGACACCAGGAGCAGACTGCTGCCCATGCCTAGCGCCCCAAGGGGCAGCCAGCCCAAGTCTCCCGGTAGTCCTGCGAGACGTCCAACGAGGAGCTGCCCAAGGCCCATGCCGAGAGGCAGGCAGGTGACGAGCAGCCCGACGTGCAGCGTCGTGAGGTGCATGCTGACGGTGCCCAGCAGTAACACCACCATGGGCAACAGGGTTGTTGACAGCCAGAAGCTGGCCAGGCCGAGCGCGGCGAGCCCAAGGTGGCGTTCTTGCGCCAAGCGTCGCAGCCCATGGGCCAGCTCGCGCCCTAAACGCCTCTGGGGTGTCGGCGCTTCCCCTGGTGACGCTACCGCGGGCAGGCACAGGCTGACGCCCACACCCACTAGGGCCATAGCCAGGAGGACACCGCCAGCCCAAGCGCGCTGCGCCTGCCAAACGACCGCCAGGATCGTCCCGAGCGCTGTGCCCAACAGCAACGTCAGCCTGGCTCGTCTCTCGCGGCGCGCCTGGGCCCAGAGACGATCGGGCAGCGGGAGGAAGGACTGCAGGAGATGCTGCGTGGTCGGACGCAGGCCGGTGGCCCGCAAGGCGAACAATCCAACGACGCCGAGCATCGTGTCAAAACGACCGCTGTACAAGGCTCCGTATCCCAAGCCTATGATCACGACTTCCCACAGTGCCGCGACACGTAGGACGGTCCGTGGCATGGCCTGCGCCGTGCAAGATTCCGCATAGCCCATGAAGAGCAAGAAGGGGAGGGTAGACACCGTACTCACGAGCGCCAGACCCGCACTCGGTGTGCCAGCCTGCACCGCGGCCTGCACGACAAGCAGGGAGAGTAGCATAGCATAGGCATGATCGTGCACGGCCCCGAGATCGTGCGCCAGCACGAGGGCCCAGCGTTGCGCCGTGGACGGGCGTGGATCCCTCACGTCTGGGTTCTGGATGTGTGGAGATTGTGGCATGATGGCACCTCATCCGCCCGGCGACACGGACGGTGTCTGCCCAATGCGGCGTGAGGACACCCACCTGTGCGACAGCGACGTACCTCACGCCCACGGCTCGCAGTCTACCGTGTCACGATGTCTTTTCTCATCGGTCCCAGCACGCCCAGGAGTTCAGTCTTCTCTTTCTCCGGCACCTTGAACTTATCGAGTGTCGCGACCAGATCTTCCACCAGTGCGGTAAAATCACCATCGCTTACGCCCATGCCAGCATGGAGCGTTTTCATATCTCTGCCGGTATATTTGCAGGGACCACCACTCGCCTCGCAAATCTGATCAACGAGTTTGGCTTTGAAGGAAGGGATATCAGTGGTGGCAAAAAAACGGTTGATCCGGCGGTCAACCGCGACGCGCGCCACGAAGTCATCGACCACCGCCGTGATGCTCGCCTTGCCACCCAGCCGATCATACAATGACTTCTCCTTCATCATTTTGGGTTCTTCCATGGTGGCACAACCTACCAACGCCACGACACTCAACAGACCACAAGCAAGCCGTCGATTCCACTGCATCCTGCATTCTCCTGTAAATAAACACTAGAGCTAGGCACCCACCCATCGGCTGGAACATCCAGCCAGGCTGCGCACACAAGTATACTCTATGCTGAGGGTGCCCGAGGCACTGAGGCGCGTTACAATATTCTGGTCATGGTCTCCCCCTCATCGAACACCTCGTGAAACCCCTGGTTTCAGCCATGGGGAGGAAAGAGGTTTGCCCATTGCCATGGGCAATTTTCCGTTGGCACAGCGCATCAAAAACGTGGGGTTGTATCACATAATATGATACAATTTCTCCATCGAAAAGAAACAGTTTACGAACATGCGCCTCAGCCCTGAAGCCAAGCGCTTCTTAGCCTTGCTGGCCCAAAGGCTTGGAATCAGCCAGACAGCGGTGTGAGAGTTGGCGCTCAGGGACAAAGCCAAACGTGAGGGCGTGCAGTGATCCGACGTCAAGGCTACCACTACCGGCTGAAGACCACGCCCGCGTTGTGCCGCGCGTGGGCGCAGTATGCTGGGGCGTGTCGCTTTGTCTAGAACAAGGTGTTGGCCGTGAACGAAGGGCGGTACCTCGCGGGCGTTCCCAGGCTGACCTACTATGAAGCCGCGTGGTTGCTGACCCAGTGGCGACACAGCGAGGCATACGGCTGGTTGGCTGCCGTCTCTCTCCACGCCTTGCAGCACTGTCTGCGAGATTTGGAGCGGGCGTACACTAACCTCTGTGCTGGACGGACAGCCCCTCCACGCTTGCGCAAGAAGTGCCTGTCGGATAGCTTCCGGTTCCCGAGAGACTTCCAGGTCCATGGCCATCGGCTCAAGCTGCCCAAAATCGGCTGGATGCGGTTTTGGCAAAGCCGGGAGATGGAGGGCGCCATCAAGAACGTGACCATCCGCAGAGATGGCACCCACTGGGCGGTCGCCTTTCAGACGGAACGCGAGGTGGCAACACCCGTGCACCCGAGCACAAGCGCTCTCGGCATTGACCTGGGGATCGCGACCTTCGCCGCGCTGTCCGATGGCACGCGGTATCCACCCCTCAACGCCTATCGCCGTCTCCAAGCGAAGCTGGCCACAGCCCAGCAACGTGCGGCTACGCAGGTGAAGTTCTCCAAGCACTGGCAGCAATGCCAAACGGTGATCCGCCGTATCCAGGCCACTAGTGCCCGCTGCCGCAAGGACTTGCTGCACAAGCTCAGCACCACCATCAGCACAAACCACGCGAGGCTTGTTGTTGAGGACTTGCAGATACGCCACATGTCCCGGTCGGCCAAGGGGACCGTGGAAGATCCAGGGTGCAACGTGGCGCAAAAAGCTGGGCTCAACAAGGCCATCCTTGACCAGGGCTGGGGCCTGTTCCGGCAGATGCTGGCGTATAAACAGCTCTGGCGTGGGGGCATAGTCGTTGCGGTCAACCCGCGCTACACCTCGCAAACGTGTCCCCAGTGTGGCTGAGTCTCTGCGAACAATCGCCTGCAACAAGCCCTGTTCTCCTGTATCATCTGTGGCTATACGTCCCATGCAGATTTCAACGCGGCACAGAATATCCTCGCTCTGGGGTACAGAGAGAGGTGAAACGCTTGTCCGCCTCCGTAGAGGCGCCAAGAATCCCCTGGCTTGAGCCATGGGGAGTATCAACTGACGGCACAGTCGGATACACAGGCGCGAGATACCTCATTCTTTATCGACAAAGGACAGCGCAATGCCCCTATTACGACAATTTTTCTGTTGGGTATGCGTCAGCGTGCTCCTCGGGAGCAGCCTCAGCATCCAGGCGGCGATGGAACCTGAGAGCCCAACGCAATCTGTACAACGTCTCGTCAAGGCGATTAACAGCATCCACGCAACGAGCAACGGTGGGGATGCCCTGGCCAATACCACGGCGGCCCGCGAAGCCAATACCGTCCTGGATATTCCGAGAGTGGGGCAGCGCACCTTAGGGAAACACTGGCAAGCCCGCTCCCCACAAGAGCAGCAAGAATTTCTGGCGCTGCTCGAACAGCTCTTCATAAAAATCGCCTACCCGAAATCCGCCGAGTTTTTTCATGGCTTGGATATCCAGGTAGCCAAAGAACAGGTGACTGGCCAGCGCGCCACGGTACAGACCGTGGTGAAGCATCCGAAGGAAGGCTTAGTCTCGGTGGATTATCGTCTGCTGCAGGAAAGCACCCACTGGCGGGTGCAGGACATTTTATTGGACGATGTGAGCCTGGCGGCCAATTTGCAATCGCAGTTTAATAAAATCATCACCGAAAATTCGTACGCCGAACTGCTACGCCGCATGCGTGACAAATTACGCGAGTGAGGCGACATTGTCGGCGCTGGGTGGCGGTGCCAGGAGTGCGGCATAGCCACTGTGAAAGCTAGGATACCGCAAGGCATAACCCGCAGCCACTAACCTGGTGTTCCGACACCGTTTGTTGCTGCGCCGTTGCTGCTTGATACTGCCGGGGACGGCTTCGAATGGCGGGGGCTGCACCCCCAACTGCGCCGCGATCCAGCGCAGCAGGGCCCCCTGCTCCGTGGGGTGATGATCGACCGCCAGATAGAGCGGCGCGGGATAGGCCAGGCGCATCAGGCGAGAGAGTGCCCCCACACAGTCATCGACGTGGATGAGATTGAGATAGACATCTTCACCCATCGGGCACACGGCAGTGCCCTGCCGGACGCTGTCAATCAGCCGTGTGCGCCCAGGGCCATAGATACCCGCCAGCCGGACGACCGTGGTCTCAAAGGGGCTGGCATGCAAGAGCTGCTCCCCTGCCAGTAAGCATTGGCCCGAGAAATGCGTCGGTTCGGTGGGACACGACTCATCTACCCACTCGCCATGCTGTTGCGCATAGACGCCTGTACTCGAAATCAGAAAGATACGGCGGGGACGTTGGTGTTGTTGCTGCAAGGCCTCAAGCACATGCTGCAGACCATCCACATAGGCCGCCTGATAGGCGGCGGCGGTGCGCCCAGCTGCCCCCACCATATAGAAAACGACATCGAGACCGCGCGGTAAATCCCGCAGCGATTCCGGGAGTGTCACATCGCCCGCCAGCGGCTGAATGGCCGCGGGCAAGCTCTGTGGTTTACTCCGTAGCCCCCAGACCGTCGAGCCTGCTGCCGCCAAGCGCAGTCCTAAGGCGGTGCCGAGATAACCACAACCCACAATGAGCACATTGGATGTTGGCATCAAGCCTCTCCTGGCGCCGGAGTGTGACCAGCCGTACGACACAGGGTCCGTGAGGGCGACCACCCCGGCACAGGGAACGTCTTACGCTGGTGGCCGGGTCAACGCAATCAACCGCGAGGCCTGCTCATGTTGCTCCAGGTCGCGGCAGGTCGTAATAATCTCTTCAAACTGCGCTGCCGGGATCGGAATGCCGGGGATCACGTCACGAATACGCCGCGCCTCTTCATGGAAATCCCACATGAACTCCCGTCCCGTGGACTGTTTCGTGTAGCTCTTGCCATCTTTGGTAAAAATGGTAATACGCGGCCCGAAAAGCGTCATCTCGTGCGACGGAATCAGCGTCACACGTTGGAGCAAGTCCAGCACCTCCGGCGGATCATCGGCCCCGTTGGGATCGATGCGCGCTTTCAGCACCGGAAAGCCGCGTTGCACCACGCCGTAGGCCGTATAGTAAGCCGTGCCCCCGGGCCGCTTGTTGCGATCTTCACGCCGGCTTGGGAAGGCCGGGCTGGGGTATTGCGTCTCTAGCCAGTTGACCACCGCTTCGACGCGCTCCACGTCGGCATAGCGAATGTCATGCTCGGTACAGAGCTGTGCCGTCACGTCCACGTGGGCAATGTTGTAGCCCGCCGTCGAGTAAATGCGGTAGAGCGTTTCCAGAAACAGCCAGTCCTGCCCCAGTCCCGTGGTGATCTTGTCCAGGCTGGTCTGGGTCTCACCGACAAAGCTGTAGGAGAGCCGGCCCGTATTGTTGCCAGCATAGGCGTGATAAAAACCCGCCTCGCCTTCCAAGGTCGTGTCCCCGCCCACATGGCCCTGTCTGGCCAGAGCCACGGCCAGCATGGCGTTGCGCGTGGCGGCGCCTTCGCGCAGGGCCTGCCCACCATGGCGCGGGGCTTCGACGTTGCTACTGGCGAGATGTACGCAGAGCGCGATGGTGCTATTGACCTGATCTTCCGTCAAGCCGAGAATTTTCGCGGCCGCCACAGCTGCTCCAAAAATGCCGAACACTGGACCAGGGTGAAAGCCACGCGACATCACCGTGGGGATGAAGTCGGCAGCCAGACGTTCCATAACCTCGTAGCCCGCGGCAATGCCAGTGAGGAAGGTCCGACCAGACGCCCCAGCGCTCTCCGCCGCGACGAAGGCGCCAGGGACGATGCTCGTGCCAGGGTGGGTCAGCATGCGGAAGGAGTCGAGCTTGCCACCGGCCATAGCCATCTCGGCATTGGCAAAGGCCGCCCCGCCCTTGGTGACCGTGGTGCCGTGCACCATAATGGAGGCTCCGTGGTGCACTCCGGCTTCCTCATCAGTCATTAACTGCACGGCTTGCCGCCCACTCGGCGTCTGCGAGCCCAGAAGCACGGAGGCCAGACTGTGCAGGGTGACGCCTTTGGCGCGATCGACCACCGGCGGCGGGAGATCCTCGTAGCGCAGCCCTGCGACCCACTGGGCCAGCTGCCGACTGAGTGATGGCATGGGGTTCCTCCTCACGAGTAATAATAGTACCGTTGTGCCGGTCTCGCGGCCTTAGGCGGCCCTGGCAAAATGTGGGATGACCTCGGTGCCCAGCAGCCGAATGGTCTGCAGCGCTTCCTTTTGGCCGCGCATGGCCGGGCGAAACAAGATGTGCGTAATCCCCATGCGCTGCATATTTTCGAGATAGCGCACACACTCGTCCGGACTCCCCACAATGAGCGATTCCTGCATCTCCTGCGGGCCAAAGCCGCGATAGCCTTTGCTCCACAGCACCTCAGCTTCCTGACGCGCCGCCTCGGGCGTGGCCCCCAGGTGAATGTCGCGCCGTAAGATCGTCTCCGTCACCTGGCTACTGCGGCCATATTCTTGCAGGGCCGTCTGATAAAAGTGCAGCTTTTCCTCCACCAGTCCTGGCGTCCAACTGGGGCTCATCACCCAGGCGTCCGCCATGCGCGCGGTGCGCTTGATGGCCGGGTCGGCAAACGAGCCAATCCACATGGGCAGGGGTTGTTGCAGGGATTTGGGGTGAATCGAGACATTGTGGAAGGTGTAGTGCTTGCCCTCGTACGACACGTTATCCTCAGCACACAGACGTCGCACAATCTCGAACGTTTCGACAAAGCGCGACACCCGCACCTTTTGCGGCGTCTGGAACGCCTCGTGCGCCTCGGGCTGATGCCCCAGGCAGCAGATGAGGGCGGTACGTCCCCCACTCATGACGTCCAGCATGGCCACCTGTTCGGCTAGCAAAATGGGCTGATAAAACGGCAGGAGAAACAAGGGGATGAGCTGCATGTTCCCGGAGTGCGCCGACATACGGCACATCGTAGGCAACACCTGCACGTAGTGATCGCGGGTAATATGATGATCCCCTAACGACAGCGAGGCAAAATGGAGTTCAGCCATCAGCTCGACCTGGGCCCGCAGCTCGTCAAACACTTGCTGGCTCGCGGTGCTGAGGGGATAGGAACTGGTCAGGGACATGCCAATACGCATCGTCTCGTCTCCTTGAACGCTGTGGAGGAAAGGCCAGCAAGGCGCGTGGGCCTGCGCCACGCCGCTGCCGACTCAGGACAGCCAGCGCTTGCGGCGGCGATAGTGTTTCACGTCACGGTAACTTTTCCGCACCCCGACGTCGGACAAACCCAGATAAAATTCTTTAATATCGGCATTGTTCTGGAGCGCTGACGCCGTGCCATTCAGGACAATACGGCCATTTTCCATGATATAGCCGTAGTGGGCAATGGCCAGGGCTAGGGTGGCATTTTGCTCGACGAGCAGCACCGTCATGCCCTCCTGCTGATTGAGGCGCTGGACAATGGCAAAAATCTCCTCCACCAGCATCGGCGCCAAGCCCAGGGACGGCTCGTCAAGGAGGAGCAGTTTGGGGTGCGACATGAGCCCACGGCCAATGGCCAGCATTTGCTGCTCGCCCCCCGAGAGATAGCCAGCGCGCACCCCAAGGCGCTCCTGTAAGCGCGGGAAGTAGGTGTAGACCAGCTCAATGTCGCGCTTGATGCCGCGACCGTCACGCCGCGTGTGCGCCCCGGCGATGAGATTTTCTTCCGCCGTGAGATGCTCAAACACGCGGCGCCCTTCCATCACCTGGGCGATGCCGAGGGTCACCGTCTCCGCCGCCTCACGCTGATCAATACGCAGGCCGTTGAACTCCACCGAGCCTGCGGTGACGGCACCGCGTTCGGGCCGCAGAATGCCGGAGATGGTCTTGAGCGTGGTGCTCTTGCCGGCGCCATTCGAGCCCAGGAGGGCGATAATCTGGCCGTCTGGCACTTCCAGAGAGACGCCACGTAGCACGAGAATGGTGCGGTCGTAGACCACCTCGACGTTATTAAGCTTCAGCATACAGCGACCCCCGCCCTGGCAGGTTACGGCTTTTTCTCTTCCGCCTTCTCAGCCTTCTTCACTTCATCCATGATAATCTCACGATAGCCCTGGAACCAGTCCGTGAAGGGCACCAGTTTCTCGCCCTTGGTCTGATACAGACGCACCCAGCCACCGCCCTCATGGTCACCTGGCACGACGGTCAGCGGCGGCAACAGGCCACCCAGGGTAAAATCTTTGATGCGCTCAAAACCTTTCTGCATCTTCTCGCCGGTGATCGGTAGGCCCTCGTGCTCAATGGCCAGCCGCGCTCCTTCGGCGATCAACGCGCCGGCCAGCACCCCACGGTTATAGTACACCCAGCCGACGTACTCCGGGACGTCTTGCTTCTCGTCTTGATACATCCTGATGATGTCTTGGATCACCGGAAACTCGCGTCCGACCCCGGCAAATTGCATGCCAAGATAGCCCTGAGCCGTGTCCCAGCCAGCCACCTGCATATCTTCCTCCCCAGCCCCCCACACCAGGCTGACGACTTTGTCCAGCGGGAAACCATTTTTACGGAACTCTTTGATGGCAATGGACGGGGCCTTGCCGAAGAGATGACTCACCACCCAGTCGGGACGCATGCGGCGCGTAATATCGAGCACCTGGGAGGACATCTCGACGCCTGGAGGCGGCACGGCAAACTCGCGGCATTCATAGCCTTCCAGGGTACAGATGCGCTGCAGCACCCCCAGGGGTTCGCGTCCGGCGGGGTTGTCGTAAAACAGGAAGGCGATTTTACTGCCCTTTTTGGCGCCACCTGGCGCCTTGATATGCTGCAAGGCGGCCCCCATCTGCGACCAATAGGAGGCGGCGACAGGGAAGATGTAGGGAAAGCGCGCCCCATCGGTAGAATCGGCCCGGCCAAAGCCCGGCGTCAGGCCCGGAATTTTGTCTTCGAGGTGGCGTGGGGTCAGCGCGTAGACAATGGGCGTGCCGTAATCGAGCATCACTACCGCCCCGTCACGTTTCATGCGCTCATAGGCTTCCACCCCACGTTCGACTTTGTAGGCATTCTCCACCTCCATGTACTTCAGGGTGTGCCCTTTGATGCCGCCCTGTTTGTTGATCAACTTGACGTAATCAAATACGCCGGGGCAGAGCTGCGTACCGACGTTTTTGGTCGGGCCGGTGCGGTCACATTGCCCCCCAATGATAATCTCATCGGCGTGTGTTAGGGCTGCGCCGCTGAGCAGCAACCCGCCGAGGACCAGCACGCCATAGCCTCTCCAGGCTTGCATAATGTCTCCCTTTCAATAGGAATACGGCCACAGACGGAAATACCGCTTGACGTTCTCCCACAAGCGCGCCAGGCCTTCGGGCTCGACCGTGAGGAAAAAAATAATCAAGCCGCCAAAGACCAGCAGTTGAAAGTTGGCCAGGAAGTTGGCCACGTTCTCGTAGGAAATGCCAAAGACATGTTTGGCCACGCCGATCACCGTGATGTCCAGGACAATCGGCAACAGCTTGATAAATATGGCTCCGAGGACAGCGCCCAGCACACTGCCCAGTCCACCAATGATAATCATGGTGAGGTATTCCACCGACACCACGAGGGTAAAATTCTCGTAGTTGGCGATGCGTAAATAGTAAGTCCACAAGGCACCCGCCACGCCAGCATAAAACGAGCTGACGGCGAAGGCGAGCAGTTTATATTTGAACACGTTGACACCGATGATCTGCGCCGCCACATCGCGATCCCGGATGGCGATGAAGGCCCGCCCCACCCGCGAGTGCACTAGGTTCTGCGCCCCGAAAAACGCCAGCAGAAAAAACGTGAGGATGAGGTAATAGCGCCGAAATTCGCTATTAAACACGAAAGTGAACAGGCGCGGCGGCTCCACATAAATCGACGACTGCGCCCCGCCGCCAATCCACGGTACATGGTTGATCGTCCATTCGAGAATCAACTGTGCCGCCAGGGTGGCCACCGCCAGATACAGGCCCTTAATGCGTAGGGACGGAATGCCAAATAAGGCTCCCACCAGAGCGGCCATGCTCCCGCCAGCCAGAATGCCGCCCCAAAACGGCACGCCATAGCGGCTCGACAAAATCGCCGCGGTGTAGCCGCCCACCGCCATAAACGCCCCTTGTCCCAGCGAAATCTGGCCGGTGTAACCATTGAGCAAATTTAAGCCAATGGCGCCGATGGAGGCCAACCCAATGGTGTTCACCATACTCATGAGGTGCTCATTGCCCATCTGCGCCAAGGGCAGCGGCAACAGCAGGAGCAGTCCTAGCATGCAGCATACCGTGATCTTGGCCAGGGGCAGCGTGTACATGGCCATATCACCCTGATAACTGGTCTGGAACACACCGGCTTCACGATTGATCATGCTTACACCCGCTCAATGGTCTCATGCCCGAAGAAGCCATGGGGCTTGATAAATAACACCAGGATCATCAACATATACGGCACAAAATCCTTGGTACCGCCCCCTACATAGGGATCGAGGTAGCCCGAGGTTAAACTTTCCAAGGCCCCAATGATGAGACCGCCGACAATCGCTCCCCCAATGCTGTCCAGTCCGCCGAGGATCACCACTGGAAAGACTTTGAGCCCGACCAGTGCCAGCAGGGTATCGACCCCGAGCATGTTCCCCCACACGATGCCACCAGCGGCAGCTGCCAGTCCGGCAATGGCCCAGGACAGCGCAAACACCCGCGACACGCGGATGCCTACGACCATGGCGGCCTGCTGATCATCGGCCACGGCACGCATCGCCACCCCCAGACGACTGCGCGTGAAAAACCAGCCAAAGGCCAGCAGGAAGACCAGGGCAATCACCGCGGCCACCAGATTAATCGGCGAGATCAGGGCTGGACCCAGGATATACGGGGCCAGGGGGACCGGCAGGTTGAGTGGCCGCGTGCTGCCGCCCCAGACAATGGCCACGAAGCCTTGCAACACAAAGCTCAAGCCAATAGTTACCATAATCACCGACACCAGCGGTTGCCCGACCATGGGCCGTAAGATGCCGCGTTCCAGAATAAAACCTAGCGCGACCATGCTGCCGGCTAACAACACGACCATGAGCCAGAGGGGCATGCCGGGCACCCCGAGCAGCACCGCCGCGACATAGCCCGCAAACATCACCAGATCACCCTGGGCGAAATTCATAATGCTGGTGGCTTTATAAATCAACACAAACCCGACAGCCACGAGGGAGTACATCAGGCCCACGAGCAGGCCATTGATCAGCAAGTCAGTGAAAAATTCCACGCCAAGATACTCCTCTATGCCGCCACCAGCCCACCCGCCACGTGCCGAATACTCAGTCTCGTCTCGATAACGGCTTGTCGGCCATCCTGATAGGTAATCACCGACGTCACTGGCACGTCCTGCGCTGCGCTGAACAGGGCGTCGATAATCGTGGCGTATTTCTCGGCCACAAACCCACGTCGTACCTTGCGGGTACGGGTGATTTCCTCGTCGTCGGCATCGAGTTCTTTGTGCAGCAGCACGTAGCGCTTGATCTGCATGGGAGCTTCGAGATCGCGGTTCACCCGCTCGACTTCACGCACAATCAGCTCGTAGACTTCTGGTTTCTGCGCGAGGTCGGCATAGGTGGTATATGAGACTTGACGCCGCTCGGCCCACCGGCCGACGTTGTCCATGTCGATATTGATCATCGCCGCGACATAGGGCCGATCCTGGCCAATGGTCACGGCTTCTTTGATATACGGGCTGAACTTGAGCTTGTTCTCAATGAATTGCGGCGCGAATTTGGTGCCATCGGCAAGCGCCGTCACATCCTTGGCCCGGTCGATCACCACCAACTGGCCGTTGGGGTCGAAGAAGGCCGCGTCCCCCGAATACAACCAGCCATTCCGGATGATGCCAGCCGTGGCATCCAGATTTTTATAGTACCCCGTAAACACACACGGGCCACGCACAATCACTTCCCCTTCGGGGGAGAGTTGTATTTCAATGTTGGGGAAGGGCGTCCCCACGGTGCCGAGGGCGACCTGATCATCACGCTGTACGCAGGACACTCCGGATTCGGTCTGACCATACACCTGCTTGAGGTTGATACCCAGCGCCCGGAAAAACAGAAACACCTCCGGTCCCAAGGGCGCCCCGCCCGTATAGGCAGAACGAATACGCCGGAAGCCCAAGTGATCCCGCAGCGGGCCAAACACCAGCACCTCGCCCAGCGCATGCATGCAGCGTTGCCAGGGCGACAACGCCTGGTGTTCCATACGGCGCCGCGCCGCCTCATAGCCATAGGGCATGAAGCGCTGATAGAGCGTACGCTTGAGCCAGGAGGCATCCTCCATTTTGATGTGCACGAGGGACACCAGGTTTTCCCAAATACGCGGTGGGGCGACCAGAAAGTGCGGGGCAATTTCGCGGATGTTATCCTGGACTGTCTCGGGCCGCTCTGGGCAATTGACCCGAAACCCGACGATGAGCGAGGCAGACAGCGACCAAAACGTGTCACCAATCCAGGCGGGCGGCAAGTGGGCCAGGGTCTCATCCGTCCGCCGGTAGGGCTCGACTTGCAGCATGCCAAGGACCGCGGACGTCAGGTTTTCATGTGACAGCATGGCGCCTTTCGGCGTGCCTGTGGTGCCGGAAGTATAGCTCATGAGCGCCACGTCCTGCGGCTGCCCAGCAGCCACCAGCTCACTGAACAAACGCGGGCGTGTGGCGTCGAGGCGCTGTCCTTGGGCTTGCACAGTGGTCAAACACACGAGCATCGGGTCCGTATAGTGCCGCATGCCCTTGGGATCATCATACAGAATCCGCCGCACTTGTGGCAGCTGCGCGCGCAGCTCCAGGATTTTGTCCACCTGTTCCTGGTCTTCCGCCAGCACGATGGTGGCATCGGCGTGATCAATGACATAGTGTAACTCGCGACTGATGGCATCCTGATAGAGCGGCACGGGAATGCCGCCAGCAATCTGCGCCGCCACCATGGTCCAGTAGACTTGCGGGCGATTGTCGCTCAGAATTGCCAGTTTATCCCCTTGTTCAAAGCCGAGGGCCACCAGGCCCAGGGCGAGACTGCGGACTTCGTGCAGATACTGCGCCCAGGTCCATTCTTGCCAAATACCGCGTTGCTTCTCCCGGATCGCCACGTTGTGCGGGTGCTCTTGCGCTTGCTTGAGCAGATATTGTGGTAGCGTCATCCCAGCCATCGTGTCTCCCCAGTCGTCGTGTGAGGCGGCAACTCGTCACCCCTACCCACTACCCTACGGCTTGCACCCCGAGATAGGCGGTGATGACCTGGGGGTGCGCTTTCACCTGTTGTGGCGTGCCGTCGGCAATTTTGGCGCCGAGATCCAACACGATAACGCGTTCGGAAATGTCCATCACCACCCCCATGTCGTGCTCAATGAGCACAATCGTGGTGCCCCACTCTTCGTTGACATCGAGGATGAAGCGCGCCATATCCTCTTTTTCTTCAACATTCATCCCACCCATGGGCTCATCTAACAGTAACATGCGCGGCTCGGCCGCAAGCGCCCGTCCCAGCTCCACCCGCTTTTGCAGCCCATACGCTAAGGAGCCCACGGGGCGTTTGCGCAAGGCTTCGATTTCGAGAAACTCAATGACGTCCTCCACCACCCGCCGCTGCGCCACTTCTTCGCGCCGGGCCGGCCCAAAACGCAGCATCGCGGCCAGCACGCCAGTGCGCATGTGAATGTGGCGGCCTAACATGAGGTTGTCAAGGACGGTCATGCCCCGGAACAGGGCGATATTTTGGAAGGTGCGGGCGATCCCGAGGGCGGCAATACGGTGGGGCGCGAGGTGGGTGATGTCACGCTGCGCAAACAGGATGGAGCCACTGTTGGGGTGGTAAAAGCCACTGATCATATTGAGCAACGTCGTCTTGCCAGCGCCGTTTGGGCCAATGACCGAGACGATCTCCCCCTGACACACCTCGAGACTCACCCGGTTCATGGCTTGCACGCCACCAAATTGCTTGGAGACACCCTGGATCTGCAGTTCCACGTCTGCGGCCATGCCCTGTCCTTCTGCCCGTACGCGCCCACGCGCAGTAGTCCTCGGTGACGAGTTCAGGGGTTTATAGCGAGACGCCAGGGGGATGTCAAGGACGAACTATAGTCCAGCAGGGCTATAGTGCAGAGTTAAGCAATCGGTGCTGGGGGGACAACCGACACACGTGGTAGAATGCCACGACGTCTCTCGACTTCTGGAGAAGGAAGCATCATGACGGAGATTAGTGATTATTTCCTGGCGGTGTATCTGCTCGCTATGGGCGAGCATCTGGGCGAGCTACGCGTTCAACCCAAGGAAACGTTTGGCTTCGTCGACTCGCCATCCCTGGCGCAGCATATCGAAGCCTATCGGACAGACACGGCCCTGGTCAATCCCAAGACGTTTGCGCGGACCATCATGGAGCTCAGACAGCAGCTGAAGCAACATCATGACGCCACGTCCTGAGAGCCCACCGTCACATCTGTCGTCCAGCAGGTCGCAGAGGGCGCCCCAAACACCCAGGCCTTGGGAAAGCCTTCGCAGACGAGGTCTGCGAAGGCACGGTGATCACACGATCCTACAGACGGTGTGCCAAGGACTCGCTCTCCTGCCACATCGTCTGTGGCAGGCGCGCTCCAAACTTGCGGAAGAACTCCTGTTGTCCCGCTACGGCCTCCGTCCAACCATCACGGTCCACGGCAAACAACTTCCTGAGCGCCGCTGGCGTGACGTCCAGACCTGTCACATCAATGTCAGCCTGATGGGGCATATAGCCAATGGCCGACTCTGCCGCCCCCAGTTCGCCATGCACCCGTCCTAACACCCAGCGTAAGACGCGCAAATTTTCACCAAAGCCGGGCCAGAGATAATTGCCGGATTCGTCGGTACGGAACCAATTGACGCGGAACACCTCCGGCGGCTGTTGCAGGCGTGCCCCCAGATTGAGCCAGTGTCCAAAGTAGTCCCCCATGTTATAGCCACAGAAGGGCAGCATCGCCATGGGATCGCGCCGTACCACCCCGACAGCACCGGTGGCGGCAGCCGTGGTCTCCGACGCCATGGTGGCACCCAGGAAGACCCCGTGTTGCCAGTTGAAGGACTGATAGACGAGTGGAATAAGATTGGCCCGTCGTCCGCCAAACAGAATGGCCGAGATGGGCACGCCATTGGGATTCTCCCATTCCGGCGAAATGGACGGGCATTGATGCGCCGGCGTGGTGAAGCGCGAGTTGGGATGGGCGACCTTGGTCAGACTGTCGGACGTCCACGGCTGCCCTTGCCAATCCATCGCCTCAAAGGGTGCTGGGCCGTCCATGCCTTCCCAGTATGGGGTGTTATTCGGCGTCAAACCGACATTCGTGAAGATGGTGTTCTGCCGGATGGTCCGCATGACATTGGGGTTGGTACGCAAGTTCGAACCGGGGGCGACGCCGAAGAACCCGGCTTCGGGATTAATGGCCCACAAGCGGCCATCGGGGCCGGGGTTCATCCACGCGATGTCTTCCCCAACGGTCCAGATCTTATAGCCTTCGTGACTCGTGGGTGGGACGAGCATCGCCATGTTGGTTTTCCCACAGGCACTGGGAAACGCCGCGGCCACATAGGTAACACGGCCATTGGGCTCCTCGATGCCGAGGATCAGCATATGCTCCGCCAGCCAACCCTCTTCACGGGCCATATAACTTCCCAGACGCAGGGCAAAACATTTTTTCCCGAGGAGCGCATTGCCACCGTACCCTGAACCTACGGACCAAATAAGACGTTCTTCAGGGAAATGCATAATGAAGCGGCGATCTGGGCTGAGGTCGCCCAGCGAATGCAAGCCCTTCACGTAATTATCCGAGGAGCCGAGGCGATCCAGCGCCGCCTGGCCCATACGGGTCATGATCTTCATATTGACCGCCACATACGGGCTATCGGTCAACTCGACGCCGATCTGGCTATAGGGTGAAGTCGTTGGCCCCATGATATACGGCACCACGTACATAGTCCGGCCCCGCATAGAGCCCTCAAACAGGCCGCCAACCTGGCTTTTCGCCTCGGTAGGCGCCATCCAATTGTTGTTGGGCCCGGCATCGTCACGCTCGCCTGTGCACACGTAGGTGAGATGCTCAGTCCGCGCCACGTCCGTGGGGTCACTGCGATGTAAATAGCACCCCGGATACTCTTGCTGGTTCAGCTCGAGTAAGGTCCCTGTCTCGAGCATATCATGCACCATGCCCTGGTACTCGGCTTCCGAGCCATCGCACCAGTAGATGTCTTTTGGACGGGTGAGCTGTGCACATTCTTCCACCCATTGCTCCACGGGAGTTGGCATAAGCGAAGCTCCTACATCATCAGAAGGAAGTACCAGAAAGACCGCGAGCCTGGTAACACGTTGTTACACGTGATTGTGCCAGCGGTTCTTGGGCGGGCAGCCGATAGCAAGCCCAACGCTGCATTATGACGTCTGGGGCCGAGATCAGCACCTAGGCACTGACGCGAAGCGCCCTACCAGAAGAGCGTCTCCGCCCTCCGAGTCTGATCCAAGACCATACCTGTTTTTTATTCTACGCTAAAAATTGCAGCCTGACCAGCCAGAGAGGCAATTTTCCAGCAATACGCATTGTGCACAAGCCCACGCGATGCGTCCCCCGTCGCGGGCCTGGCCCGCTCCGATAGGGAGGCTGGAGACGCCCGCTGTCCCGGAGGAGCGGGCCAGGCCCGCGAGGTCGCCGCTGACGCCACCGCCAGCGCGCGGCCACAATGAGCCTTGCCGCAATTTGCATGACGGCTTGCCGTAACGCGTACGTCGCCTCCGAGGTGTAGTATGATAGGCGACGATCTGTCGCATGACCGCACGTTGGCATCTCGTATGGCAATAAGGACACAGACATGGGAAGCGCATGGCGCGACAAGGCGGGAAGTCCGTTTACGACCGAGAAGCAGGCAGCCGTGGCGTCACGTGGCATGGTAGCCGCCAACCATCCCCTGGCCGCTGCGGCTGGCCTCGAGATGCTGGCCCTGGGGGGCAATGCCGCCGATGCCGCCGTGGCGGCCATGTTTGTGCTGACGGTGGTGGAGCCCATGATGGTCAGCCTCTTTGGCGCTGGTTTTACCCATATGTACGATGCGAACACGGGCAACGCCGTGGTGTTTGATAATTACACGGTAGCGCCGGGCGCCGCCACGCCTACTATGTATACACCCGTGTCAGAGACTTGGCCAGATTACCTGGAAACGGTGGACCAACAGAATCGTATCGGTTATCGCGCCGTTGCCGTCCCTGGCGCACTCAAGGGCTGGTGCGCCCTGGAAGCCGACTATGGGCGTCTTGGCCTGGAGACGGTGTTACAACCAGCCATCCGTTATGCCAAGCGGGGGTTTCCTGTCAGTCCGTATCTCGTCGAGCGTATCCGCCAGTGTCAGGCTGATCTGGCGCGTTTTCCCGCCAGTCGGGCCCGTTTCTTGCCCGATGATGCCCCACCACAGCCAGGGCACCTGCTGGTGTGCCACGACTATGCGCAGACGCTGCAGTGCATCGCGCAGGAAGGGGCTGACGCCTTGTATACCGGTGCGTTAGGGGATCTCGTTGTCCGCGACATTGCGGCCCATGGAGGCATTCTGACGCGTGACGATTTGCAACGCTATCGCGTCGTGCGCCGTGAGGCCATCCGGGGGCAGTACCGTGGCCATCAGATTGTGACGGTGGGACCGCCGAGCGCCGGTGGGGTGCACGTCATTCAAATCCTCAACATCCTGGAACATTTTGATATGGCTGATCTGGGGTTTGGCACGGCCGCCTCTCTCCATGTCATAGCGGAGGCGCTCAAGATCGCCTTTGCGGACCGCTTGGAATATCTCGGAGATCCAGGATGGAAGGAAGTCCCCGTGCGTGGCCTGACCTCAAAATTTTACGCGGTGGCGCGGCGGCGGCAAATCAAGCTTGAAGTCGCGGGTGACTATGAGGCTGGGCATCCCTGGTCGTATCGCAGTACATCGGGGCACACCACACATCTAACGGTGGCGGACGCTGCGGGGAACATCGTGGCCATGACGCAAACCATCCATGAACCGTTTGGCTGTAAGGTCACGGTGCCCGGCACGGGGATTGTCCTCAACAACACCATGTATATTTTTGACCCACACCCAGGGCAGACCAATTCCATTGCCCCGGGCAAGCGTATGCTCAGTAGCATGGCCCCGACCATGGTGTATCGCGGGCGCCGTCCAATCCTGGCGCTGGGCGCGCCGGGTGGCACGCGGATTTTTGCCGCTGTTTTACAGGCGATTGTCAATGTACTCGATCACGGCATGACCCTACAAGAAGCTGTCGAAGCGCCGCGCATCTGGACGCAAGGCCAGGCCCTCGAAGTCGAACCAGGTATCGCCGCCAGTGCCCGTTATGAACTGATGGTCCGTGGCCATGAAGTGCAGGTGGTGCCCACCGTTGCCGGTGGGATGAACGGTATTTACCTCGACCGTACCAACGGCGTGTTGTACGGGGCCGCCTGTTGGCGCGCCGATGGTGCCCCTGCCGGGCTCAGTGGCGGGGCCGCTAGGCCAGGGCTTTGGGATCCGGCCTACGGGAGGTGACGGCTCTTGGGCCTGAGAGCGCGGCCATCTTGACCGTTTGCGGAGCGGGCGGGACGCCCACGCTCCCAGGCAGAAACCTCTCCAAACAGTACGATTGAGGCGCTAGGCGCTCTCACTATACAAATGGCACGCCACCCGATGGCCAGTGGTAACCTGGAGCAACTGGGGCTCGACTTCAGAGCAGATCGGTTTCACGAAGGGGCAGCGCGGATGAAAATGGCAACCAGAGGGGGGATTGAGCGGACTCGGAATTTCCCCAGTAATCAAAATCTCTTCGCGCGGTTCGTCAGGATGCGCCGGCAAGGCGGCGGCGAAGAGTCCCTTACTGTAGGGATGCAACGGCTCAACGCGGAGCTGCTCACTGGTCGCCTGCTCGACGATTTTCCCGAGGTACATGACCGCCACATTGGTACTTAAGTGCAACACCGCCGCCAAATCATGCGCGATCAGCATATAACCCACGCCGAACTGTTCTTGCAGATCTTGTAAGAGGTTCATAATCTGCGCCCGGATCGACACGTCCAGGGCTGAGACCGGCTCATCGAGGATGATGAGGCTGGGGTTAAGCGACAGGGCACGCGCAATGGCGATGCGTTGGCGTTGCCCACCGCTGAATTCGTGCGGGAAGAGATCCGACGAAATAGGCCGCAGACCCACCAGACTGAGTAATTCTTGCACGCGCTCCCGCACCGTGGCCTTGGGCAGCGACTCATTGACCACCAGTGGTTCTGCAATAATGTCCCCGACCCGCATGCGCGGATTAAGGGAACTGTAGGGATCCTGGAAGACCGCCTGCACCCCCTTGCGGTAGGCTTGCAGACCTTTGCCGCCCAGCCCCTGGATGTCATCCCCGCGGAAGATAATCGACCCGGATGTCGGTCGCTCCAGCATGAGGATCATCTTCATGGTGGTGGTTTTGCCGCACCCGGACTCGCCCACGAGGCCCAGAGTCTCGCCGACACCAATGGCATAGGACACACCATCAACCGCTTTGACGAGCCCGATGGTTTCCTGAAACAACAGTCCCTTGGTGACGGGAAAATGTTTTTTGAGATCACGAATCTCGAGCAAAATATCGCTCATTGCGCCTGTGCCTCCCACAGCCAGCAGCGGGTATAGTGATTCTCGCCTACCTGAATTTCAGGAGGAACCTCACGACGGCAGCGGTCCTCAGCTTTCGGACAACGTGGATGGAACGGACAACCCGACGGCGGATTGGCGAGATCGGGCGGTTGTCCCTCGATACTCCAGAGGCGCTTGCTACGGTCAGTCAAGCGTGGGATGGCGTTGAGTAACGCCTCCGTATAGGGATGCTTCGGGTGGTTAAAAATCTCCCGTACCGGGGC
The DNA here is from genome assembly GCA_005777235.1 of Pseudomonadota bacterium. Lineage (GTDB taxonomy): Bacteria > Tectomicrobia > Entotheonellia > Entotheonellales > Entotheonellaceae > SXND01. The sequence goes on from SXND01000051.1 coordinate 26,621, forward strand.
ACGCTCCACCATCTTGCCGGCATACATGACGGCGACATTGTCGCACATCTTGGCAATAATGCCGATATTGTGCGTAATGAACACCATGGCCAGACGACTCTCTTGCTGAATGTCCTTCAGGAGATTGAGATACTGCGCCTGAATCGTCACGTCCAGGCTGGTGGTGGGCTCATCGGCAATGAGCAGGCGTGGTTCGCAAGAGATGCCGATGGCCCCAACGATACGCTGGCGCATACCACCGCTCATCTGGTGTGGATACTCACGCAGACGCACTTCCGGTGAGGGGATACGCACGCCCCGCAAGAGTTCTTTAATGCGCTCAAGCAGTACCTTGCCGCGCATATGGCGATGAATACGCAGGGGCTCAGCGATCTGCTCCCCGATGGTAAACAGCGGATTGAGCGACATCATCGGATCCTGCAAGATCATGGTGATCTGACTGCCACGGATCGCCCGCATTTCCTTCTCGGTTTTGGTGACGAGATCTTCCCCCTGGAACAAGATCTGGCCGCCGACAATACGCGCCGCCGCCGGTAACAAACGTAACAGCGACATGGAGGTGACCGTTTTGCCGCTGCCCGATTCCCCGACCACCCCGAGCGTCTCGCCTTCGTTGATCGTGAACGTCACCCCATCGACGGCCTTGACCACGCGTGTCCCCTGCGCGGAGACAAAATAGGTCTGGAGTTGTTTAACTTCAAGTACTGGTTGGGCCATTATTGCCTCTTACAGTTGTCGTAACTGCGGATCAGACCACACCCGGAACCAGTCCCCCAGGGAACTAGCCGCAAGGACCACAAGCATAATACTCAAGCCTGGAAACACACTCAGCCACCAGGAGCCCGTCATCAGACCAGCCCGCCCGTCATTGAGCATAACCCCCCAGGCGGGCTGCGGCGAGGGCACGCCGACCCCGAGAAAACTCAGCGTCGCTTCGGCGATGACCACAACCCCAAGCTGTAAGGTGGCGAGTACCACGGCGCTATTGGCGATGTTCGGCAAGAGATGCGTCCACATAATGCGCAACTGACTGCAGCCGGCCACGACCGCCAGGCGCACGTAGTCACGCTCTTTCAGACTCAAAACTTCCCCACGAATCACCCGTGCATAGCGCGTCCAGTACACCACCCCCAGGATAATGACGATATTCCATTCGTTGGGCTTGACCACGGCGGCCAGCAGAATCGCAAAGGTGACTGGCGGTAGCGCCAGCCAGGAGTCGGTGATGCGCATGACCACTTGATCGACCCAGCCGCCGATATAGCCCGAGAGAATGCCGAGGGAGGTGCCAATGATGCCTGACACAATGACCGCGGCGACCGCCACCTTGAGGGAAATGCGTGAGCCGTAGATGAGCCGTGTCAGGATGTCGCGGCCCTGCTGATCAGTGCCGAGGATAAACTGCGACTTGCCGCGTGCCTGCCACATGGGCGGCAGGTATTTATTGCGCAATTCCCCGACTTCCGGGGTGTAACGACTGGTGCCGTTGTAGGGATAGGGCGCCAAAAAATCGGCGAATACGGCCACAAATACCAACGTGCCCAGAATGCCCAACGCGATCATTGGGCCTCCGAGCATCTTGCTACTTATCCGCCGCCACCAGGACAGCGCCGCAGGTTGGCTGAGAAAGGCCTCAGGAGATGCAATGGCGTGACTAGTTTCCATAACGAATCCTCGGATCAATGTAGGCGTATAAGATATCCACCATCAAGTTGACCATAATAATCATCACCCCACCGAGAATCACCGTGGTCTGGACTACCGGGAAATCGCGTGACGAGACGCCTTCGTAGAGCAGGCGGCCAATCCCCGGCCAGGCAAAGATCGATTCGACCACCACGGCCCCGTTCATAATCAAGGCGAAATTGATGCAGGCAAACGTCAGCACCGGAATGATGGCGTTTTTGAAAGCATGCTTGAGAATCACCAGACTCTCTGGCAATCCCTTAATGCGCGCCAGCTTGACGTATTCACTCCCCAGCACCTCGAGCATGGCTGAGCGCGCCAGGCGCATGTTCGCTGCGGTAAACACCCACCCCAGGGCCACGGAGGGCATGATGAGATGCTTGATCGTCCCCGAACCCTGGACGGGGAGCCATTGCAGGTTGACTGCGAAGATGAGCATGAACATGATGCCGACCCAAAAGCTTGGCATGGCCAGGCCCAGGTTCGCAAAAATGTTGCCAAAGCTATCCAGCCAGGTATTGACCCGCACGGCGGAAAAAATCCCGATAGGAATGCCGAGGATGACCGAGACTATCATGGCGGCCCCGGCGAGCTGGATCGAGGCGGGGAGGCGCTGCAGATATAACTCAAAAACCGGCACGCGATACATGAAGGATTTGCCAAAATCGCCCCGGACGATCTTGGAGAGAAAGACGAAATACTGCTCAATATAGGTACGATCAAGCCCTAACTCCACCCGTAGGGCTTGTAAATCCTCCTCTTTCGCACCCGGGTCGGCCATCAGAATGACCGGATCACCCGTAATACGCACCATCGTAAAGATGGTCACACTCAGGAGCATCAGCGAGATAAAGGCGTAAAACAGCCGTGTCAGAATATAGCGATGCATAACATATCCTTTCTCCTCCTCGTCGGATGCGGTTACTAGGTCTTTAACTGCATATCTTCGTATGGCCCTGCATAGGGGAAATACGGAATCGCCCCGAACTGGGATGCGGCCACCCGTGCTCCAGAAGCACAGATGAATGCTGGCTCGAACAGGGGCAGAAAAATGGCCTTGTCGTGCATCAGACGTTGGATCTCATGCAGCATGGTCTGGCGCTTGGCGCGATCCCTCTCCTTCGCTTGTTGTTTGAACAGGGTGTCAATCTCGGGGTACCCGCCGTAGGCGTAGCTGCCTCCCGTGACGACAAAGGCTTCGATCCGGGTCGCCGCATTCCCCGCCGCGCCACTGGCGCCCACAATGAGATTCGAGAGCTTTCTCTCACGCCAGGAGGTGAAAAACGTGGCCCGTTCCACGGTACGCAACTTCGCCTTAATGCCCACCGCACTCAGATAATTCGCCACCCCCTCGGCATAGGGGAAAAAGGGTGGGTTGGGGGTAATATCCCCGGCATCAAAGCCACTCGGATAGCCTGCTTCTTTCAGTAGCTGCTTGGCTTTGGCAGGATCGTAGGGATACGCTTCCATCGACAGGGCATAGTCAAACTGGCTCGGGATAGTCGTGCCGGTGATCTTCGACAGCCCCAGGGTTTCTGCCTCGTTAATGGCCTGTTTGTCGACGGCATAATTCGCTGCCAGGCGCACCCTGGGGTCATGCCAGGGGGACTTGGGATTCCACTGATCGGCAAAGTAGACGAACCACACCGCGGCGGGATACACGGGCTCGAGCTTGAGCGACGTGTCGCGTTGCACTTCCTCGGCCAGGGCACCACCCAGGCCAAAGATGATATCAGCTTCCTGGCGCTTGAGCATGGCCACACGAGTGGTTTCCTCGGGCACGCCGGTGAACACCAGCCGTTTCACGTGCGGGACTTTGCGCCAGTACTTGTCGTTGGCCTCGAAGACGGCGCCAATGCCGGGCTCCTGGCTGACAAATTTATAGGGGCCGGCACCAATGGGGTGTTGCTTAAAGGCGTCGGCGCCCACCTTCTCAACGTATTTCTTGGGGACAATCCACGCTGCTCCCGTCGCCGGGGTGCCGTAGAAGGTCATAAAATCCGGCCAGGGTTCATGCAGATGAAAGCGGATGCGCCGTGGGTCGACAATCTCGACATCCCGCACGCGTTCCTTAAACTCGCTAGCGGACGTGCCTTTGTAGCGCAGGAAGCTGAATTGCACGTCTTCGGTAGTGAGAGGGTCGCCATTGTGGAAGGTGACACCAGCGCGGAGGAGGAAGTCGTAGGTGAGGCCGTCGGGACTCTCGGACCAGGATTCGGCTAGGCTCGGCGTGAAGGCATTGCCAGGCATGGGTTTTACCATGGCATCGTGGACGGCGTACAACAACATGAACGGCGTGATAATGCCCGGGGTCTCGGCAGGGTCAAACCACGCGGGGGACAAGGTGACGTGCACCCCGATGGTCAACTGCCCGCTCGGCTGGGCTGCGGCGTGCGCCACACGCCAGGGCCAGAGCGTGAGACCCGCGGCGCCACCAAGCGTCCCGCGCAGGAGCTGGCGTCGCGTATAAGCACTTCCCCCAGACGGGGGTGTATGTGTCATAGGATGCTTCCTCTCTATGTACAGCACTGGCCCACTCTGGGAGCTCCGCGTTCGAGGGAACGCGGAGCGTGGGCGCATCGTTTAGGCTTTGAGCCGGACGTCTTCATAAGGCGCCGAGTAGATGTGCCCAGGAATCAGCCCCAAGCCTGACACCGCCACCCGTGGGCCAGTGACACACAGGAAGCCCAACTGCCACATCGGCAGCAGTAACGCGTCGTCATACACCTTCTGTTGAATCTTGTGCAGTAACTGCTCACGCTTCGTACGGTCGCGTTCGCGGGACTGCTGCGCGAACCACTGATCGATTTCAGGATCTTTGAGGTACGACTGGGCGCCTTTACTGTGCATAAAGGCTTCGATGCGTGTCGCGGCGTTGCCGGGGGCCCCGCTGCCTACACGAGTCAGGTTTTTCACCTTTTTGTCACGCAGGGCGGCTTGCATGGCGGCCCGTTCGAGCGGCTGCACCTTGGCTCGGATCCCCACCGCCCCCAGATCATTCACCACGCCCTCAATGACGCTGGCATACACGGCATCACACGTGTACTCTCCAGCATCAAAGCCGTTGGGATGACCGGCCTCTTTGAGCAAGGCTTTCGCCTTGTTGGGATCGTAGGCGTAGGGCTCCAACGGCAGAGCAAAGTCATATGTCAAGGGAACAATTCCGCCCATGAGCTTGGAATGGCCTAGCGTCTCCGACTCGTTGATGGCCTGACGATTCACGGCGTGATTTGCGGCCAACCGGACGCGCTTATCATGCCAGGGGGACTTCGGATCATACATGTCAAGAAAATTAGCCCACTCGGTACCAGCCAGTGTCGGCTCCAACTTCAGGGTCTTATCGCGCTGCACCTCTTCCGCCAGCGTACTATAGATGGCGTAGGTGACGTCGGCTTCTTGTTGTTTGAGCATGGCCAGCCGTGTCGTGGGTTCCGGCACACTCCTGAACACCAGACGCTTCATCGCCGGCATCTTGCGCCAGAAGCCGGTGAAGGCTTCCACTTCGAGTTCGAGGCCAGGCTTGTAATTCACGAAGCGATACGGTCCGAGGCCCACAGGGGCATTCTTAAATTCGTCGTTGCTAATCTTCTCGGTGTAGTTCTTCGGGACGATCCAGCCTGCCCCAGTGGCCGGCGTGGCGTAAAACGTCAGAAAATCCGGCCAGGGCTCATGCAGCACAAAACGCACGTGGTGCGGCGTGATAATCTCAACGGCCTTGACCTGTTTTTTGAGTTCTGCCGCACTGGTGCCTTTGTAGCGCTGAAAGCTAAACTTGACGTCTTCGGCGCTAAAGGCATCGCCATTGTGGAACTTGACGCCCTGGCGCAGCTCGAAATCGTAACGCAATCCATCTTCGCTCTCGGTCCACTTGGTCGCCAGGCAGGGCGACATCTGGCCGTCCGGCATGGGTTTCACCAGCGCGTCATGCAAGGCATAGAGAAACATGAAGGGAGTGATGAGTCCTGGAGTTTCCGCCGGGTCAAACCAGGTCGGGGCAATTGTGACGTGCATAGCCCAGGTCATCTGTCCGGTGGGTTCGCCTTTCTGGGCCATGGCGCGGTGCCGGGACGGCCACCCCTGCCAGGCGGCCAACCCGGCGACGCCACTGAGCGTGCTCTGGAGCACACGACGACGGGACCAGACACTCTGTACATGCACTTCAGACGCCATCAATCTTGCCTCCTTGAGGATGCGCCCCATAAGTCATGGGGCTCACGCGCTGCCGACACGCAGCATAATCCATGCACGCCAGGTGCTTCAACGTGCGCTCTTGCTCAGACATGACGAGTGCCTCAACCGAGTTCATTCGAGAAGTATCCTGGGAGCGCCACGCGCCAGCGTGGCTGCCGGAGCCGGGTTGGAGCCCGGCGATCCCAGGGGGCAGCAACTGGTACAACAGCTCGGTGAAGGCACTAGGCCCACCGCTGCGGTCTCCGCGCTCTGGAGCACGCGGAGCGTGGGCACGGCATTTACATTTTTAACTGCACATCTTCATAGGGCGCTGAGTAGATATAATCCTGGATCAGTCCTAAGCCTGAGACCGCCACCCGTGGCCCGGTGACACACAGGAAGCCCAGTTGCCATACCGGCAGGAAGTAGGCGTCGTCATACGTCTTCTGTTGAATCTTATGCAGCCACTCCTGACGCTTCGCGCGGTTGCGTTCGCGTGACTGCTGCTCGAACCACTGATCAATGTCGGGATCCTTGATGAACGACTGTACCCCTTTGCTGTGCATAAACGCTTCCACACGCGTCGCCGCGTTCCCGGGGGCACCGCTGCCCATCAGGGTCAGATTTTTCACCTTTTTTTCTCGCTGGGCGGCTTGCATGGCGGCCCGTTCAAGCGGCTGCACTTTGACCCGAATCCCCACCGCTCCCAGATCGTTCACCACGCCCTCGATGACGCTGGCATACACGGCATCAGACGAGAACTCCCCGGCATCAAAACCATTCGCATACCCCGCCTCTTTGAGTAAGGCTTTCGCCTTGTTGGGATCGTAGGCATACGGCTCAAACGACAGGGCAAAGTCATATGACGGTGGGATAATCCCCCCAACCAGCTTCGAATAGCCCAGGGTCTCCGACTCGTTGATGGCCTGGCGATTGATGGCGTGATTCGCCGCCAGCCGCACCCGCTTGTCATGCCAGGGGGACTTGGGATCATACATATCGACGAAGGCGCCCCACTGGATACCGGCCAGCGTGGGTTCCAACTTCAGGGTCTTATCGCGTCGCACTTCTTCCCCAAGCGTACTATAGATGGCGTAGGTGACGTCGGCTTCCTGCTGTTTGAGCATCGCCAGGCGCGTCGTAGGTTCCGGCACACTCTTGAACACCAGGCGCTTCACCGAGGGCGTCTTCCGCCAATAGCCGGTGTGGGCTTCCAGCACGAGTTCCACGCCGGGGTTATAACTCACAAAGCGATACGGTCCCAGGCCCACGGGGTTAGTTTTGAAGTCGTCGTTGCCGATCTTCTCCGTATAGTTCTTCGGGACAATCCAGCCTGCGGCAGTGGCCGGGGTGGCGTAGAAGGTCAAAAAATCCGGCCAGGGCTCATGCAAGGTAAAACGGATGTGGTGCGGATTGACAATCTCGATGGCCTTGACCTGTTTCTTGAGTTCCAAGCCACCGGCCCCTTTGTAGCGCTCGAAGCTAAACTTGACATCTGCTGCGGTAAAGGCATCGCCATTGTGGAACTTCACCCCCTGGCGCAGCTCGAAATTGTAGGTCAGGCCATCTTCGCTCTCGCTCCATTTGGTCGCCAGGCAGGGGGACATCTGCCCGTCGGGCATGGGTTTCACCAGCGCGTCATGCAGGGCACGCAGGCATATATAAGGTGTTTGCAGCGCCCCGGTCTCCCCTGGATCAAACCAGGTCGGGGCCAGGGTGATATGCATGGCCCACGTCATCTGCCCAGTGGGGTTGCCTTTCTGGGCCATGGCGAGGTGCTGGGTTGGCCACCCGTGCCAGGCGGCCCACCCGGCGACGCCACTGAGCGTGCTCTGCAGTATACGACGACGGGACCAGACGCTCGGTGCATGAACTTCAGACGCCATCACTCTTGCCTCCTTGAGGATGTGCACCACGGGTCAGTGGACAGTGCTCTGCATACAAGTAGCGCGATGCATATCAGATGAGCGCATGTCGTAGCAACTATCGAAGTACTCAGGATTTTAACTGGATGTCTTCAAACGGCGCCGAGTACGAGTACAGCTTAATGGTCCCCACCCCAGACACCGCCACGCGTGGACCAGAGGCGCACAAAAAACCCAACTCCCAGATGGGCAGAAACCGTGCGTCATCATACAGCTTCTGCTGGATCTTGTGTAACAAGGCTTCCCGCTTCTTGCGGTCGCGCTCCGCGGCTTGTTGTTCATACCACGCATCAATCTCTGGATCTTTAATCCACGAAAACGCTCCTTTGCTGTACGCAAAGGCTTCGAGGCGCGTGACCGCATTGCCAAAGGCCCCACTGCCCTGGAACGCCAGGTTTTTCAGCGTGCGCTCTTTATGTGCGGCGACAAAACCGCCACGTTCCATAGGGCCGCACTTTGCCCCGCATGCCCACGGCTGCGAGATCGTTCAACAGTCCTTCCACCACGCCAGAGTAGACCGCATCAACGCTGCATTCCCCGAAGTCAAAACCGTTCGGGTATCCGGCCTGTTGCAACAATTGTTTGGCTTGTGTGGGGTCATACGGGTAGGGTTCCACGGGCAAGGCATACTCAAACGCTCGTGGCACGATGCTGCCGGAGACGACGGAATGCCCCAACGTCTCCGCCTCGTTAATCGCCTGGCGATTGACCGCATAATTGGCTGCCAGCCGCACGCGCTTGTCGTGCCAGGGGGATTTTGGGTCATACTGCTCATTGGTAAACACCAGCCATTGCGGGGTCGGGGGCACGGTTGGTTCCAGCTTGAGCTGTGGGTCACGTGTAATCTCTTCTGCCACGGCACCGTACATGCCATAGGCCACATCCGCTTCCTGGCGTTTGAGCATGGCCAGACGGGTGGTGGCTTCCTGGACACCACGCATGACCAGCCGCTTGACGTGCGGGGTCTTGCGCCAGTAGTCTGTGTACGCTTCAAATACCGCTTCGACTCCGGGCTGGTGGCTGACGAAGCGATACGGCCCCAGACCAATGGGCTGCGCCTTAAAGCCTTCGTTACCGACTTTTTCCACGTAATTTTTGGGGACAATCCAGGCGGCCCCCGTCGCTGGCGTGGCATAAAATGTCAGGAAGTCCGGCCAGGGCTCGTGCAAATGGAAACGCACATGATGCGCCTGCACGATCTCAACGGCTTTGACTTTCTTTTTCATATCCGTGGCGCCGGAACCGCGATAGCGCTCAAAGCTAAATTTGACGTCGGCGGCGGTGAACGGATCGCCATTGTGAAACTGTACGCCCTGGCGCAACGCGAAATCGTAGGCCAGCCCATCGGCGCTCTCCCCCCATTTGGTAGCCAGGCTGGGGGACATGAGGCCGTCGGGCATGGGTTTGATCAGGGCATCATGCAGGGCATAGAGAAACATGAAGGGAGTAATGATGCCTGGGGTTTCGGCAGGGTCAAACCAGGTGGGGGCAATCGTGACGTGAATGGCCCAGGTCATCCGGCCACTGGGCGCACCCTTCTGGGCCCACGCGGTGCGGAGGGGCGACCAACCGTGGTGCCAGGTGAGGATGCTGGTCGCCCCACGCAAGGCGCCCTGGACGAAGCGGCGGCGTGTGAGCGAGGGTCGTCCCGGTAAGCTGTGCCACACCATGCCCTATCTCCTACCGGTCCACGCACAATAATAGTGGGTGAGGCTTTGTAATATCTTGATTCCGCTAACTATCACGATTACAAATACCTGTGAGCAATGGATGATTTTCGTGGGGTAGTAGCTTATCGTTTGACGGCGCGTTTTGCAACTTATTTCGGCGTGCTGGCCCAGTATTCGCGTCGTCTTTTTGGGTTAATCAATGATTGTCATGACTTGCATGAGCGAAACGATTGCATACCACCCATCGTTTTTATTTATGTCTGCATAAGTATGACGCATTTACCAAGAGGAAGGAACCATGAATCGTCAGTACTGGATGTTCGTAGTGTTCTGCGGGCTCACGAGTTGGGGCCTGGCGCGTGCCGGCGTGGCCCAGGAGCTACACGCTCCACGGCCGATTGCGGCTCTGGAGAGCATTTTTCTTGAAGAACTGACCTGGATGGAGGTGCGCGACGCCCTCAAGGCCGGCAAGACCACCATCATTATTGGCACTGGCGGCCTGGAGCAGAGCGGCCCGTACGTCGCTCTCGGCAAGCATAACTATGTGCTGCGCGCCACCACCGAGGCGATTGCACGCCGCCTCGGTAACGCGCTGGTCGCACCGATCATTGCGTTTGTGCCTGAAGGCAATATCACGCCGCCGACGGGGCACATGCGCTATCCCGGCGCCATCAGCCTGCGGGAGGACACGTTTGAGGCGCTCCTGACGGATATCTGTAGTAGCCTCAAGCAGCACGGGTTTACCGACCTGGTCTTGCTTGGGGATCACGGCGACAACCAGCGTGGCATGCGGGTCGTGGCCGAGCGTCTCAACAACAAATGGGGTGGACCACCCGTCGTCCACTTCATCGCGGAGTATTATGCCCAGGATCTGTGGAGCTACGATTACCTGAAGACCCTCGGCGTACACCAAAAGCCCGATGTGCGTTCTGCAGCGCGGGCTGGTATTCATGATGACTATCATTATGAAGCGATCATGGCCACCGTGGACCCACAGACCATCCGTACCGAGCAACGACTCACTGCCGGGCTGTATAGCATCAATGGCTTTGACATGTCGCCCCCGAGTCAGACCATTGCCAATGGCACAAAGCTGGTGGCGTATCGCGCTGAGCTGACGGTCGCGGCAATTCAGAAAGCACTGGAGCAGAAACGCCAGCGGAAGCCATCCTCTGCACGGTAGTCGTCTGGCACGCACAACGCGTTAGGCCACCAGCGCCGGCCGCTGCCGCCAGCACTGCGTGGCTTGCTCAAAGGCGTAGGCGAGCTGTAAGACGCCCAGCTCATCTTGATGTCGCCCAACAATTTGCACGCCCACGGGCAGGCCTTCCGGTGTAAAGCCGCAGGGCACGGAGATGGCCGGGTGCCCGGTGACGGTGATGTAGTAGCACGAGCGCATCCAGTCAACATAGGTCTCCATGGCGACCCCGTTGATGTCGGTAATATAGCGCTGCGTGACGTCAAACGGCGGCACCTGATTCACCGGACAAATCATAAACTCGTACGTCTCCAAAAATTCGCGCACGCGGTGATACAGGGCCGTGCGTTGTGTGGTGATACGCGCCAGTTGCGGGCCGGTGATGTCCAGCCCGGCCTCGGTATTCCAGACCACCGTGTCTTTCATGAGATGGCGCTGTGTCGTCAACAGTTCCCCGTAACGCAGTTCAAAATACCAGGCGCGCCATACCTTAAAAATCTCATCCGCCGTGCTGAAATCCGGGCTACCGTCCTCGATCACGCCACCGAGACCCGCAAACACATGGCGCTGCGCCTCCAGCACAGCGGTCACCCGCGGATCCACCGGCAGGCCGCCAAAGTCACGATTCCAGGCCAGACGCACCCCACGGAAGTCGCGCTCCAGGGGCTGCCGGAACGTACTGCCGGGTTCCGCAATACTCATGGGCACGCGGCGGTCTGGACCGGCCAACACGCTTAAGAACAGGGCCACGTCCTGCACGGTACGTGCCATGGGGCCTTCTACCGAGAACGGAAACCAGGCATCACGGGCGGGATAGACGGGTACGCGCCCCGGTGCGGTGCGGAAGCCAACAATGTTGCAAAAATTCGCCGGATTGCGCAGCGAGCCGCCATGATCACTCCCATCAGCCAGCGGCACCATGCCACACGCCAGGGCGACGGCGGCCCCACCACTGCTGCCGCCGCAGGTTTTGCTCAGGTCATAGGGATTCAACGTCGCACCAAAGACCTCGTTAAAGGTCTGCGAACCCGCGCCAAATTCGGGGGTGTTGGTCTTGCCAACGGTAATGGCCCCAGCAGCATGCATGCGCTCGACAATGAGCATATCCTGGTCTGGCACAAAGTCCTGATAGATGCGTGAGCCGTAGGTGGTGCGGATCCCTTTGGTTAAGAACAGATCCTTGTGCGCCACGGGCAGCCCATGCAATGGACCTACCGCTATGCCACGCGCCAGCGCCGCGTCGGCAGCGCGTGCCCCATCCATGGCGTGCTCCGGCACCAATGTGACAATGGCGTTGACCTGCGGATTGATGCGGTCGATCTGCGCCAGGTGGGCCTCCATAACCTCACAGGCGGACAGGGCTTTTGTACGCATCTGGTGGACGAGTTCGGTGGCAGTCAGAAAACAGAGATCAGCCGTGGGCATGTCCATGTCCTTGCCAAGGGTTCTCAACGTGTGGCACTATCAAACGCGGCGCCATTATACGGGTACGTCTGGAGCAACGCACGTTGCCATTGGGCATGAGGCGTGTGGACGCTGTGTTACCCGAGGTCCTCAACGTCTACGGGAGAGAAAAGGATACCAATGAGCGTGCTGATGACTTTATCCAGCCTCTTTGTAGCCTGCACCGTGGTGCTCTGTGGCGGCACCATCGCCTCCTACCTGCTCTGCTCGCCCTATGGGGCCTCGCGGGTGGACGAGATTCGTCGCTTGCGCCAGGAAGGGCTGGCGGTCAATCAAGCGGGCGAGGCGTAACCCCTCCGCACGACCCGGCACAGGTCGTGGTGGCATTTCCCGATGACCGCGTGTATGCTATACGACATTCTCATGGTGTCCTGTCTCGCAGGCACAGACGATCATGTACCTCTCAGAGCAATGATCGGAGTGGGATAACGCTGCACTATGGAACCCGTTCTGCTGCTCAATGCCTCCTTTGAACCTCTGCGCGTCATTGACTGGAAGCGCGCCCTCACCTTAGTGTTCGCTGGTAAAGTAGAAGTCGTGGAAGAATACGCGCGGGAAATCCGCAGTATTCGCCTGGCAGTGCGGCTCCCGGCAGTCGTACGGTTGCTCACGCTCGTCCGGGTCCGTGGCACGGGCGTCAAATTCTCCCGGCAAAACATTTATGCGCGTGATAACTACGCATGCCAGTACTGTGGCGTGCAGCCGCTGGTGAGTGAACTGACCTATGACCATGTGATTCCCCGCGCCCACGGTGGCGCTACCGACTGGACGAATATCGTCACCTGCTGCATTCCCTGTAATCGCCAGAAAGGGGGGCAAGCCCTCGAACAATCGGGTCTGCACTTGCAGCGTCTGCCCCGCAAACCCACCTGGCAGCCCTACGTCACCATGGCAATGGGCCTGCGCCACCCGCCAGACAGCTGGCGCACCTATCTGGCCTGGCATACCAGGACGGAATAACCGTCCGTGTGTTCCTACGGCGTCCCACATGCCCTTCAGCGTGCCCTGGCGATTTTTCCTGTCGCCCCCTTGACACCTCTCTGACCCTTCGCTATCGTTATTAGCACTCGACACAGAGGAGTGCTAATAACCATCGGACGCGCTCAGTGGTTGCGCTGGATAGCGGACATTACTACGCGGACCAGAATGGACATGGAGAGGAGATTTCCCATGCAGTTTCGTCCCTTGCACGATAACGTGCTCATTAAACGTCTGGACGCCTCCGAAGAAAAAGTCGGTGGCATCATCATTCCCGACACTGCCAAAGAAAAGCCCCAAGAGGGTAACGTGCTGGCCGTCGGCCCTGGCAAGCTCCAGGATGATGGCAAGCGGCGCCCAGTGGGAGTCGCTGTCGGCAATAAAATTCTCTTTGGTAAATACGCTGGCACCGAGATCACCGTTGATGGTGAAGATCTGCTGGTACTCCGCGAAACCGACTTACTGGGCGTGCTTGAGTAGGCCCAATCACCCCCTGTGGGAAGGAGAGAGACGATGCCTGCAAAACAACTGCACTTCGGTGAAAAAGCTCGCGCCGACATTCTGAGTGGGATTAACAAACTCGCCAATGCGGTGAAAGTCACGTTAGGGCCACGGGGCCGCAACGTGGTACTCGACAAAAAATTTGGTTCGCCAGCCTCGACCAAAGACGGCGTGACGGTGGCCAAAGAAATTCAGCTCGACGATCCGTTTGAAAATATGGGCGCCCAGATGGTGCG
>SXND01000052.1 GCA_005777235.1 Pseudomonadota bacterium
CATGCTCCAGGGACGAAGGTGTTTCGTGTATCTCCTCTCATGCGACGATAACATACCACTGTTGGGGTTTGCTGGGTGTGCGAAAAATACCTCTGGGAAAATACATGAATTGCCTCCGAAAGGGGGTGCGGAATGTGAGATGTGTGCTTGTTGTGCCCACCATTTTTTTTCATTTCTGCGCGCCTTGCAAGCACTGTGGGAGCATGATGGCGAAGAGGCATCGCTGCACGCCGATGAGAACTCAGCCCCCCTTCCTCCCATCACGCCTCATAGGATGGCTGAGATTGAGAGCGCCCATGGTCCGTCTCTGCTCTAGGCGTCATGAGAGCTGCTATTTTGCAGGTCGTCTGTGGTGCAATCCCTTGGAATATTTCCGGTGTTTGTCACTGGGTACGCTCTCCCTTGCTTCCCTGATAGGCCAGGAACACAGACGCAATGCCCTGTGATAGACATGTCCCTTTCCATTGGCTGATATCTTGTAAGGCAACATGCAGTACTGCACGGCTCTTCGCCACAGGGATACCTTGTTGTATCCTTTTGATACTTCAGGCTCTTTGAACTTCTCTCACATCTTGCGATTCATTCATGATTGCATCTAAGCTGGTCATGTTCACCTCCTTGGCGTAGAGGTGTCTTATACACATCTCATTGAGGAGATCTATAGCTCATCAATCGTCAAACACATGCGGCCGCACCTGAACACCAGGGGGGTGAGAGATAGGCAGGCAACAGCCCGCAGCGGACCAAGCACGATGAGCGCCCTGCTGACTAGCCATCCGCTCTGTCCGGTTCTGCCACCACTGGCCTCAGCCGCTTCTCGACGACTAAGCCCTGTGCCGCCACACGCTCCTGCACCGCCTTGACGATCAGCGGCCAGGCAATCGTCGCATCACTGGGCACTTCGGCAAAGCGCCCGCCTTCACTGGGCGGCACAAACTTGCCCCACGACACGCCTTCTGAGTAGGTACAGCCTGACAACCCGCCCCAGTGCACCGGCTCCGGGCAGATGCGCACGCCGTAGCTGAAGCGTTGAAAACCGCCGCCTTGCCCAACACGCTTGGTAATCAGTTCGAGGTACGGCCCCACCTGCTGGCCCCAGTTGCGCGGCACGCCGCCGCCAATCGTAAAAATCCCCAGCGTCTTCTGCTGGCGCACGCGCTCGGTGTAGTGCTCAAGGTCGAGGAACGGATCATAGGCCAGGGCGGGTGTGCCGTGCAGGCGCCGGTGGCGATTGGTGAGGGCAAAGTCGAGGCCAATCTCAGAGTCAGTAAACGCCGGCACATATACCGGCACCTGATGCTCATAGGCGCTTTTGAGGATGCCACGCCCGCTGCTGTGGCGGGCCAGGTAGGCGCCGAGGAGGTGATTGATTTTATAGCTACACAGCGTTTCTGCCGGGTCGGCGTCGGCCAGCACGTTGCTAAAAATTTCGGCCACGTCATCGAGGTTTTGCTCCAGCTCAAGGGTATCGTAGACGCGATTGTAGCCGCGATAGTAGAGTGCCTTGTCGTCCATCTCCGGGTCATACTTAAAATGCACCCGGCCCGAGGCTTCGACAAAGCCGTGGGCCATCAATGCCCCCGTGGCAATGACCGCTTGTAGCATGCCCTGCTCAATCATGTCGCACAGCACCAGGCCCATCTTGGCGACCGTCATGGCTCCAGAAAAGGTACCGACGACCAGACATTCCGGATTCGTCACCATGTCATAGAGCACATCGGCAGCCTCACCGACATTGCGGCCGCCAAAGGCCGTCCGGCTCATGGCGTGCAAGAGGTCGGTGATGCTATGAATCTGGCTCAGATCAAGCGGCACGGTCGGTTCGAGGCGATCGGAGAAACCGTTGTGCAGCTCTGTGCGCACACCGGGGCTGTGGTCCGGCTCCATCGTGTCTCCTTCAGATAATCTTGTCTACGTTAGTGTAGAGCGGCACTGGTGGTCTGCTGGGCCGCATCGCGCACGAGGTCGAGTGCCATCTGCACCCCTAGCGTGGGGACAACGCTGCACCCGCGGGCTGGGCGAATGCTCCACCCTGGCTCAATCCCGGCGATCTCAATCCAGAAATCCTGTGTGAGACCGTCTTCGGTGACAAACACCCACACCAGACCTTTGCGGCGCTGCGGGTCATAAAGGAACTCTTTACAGACCACAGCGATGGCCCCGTGCGCCTGGCGCAAGGCAAAGGCCGTGGGGTCAAAATGGGCAATGCGATGGGTCTGCACCGTCACATCCTCTATGAGGGGACTGGCCACATGGGCGGTTTTGTCTAAGCGTAGGTCATAAAACGCCTGCTGGCCGGTCTCCAACCATTTACGCTCGTATTTGGTACTGAAGTGCGGTGGGACAGTCTCCCACTGCGCGGCAAAGCCGGTGGCGGGGAGTTGCGTCAGCACCCAGTCGAGATACGGCGCCTGGTCGGTCACCATCTGCACCGTCCCGGCAGCCTCGAGGCGGCTATTGAGGAGGGTGAGAAACGCGTGGGACAACAGTCGGTGTTTGACGTGGCGCTCTTTCGGCCACGGGCACGGAAACAAGGCACACACGTGGTGCAGACTCTGGGGGACAAACAGGCGCTCCAGGGCAATACGCGCCTCTGCCAGTAGTACGCGCACATTGGATACCTGCGCTTGGGCAATGCGGCGCAGACAGCGCTGTCCCGAGGCCCATTCCAGCTCAATACCGACACAATTCCACTCCGGGTGCTCCTGGGCCGTGCGGACCAGGAATTCCCCATTGCCAAAGCCGATTTCCATGTGGAGTGGGGCCTGCCGAGCAAAAGACTGTGACCAGTCCAACGGACGCGCCATGTCTTGCCATAGGAGCAGGGGTTGCAGGGAGAGATAGCGTGTCATACGCTGGCAGCACGGTGCTGAAAGTCGTCCATGAAGGTCGTGAGCGCCTCCACCGACTCCTCAGATACCGCATTATATAGTGAGGCGCGGATGCCTCCGACACGGCGATGGCCGGCCAGGCCGATCAGGCGCTCCTGCGTGCTCTCGGTGACAAAACGGGCGTCAAGTTCGGGTGTGGGCAGACAAAACGTGACGTTCATACACGAGCGACTCCCCGGCTCGGCCCAGCCACGGTAAAAACCCTCCGAGCCGTCGATAGCCGCATACAAGCGCGCGGCTTTGGCCTGATTGCGGGCCGCGGCAGCACGGAGACCGCCGTGCGCCAGCAGATACTGCGCCACGAGGCCAACCACGTAGATCGCAAACACCGGCGGGGTATTGAGCAGCGAGTTGTGCGCCGCCATCTGCGCATAGCTCATGGTCGAGGGCACCCCGGTGCGGCAGCGCTCCAGGCAATCATGGCGGATGAGCACCAGCGTCACCCCGGCTGGCCCGACATTTTTCTGCGCCCCGGCGTAGATCAGGCTGTAGCGCGTGACATCCACCGGACGACTCAGGAAGTCCGACGACATGTCACACACCAGCGGCGCGCCGTGCGACGTGGGAATATACGGGTATTGCGTGCCGACAATGGTGTTGTTGCTGGTGTAATGCAGGTATGCAGCGTCTGGGTCAGCGCGCAATTCCTCCGGGGCCGGCACCCGCGTGTGGGCCATGGCAGCGCTTGACCATACGATGCGCGCCTCCCCGAGCAAGCGCGCTTCATGCAACGCGGTTTCGCTCCATATGCCGGTCACCAAATACTCGGCATAGGCCCCAGGCATCAACAGATTCAGCGCCACCAGGGCAAATTGCATCTGCGCCCCGCCACCCATGAACAGCACGGCGTGCTCGTCCGTGCCGCCCAGCAAGGCGCGGATATCGGCGATGGTCTGGTGGTGCAGTTGTTCGTAAGCCGCGCTGCGATGGCTCAGCTCCAGCACGGACATCCCCGTGCCGGCATAATCGAGTAAATCACGTTGCACCTGCTCCAACACTGGGAGCGGTAAGGCCGCCGGGCCAGGATGAAAATTGTGGACTCGAGACATGGTCCCACCCTATTGTAAGATATCGTGAATACCCGGCAGCAGGGGCCGCGTGGACAACGTCTTGAGCGCGAAATTGCTGCCCCCTCCGACGCGGCACACGAACAGATCACGCCAGTGCCGCGTCAGGCCAAACTCGTCCAGGCAGGCAATGCCGCCACAGATTTCCATGGCCAGCGGCAGCAGCTCCGATGCGCGCCGGGAACATTCGATTTTCACCTTGGCGGCCGACTCGCGCTGCAGCGTCCCGGCATCGTACTGTCGCACCAGATGCAGCAGCCAGGTGAGACTCTGTTCCAGGGCAATGTCCATATCGAGGATGACATCTTGCACGCGCTGAAAACGGCCAATCGGCTGATTGGCAAACTGCACGCGCTCCTGAGCATAGCTGCAACAGCGGTCAAGGGCGTAGGCGAGTGAGGCCAAGGCCAGGGCACTGATAAACAGGCGCCCACCGTTCAGTGTCGTGGCCATGACGCGAAAGCCGTCATGCTCCGCGCCGAGGATGGCGCTGTCCGGCACCTCCACCTGGTCCAGCGCAATGGCCCCCGTGGAAGACTGCATCCACACTTGCTTGCCTTGCATTTCCTGATACTGCACCCGCGGGTCGTCCATGGGCACGATAAAGCACGTGGAGCGATGCCCACGGCGTCCCTCGGGGTTGGTCAGCGCATGCACGACGATATGGCTGGCCCATTTGGCGTTGGTGGACCAGCACTTTTCTCCGTGGAGACGCCAGCCCCCGGGGAGGCGCGTGGCCCGTACTTCCGGATTGGTGGCGTCAGAGCCACGCCCTGGCTCTGAGAGGCCAAAGACGAACATGCGTCTCCCGGCAGCGAGGTCCGGTAAATGCGCTTGCTTTTGCTCATCGCGCCCACAGAGCTGTAAGGGCTTGATACCCAAACTGGTGGCGGCTCCAGGTGTAATGGCGACGCTCTGGCTGTGATAGCCCAGCGCCAGCCCCATCAGGATGAGGTCCAGCTGCGTGCCACCCTGTCCACCGTACTCTTCTGCTACCGTGAGCCCAAAGAGCCCCATATCGGCCATCGCTTGGATGGCGGTAGCGGGGAGCAAGCAGTGCTGGCGTTCCCACGTCAGCAGCTCTGGGGCAATCGCCTCAGCGGTGAAGGCGCACATGGTCTCGTAGAAACTCCAGCGCTCGGACTCCACCAGGGGTGCGAGATATGTATCCATACGGCGGCGCATGCGGTGTCCTCCCGTACACGTGTCAGGCTCAGGCACGCAGCGCTTCTGCAAGCGACCCAGCCGTGAGCAACTGCAGGCCCCAACGTTCCAGGGCCTCCGTGTCTGCCGTGCTCAGTTGTTGTGCGGCCCAGGGAGGCAATGGCCCAAAGCGGCTTTCCAGGAGACGGCGTAACAAGGTGCTCTCACCGACTTGCCGGCCTGCTTCACGGCCTGCTTCACGGCCTTCTTCACGGCCTGCTTCACGGCCTTCTTCAAAAATTTCCTGCAAAAACGCGTTGTGCTGTCTATCGAGTGTTAGAGCCATATGCTTGGCCTCCTCGCGTATAAGCGGTTGGACATGTCTAAGCCCGGCCAGGATGAGCAAGGCCGTCAGGGCGTCACTCCGAGCCGTCTCGGTTAAGGGAGCGATGCGCGCCAAGATGTGTTGCACCGCCGTGCGTGTACTGCCACCCTGACACAGCAGCGCTAACAGATTATCTTCGAGTATGGGACTCTGCAACAAGGGCTGGCTGTCGAGCGTGCGGATATCGAGTGCCGTGTAGGTATACAACAACGTCGCGTGGTAAATCTCCGTCACCAGGGTCATGGGAGCAGCCCCGACGTACAGGACGTGTTGCACAGGCGGCTGCCCGTAGGTTTGATACAAGAGGCTGTAGTACTCCAACATGCGCCAGGGCATGGGGGCTTCGTTATCACTCTGGAGTTCCAGATGATGCAGGCGTCCATCGGTGAGACGCACCACCAGATCCGGACGCCGCATGCGGACGGAGGGGTATTCGACGGTGAGCAGGCTGCTGGCCTGGCTGCCGACGAGCATGTGCAGCAGTTGCTGCGGCGGGGCTTGAAAGAGTGTTTTGAGGGTGGTGTCGTAGCGCATGGCAGCCATACACACTCCTACAGAGAACCATCGCCCATGTCCGGGCTTGCGGCAAGGCGAAGCGAGAGACACGCCTACGTTCGCACCAATACGTCGCTGGCACCCCTGGGCGGGACAGGCGGCAACGGATTTCTCGATGTCTGTTGCATCAATACACCACCAGTTCTTCAGGGTTTTTCCTGGGAGCGCCACGCTCCAGCGTGGCTTCCGGAGCCGGGCTGGAGCCCGGCGTTCCCAGGGGGGACTGGCACAGGACTTACGAAATGGACATCTAGTATACCGTATGCGCGAATTTTCGCCCGCTTGCCGCTGTGTGATCCACTCTAGCGCGTCGCCTGGGCATCGCACTGCGGCTTGGGGACAGGACTCCCGGGAGCCGTTTGGGCACTGGAGCCACACGTACTCTACCCGAGCTGGCGGTACAATGCCAGGGTTTGGCCCGCACAGCGCTCCCAGGTGAAGCGCTGCGCATGCATGCGGGCCTGGACGATGGTGGTGTCCGGCATCTCGAGCGCCCGGTCGATGCCCTCAGCAATCGCCTCAATGTCGTACGGATCGACGTGCACGGCCCAGCCCGCGCTAATTTCCGGTGCGGCACCTGTGGTACTGGTGAGGACAGGCGTGCCACTGGCCATCGCTTCTAACACGGGCAAGCCAAAACCCTCATACAATGTGGGAAACACGAAGCACCCAGCCCCAGCATAGAGGGCCGGCATATCGGCGTCGGGGACATACCCCAGCAGGTGCACGTGGGCACTCACCTGGCACTGGCGTAGCGCCTCCAGAGTGGCAGCGCCGTGATACGACAGCGCCCCAGCCAGCACGAGGGGACGTTCGTGACGGGCCCGCGAGCGGGCATAGGCCTGCACCAGCCGCTCGGTATTTTTGCGTCCTGAGATGGCGCCCGTAAACAGCAGATAGCCCGGTGCCAGCCCGTAGCGCTGCAGGACGAGGGAGATGGCTTCTGGAGGGCAGTGTCCAAAACGTGGCTCCACCCCGAGGTGTGTGACGTGGACGCGGCTGGCGGGCACGCCCAGCAGGCTGACGACGTCCTGGGCCGTCGTTGCACTCACAGTGATGATGGCATCTGCCCGCGCTACCGCCGTCTGGTACAGTTGGCGTTTCTTGTCCCGAAAATGTTGGGAGGCCAGCTGTACGTCATCTGAGCGCAGCATCAGCAGGTCGTGGATGGTGACGAGGCGTAAGGCACGCGGCCAGTCCGGGACCACGCAATCCAACCCGTGTATCACCGCGACCCCGGGGCGCGGTGGCCACCAACGCCCGTAATACAACCGCACCGGCAGCTCCGCCGGGCGCCACCAGGACTGCCGCCGCCGCCAGCGCGAGAGTTTATAAAACAGCGTCAGGTCGTCGTGCGGCGCGCACTGGCGTGCCAACGCGGTGATGAGTGCGGTGATGTAGCGCGAGACCCCAGTGGCGTGCGTGCGTGTGGCACTACTGACCTCAACACCGATACGCATGGGGCGTCAGCCCTCGTGCGCGCGCCGGGCAGCTTGCCGGCGCTGAAGTTTGGGCACCCACGGCGCACAGGCTTCCACCGCCGCAAATACCGTCTCCGGGGTCAACGTCCGCAGACAGGCGATGTCTAAAGGGGGACCGCAATGATTCTGCTCACATGGTTGACAGGGTAATCCGGCCAGCACGGCGCGATGTTGCGGTGTCGGGGGGAGCCAATTGGCACTGAGCGTCGCACCCATGATGCTCAACGTGGGGATACCCTGGCTCACCGCAATATGTAGGGGTGAGGAGTTACAGCCGATAAAAACATCCGCTCGGGCCAAGAACGCTGCCAGGGTCTGTAAGCCCCAGGCGGGGATGAGTGCGGGCTGTGCACGCGCTGCCGCAGCAATAGCCTGGACCGCTTCGGCCTCGCCTGGTCCCCAGAGCAGCACGACCCGCGCCCCCAGGCGCGTGCTCAGCAGATCAACGAGCGCGCTAAAGGAGGCGCCTGGCCACTGTCGTGTCGGCACATGGTGGGTGGGGTCAATGCCGATCAACAGATCCTGGGGCGTGATGGCTTGCGTGTGTACAAAAGCCGTCACCTCGTCCTGCTCCCGCGTGCCATAGGGCAGCATCGGCGTGAGGTCCGTGGCCTGGATACCTAAGGGTTCCAAGAGGCGCAAACGTTTGGTGACGGTGTACTCGGGCGCGGGCTGGTGATGACTGACCAGCATGGTGTAGAGCAGCGAACGCGGGAAACGCGCAAACGCTAGACGATGGGGCGCGCCACTCAAACGGGCCAACACCGCACTGCGTGGATTGCCAATGAGATCAATCACCAGATCAAAGCGTTGACGTCGGATGCGACGTATCAGGCCCCAGTCCTCACGCCAGGTGGTACGGCGTGGGCGCAGGATAATCTCGTCGAGGAGCGTATTACCCTGGAGCACGCGTGCTGGTGACGGCTCTGCAAGGAAGGCGATATGGCTGTGTGGATAGGCGGCACGGAGCGCCCGCAGGACGGGGGTGCTGAGGAGCACATCACCTATCTGGCGAAATTGTATTACCAGAATACGGGCGGCAGGGAGGCGTGGTGGCGGTGGGGACAGCATGGGTGCCATGGCGCTTTCAGCGGTGCCGATAGATGGCCGGGTTGAGGTCTGGATCATTGTACATCTTGAACTGGAGATACAGCTTGAAACGTTTACGCTGCCACCACAGGTCACGACACAGACGCGTGAGACATTCCGCGAGGTCGGCACGTTGCTCACACAGCACGGCGAGACGCTGTCCACAGGTGTGACGATGGACCGCCGTAGCGTCCTGGCGGATGGCCTCACGCCCCATATAGTACACTTTCAGCGTCAGAATAGACAGACGGTCGAGCAAATTCGCCGGTGTTTCCGAATGGAGTTCGGCGGCGTCAGGGACAGCACGCTCAGGGCCATACAGCACAGCGTAGCACCAGGCGTCGAGTTGCTCAATCTGCTGGTGACGCTGTTGATTGCAGGCATCAATGCGGTGTTTACACGTGGCGATGAAGGCCGCGGGCGCCCCAGGCTGACGTACCGCATCTTCGGTGTGCCAGAGACGAAAGTTGTACAGATGGAGGCGATAGGCCCACAGTGGGGGCTGCGACGGCACCACGAGGGGCGCCGTCGGTTGCCGCCCCCACACCGCGGTGAGCGCTTGGTACAAGGGAACCACATATAGGAAGCCCCTCAGGGAAGGGGGGAGGGTCTCAGACGACATGAGGCCCCTCCTGACCGACCGGCGCTTTCAGGCAGGCACGTTGCACCACAAAAGGTAGGGCCATGAGAAAATACGTCAGCGAGATGACTTCGGCATCCCCGAAGGTATACTCGAAGAGTCCCTCAACGTGGAAGGCCACGACACTAGCGAGACTCCCGAGCACCAAGGCGTGCGCGGGCGTCCGCCCTGGTCCCAGGCGTGTGTAGATGCGCCACGCGTACCAGCCGTACGCTCCCCAGAACCACAGCCACGTGGCCAGCCCGAGCACACCCCGTTCGGCGCCAACCTGGATGATGTTATTGTGCAGATGGCCGAGACGGCGTGTGGCAGCGATGGGGCTGGCGGGCTCGCGGTAGCGCGGATAGACAGTGGCCATGGCACCCATGCCAATGCCGGTCCAGGGGTAGGTCTGGAGGATGTGCAGGCCGCTGACCCACATCGACAAGCGCTCCTGCGCGGTCACCTCATGCCGATCCACCATACTCAGCACGCGCATTCTGATGCTCTGCGGTACGAGGAAGAGGAGCAGGAGCACTGCCAGCGGCAACGCCAGGAGGCGGCGGCGTTGCTGACATCCCAGAAGCACCCCACAGCCCGCGATGAAACCACACCAAGCCCCACGCGTATGGGTTGCGAGCAGCGCTGCCAGGAGCACCAGGGTGGCGGGCAGCGCCCAGGCCAGGTGCCACCGGAGTCTGCCGTAGAGTAGGGACGCCAGCGCCATCAACGTGACCAACATCAGCAGGCCGGCAAACGTCATGTAAATGCTCATCGTGCCATGGGCGCGAAAGCTCTCCCCATGCACCCAGGCTTGCGCCAAGCCATAGAGCGCCGTGAGCGTGCCAGTCACAATCAGCCCCCGTGTCAGCAGGGTAGCACGAGCGGTGGTGTGGACGACGTTGACCACGAGGTAAAACAGCAGCATTTCGCCGACGTTGCGCAGTTCGATGAGGCTGGTGACTGGCTCCACGCCCGTGATGGTGGCGAGGAGAGAGGCCACGACAAAAGCCCCGTAGGGCAGTAAGAAGGGCCAACGCAGATGTTGCGTGTCACCGGACAGGGCGACACGCAGCGCCCAGGCGATGAGGGCGAGGATATAGGCCGCCTGCATGGCACTGATGGAGAGCAGCGCACACACGGTGTACAGCACGAGTGCGCCCTGGATGACCCACTCCAGACGTGCCTGCAGATGGTAACGATGGTCGAGCTGTGCCAGCATGGGTTCGGGGCCTCGTTGTGCGGCTACCGGCGCTGCTTCCAGCGTCGATGCAGCCAGAACCAGTGGTCGGGATAGCGCCGCACTTGGTCTTCAATCACCTGGGTAAAACGTTGCGTGTTCTCCAAGATGTCCTGCGCGACATGCCCCGTCCGGTGCACGGGAATCTCCGCACTGAACACCAGCCGGTGCTGTCCCTGGCCTGTACGGATCAGGAAACCGCTAATCACCGGACAACCTGTCCGCAAGGCCAATAACGCTGGACCGCGCGAAGTATAGGCTTTTGTGCCGAAAAACTCCACCTCGACACTCTCCTGACGCAGACTGCTCTGATCAATCAGCGCCGCCACGATCTCCCCACGGCGCAGCGCCTGCACACAGTCCACCAGGGCGGTGCGCCGTGGGATGGTGCGATAGCCGCACCGCAGCCGATACGCTTCCGCCACGCGTTGCAGCGCGGGGTTATCCAAGGGCCGTACAATAACGTGCAGCGGCGTCTCAACGCACAACGCAATGGCTGGGGACAGTTCCCAACTGCCAAAATGCGCCGAGAGGATAAGCAACCCTTTACCACGCTGGAGTAACGTGATGATGTGCTCCAGCCCCTCAATGGCGCACATCTGGGTGAAGCGCTGACGGGTGAGACGCCGTACGTGGCTAAAATCGACGAGGTGATAGCCCAGCGTCCGAAAGGCGGCGTGAGCCATCTGCTGCCGCTCTGCCGCCGTGGTGTCCGTGCCGAACGCGATGGCCAAATTGGCCAGGACCACGCGGCGCCGTCTAGCGAGGAGCCCATACGCGACATCCCCGAGCCGTGCTCCCAGCCAGTAGGCCAGGCGCGTGGGCAGACAGGCGAGCCCCTGGAGCAGGCCGACCACCAAGCCATAGAGCAGCGTATTAGCGAGGCGTGGCATACGCCATGGTCTCGTGGAGTTGCTGGGCTAACGACGGCGTTTCCGCCGTAAAGGTGACGCCAATGCGCACAGTGAACAGCGGCACTGCCGTATGCCAGCAGGGGTCCAGACGCACCGCATCTTTTTCTGTGGTCACCAAGCAGGTGGCGCGCTGGTGGTACAGGGTGCCCACCAGCGCCTGCCAGTCCGCCCGTGTGTAGGGATGGTGATCGGGAAAGACCAGGAAGGCCGCCACCTCGACGCCTAAGCTGGTGAGGGTGTGGTAAAACGCCTGGGGGTTGCCGATGCCGGCAAACGCCACCACGCGCTGCTGACGCAGCGTGCCGGGAGCGCACGCTGCCCCGGTGTCGTGTGCCTGGAGGGCCATGAGCGTGGTGCGCATGTGATACAGGGGTTGTTGCGGGGCCCAGCGCCGGATCTGCTGCTCAAGGGCCGGCAAACGTGTCCCCGCCATCTCGACCCGTGTCAGCACGATGGCATCGGCGCGCTGTAAGGCACGTGGGGATTCGCGTAAGATGCCGCGCGGCACTAGACTGCCCGAGCCAAACGGATTGCTGACGTCGATGAGCACAATATCGAGATCCCGGTGCACGGCGTGATGCTGCAAGCCATCGTCGAGAATGAGGACTTCCGCCCCCAGCTGCTCATAGGCATAACGTCCCGTACGATGGCGCTGTGTGCCAATCAGCACGGCCACTCCAGGCAGCGCACAGGCCAGGAGATACGGCTCATCGCCGGCCTCTTGCCAGGGGCACAACGGTCCAGCGCCAGTAGAAACGACCCGCACAGCCGTGCGGGCGTGCGCCCGGTAGCCACGGCTGAGCACGGCGACCCGCCACCCCTGTTGCTGGTACCACCGTGCCACCCACATGGTGAGCGGCGTTTTCCCCGTACCACCCATGGTCAGGTTGCCAATACTGATGACAGGGCAGGGCAGACGATGCCGTTGGCGCAGTCCCCAGGTATAGCTGGCACGATGTCCCTGGGCGAGAGCGCCATAGCCCAGGGACGCCAACCACAAGGGGCTCAGTCCCAGGCGCCACCACAGGGACGGTGTCTGAGAGCCCCAGAGGCGGGCATACCAGGGCTGGCGCCAGCCGACATCGCCCATGACGAGAGGGTACACAGCGTGTCCTTAGCGGTCCGCCGCGTGGGCGGACGCGGCAGAGCGCGGACGCCGCAAGCGGTCGCTATAGCGCGAGTCCTGACGGCGTGGTGCCCGTGATGGCTCGCCGCGGTACCCGTGGGGCGCGGACCGGGTCGGGGGCCGTCCCGCAGGTTGCGAGCGCCGGGCGTCAGCATAGGAGGACGTGGACGAGAGGTCGCGCACGCTTTCCAGCGGACGCTGATACTCCACCGCCCGCAGCAGTCGAATAGCTGCCGCGGCAATCCGCGCCACATCGCCATCCCCTCCAGCCGCGAGTTCCGTCACGAGCGTCAGTTCACGACTCAGGTCCGTCTCCGCCATCAGGGTATCTAAGCGCTGCTTAAAACGCGCCTCGCGACACGCCTCCACCGCGGCGGGACTCGGTAAGGGCGCACGTGGAATCGGCTGCCCGGTAAACGTTTCAATGGCCCGCAGCCGTTGGCGCTCCGCCGGGGTGACCAGGGTCAGCGCCACACCAGAACGCCCGGCGCGGCCCGTGCGGCCAATCCGGTGCACGTAATCCGTCACATCAAAGGGCATATCGTAATTGAATACATGGGAGACATCGGCAATGTCGAGTCCGCGTGCCCCGACATCCGTGGCCACGAGGAGCGTGCTGTGCCCGGCGCGAAAACGCCGCAGCACCGTCTCGCGTGCTGCCTGGGAGAGGTCACCATGCAACGCCTCGGCGGGATAGCCGCGCCCGGATAACGTCTCTGCCAGCTCGGCAGTCCCCACCCGCGTGCGGGTAAAAATCAGTGCACTCTTAATCTCCTCGACTTCGAGCAAGAGCGATAGCCCCGCCACTTTTGAGGCTTCAGAAAGCACATAGTGGCGCTGGGTAGTCTGCGCTACCGTGCGGGAGGCATCCGCCATAGCAATAATCTGTGGACTGCGCATATAGCGTCCGGCCAGGCGCCGTATTTCCGGGGAGAGCGTGGCCGAAAAGAGCGCCGTCTGGCGCGTCGTGGGGGTGGCCCCAAGCAACGCTTCCACATCGTCGATAAAACCCATCTGGAGCATCGCATCGGCTTCGTCTAGCACCAGATAGCGCACATGACGTAAGTCGAGATCGCCTTGCTGCATGAGATCCCGCAGGCGGCCCGGGGTGCCGACCACAATCGGCACGCCCTGGGCCAGCCGGCGTTGCTGGCGGGCGTAGGGCTGGCCACCGTAGATCGGCAGCACGCGCCCCCCGAGGCGTTGTCCATAGCGAAAGATGGCATCGGCCACCTGCACGGCTAACTCACGCGTGGGGGCGAGGACCAGCCCCTGCACGCCCGGTTCCTGCATGGGCAAATGTTGGAGCATGGGTAAGGCAAAGGCCGCGGTTTTTCCTGTACCCGTCTGGGCTTGGCCCAGCACATCATGCCCGGCCAGCAAGGCCGGAATAGCCCCAGCCTGGATGGGGGTAGGGTGCACGTACCCCAGTTCGGCCACGGTCTGGAGCAGTCCAGGGCACAAGCCCAGTGTCTCAAACGTCGTCGTCATTCGGACTCCTTAACGGATCGACAAAAAAACCCTGCCAGTTCCGGCAGGGTTGGAAAACACTCCACGATACCTGCAAAGCGACATGTCGAGAAAATATCCTACTTGCTAAGTATAGCACGTCTGCGTGCTCTGTGAACGCCCGCTCTTCTCACGCCTGTCCCGGCGATCTTGACATCGTACCCTTCCACATGTAGCATACGCCTTCTCAGTCATGCCACAGGCAGTCCACCGTCATAGGACGTTTGGGCGAGAGGGAGACCATGCAGAGCCGACATGCCATAGGGGAGAGGTTGACACGCCGTGCCTTCCTGGGGACGACAGTGGGCGCCGCCGCAGGACTGTATGGATTCATGCACGATCTGGCGGCTGAGGTTCCGGGCACGTTCGATGGGAGCAACTTCACGCTGGCAGCGCCTGAACCCCACGCCAAGCGTGGCGGGGTGCTGCGCTACGGCACCTTGAGTGCTCCAGCGCATTTCGATGTGCACCAATCAGGTACCATTGCCAACCTGGGCACCCAGGGATGTATGTACGACAACCTGATTCGGCGTGATCCCCGCGACAGTGGCCAGGCAATCATCCCAGATCTGGCGCACAGTTGGGATATTACCAAGGATGGCAAGACCTACACGTTTTTCCTGCGTAAAGGCGTCAAATTCCACGATGGTGGCGACTTCACCGCCGAAGACGTCAAAGCCACGTTCCAGCGTATCATCTTTCCGCCCCAGGGTTTTAGCAGTCCGCGCACGCCCTTATTTAACCCAAGTTGCCACCTATTGAAATCCATGGGCTTCTGCCTCACAGTGACGGTGAAATCACCCATTTCACCTCAGGAGGAGCCAGCCCATGGACGACAAAATTATCGCGACGTTCTGTCTGTGTGACGATCTGTTGAAAGC
>SXND01000053.1 GCA_005777235.1 Pseudomonadota bacterium
CCGCCGTCGTGGGCGCCACGCCAGGTAGCCTTGCCTGGGAGCGCGGCCATCCTGGCCGCTTCCGGAGCGGGCGAGACGCCCGCGCTCCCAGCAGCCCTGGCCCAGAGAGGGCCGGCAACCGGCATCGCGCTTCAAAATGAGCATTGCTGGGCAGGGAGCCACGGCATGGCCTGGTGCGCCACGTTTCATGCCTGTGCGTCCTCCGGCAGGTCAGCCGCAAGGCGCGTGATATGCGCCAGGCAATCCAGATCACGCATGGCCGTGGTGGCGCGTTGCACGCCCTGCCCCCACAGCTGCTTCATACGCTGGCCCTCCGGTTTGTCGAACAGGGGCAGGGTGCCCACCCCCAGGGTGATGATCGCCGTCCACCAGAAGCAAAAGCTCAGCGTATAGTCCTCCACCAGCATCGCGTAGGTGTAGGCTGCCGCCGCGGGGTTGAGAGCCACCAGGGCCTCGTGATACTGCTGGAGGATGGCCGTGTCATGTTGGCGGTCCTCTGGTGTCAGGGAGTGCATCCAGGCTTCGGTAAATTCGGGTCCAGGCGGGCCCGCGTGTACGACCTGCCAGTCAATGAAGGTCAGAGTGGAATCATCGACGCTGCGGCCCAGAGCCGGATCCGTGCGGAAGATGTTATCGGCACGCATGTCCCCGTGCAGCAGCGTATGCGGCCGTGACGACAAGATGGCATAGATACGTGCATGGATGCCACGACTTTTGGGACCGCACAACAGCGCGGTGAGCTCCGCCACAGGTTGTAAGGCAGGGTCCGCAAAGATGGCACGGCCATACATCTGCTGATACAGCGCCTGGAACGGCGGCCAGGTAGTGCGACAGAGCGTGGACATGGCATCGAGCGAGAACACGTAGCGTCGATCCGGTTGGCCAATCCACGGCAGCTCCAGGGTGGTGGATTGCCAGTACTTGGCGTGCAGCTTCGCCGCTTCCAGGGCAATTTTGTGGGCAAAGGCCACGTTCGGTGGATCGTCCACCTGATCAAACACTTTGGAATGGGTGGTGAGGTCCTCCATCACCAAGATAAAGTATGCCGCCTGCGGGCTACCATCGGTGTAACAGCCGTACACTTTCGGCACATTGATTGGCACGTCCTGGGCCAGCTCCATGAAGAAGTGCAGCTCTTTGCTGTAGGCATTCCCCAGCAGCGCCAGGTCACGCCGCTCCTGCACCTGATTGGCGATTTTCACCACCACCGAGGTCGGGGCCTGGGCCGCATCCTGCGCATACGTGATGGTGTGTAACTTAAAGGCGTCCGCCAGCACACCGCCTTCAAGAAACGTGGTGTGATACCCGGTCACCGGCGCACCGAGGACCTGCGACAGCCAGGCCGGGGTGATCTCATGGATGGTTCTTGGGAAATTGTCTACCATGATGTTGTCCTCTCCTGGCCGTCTACTGCGGCATAATGCGCTGGCCCAGGCCATCGGGTGTGACCGCCTCAAAGAGACCAAGCAGCTCATCCGTGAGCGGCAACGTGCCGAGGGAAGCACTCAAACCTCCGTCGACGACGATCGTCTGCCCCGTCATAAAACTCGACGCCTCAGAGGCCAGATAGAGCACAGCGCCGGCCAGCTCTTCCGGCCTGCCGATGCGACCCATTGGGGCCTGCGCTTGCACGTGCGCCAGCAAGGCCGGGCTGGCAAAGAACGCCTCGGTCATCTCGCTGGGAAAATACCCCGGCACCAGCGCATTCACCCGCACGCCGCGATCCGCCCAACTACAGGCCAGAGCCCGCCCCAGGTTGATCACTGCCGCCTTGGTGGCCTGGTAGGCTGGGGGAAAATTCTGCTGTCCGCCCAACCCGAGGATGGACGAGACGTTGATGATAGAGCCGCCCTTGCCATCGCTGAGCATGCGCGCCCCCACCTCACGGCAGCAGTACCACACCCCGAGCAGGTTGACTTGCACAGTCTGCTGAAAAAGCGCATGCGGCAGACGCTCTGGGACTGGACCCATATCGGCCACAATGCCCGCGTTATTCACCAGGATATCGATGCGCCCGAAGCGCTCCACCGTCTGGGCCACCAACGCCTGCACCTGCGCCGCATCGCTCACATCGCAGGCCAGGGGGAGCGCGGTGGCACCTGCCGCTGTCAAAGACGCCGCCACGTCCTGGAGGCGTTCGAGACGGCGAGCTGCCAGCACCACAGTGGCGCCCTTGCTGGCTAACACCTCGGCAAACGTCACCCCCAGGCCAGCTGAGGCCCCGGTGACAATGGCTGTCCGGCCAGTGAGATCAAACAAGGTATCAAGGTTCAACACGCCAGGAGCTCCTCTCGCGCCTAGGATAGCGCGTGGCTGCGAGCCTATCCTCGTAGGAGCGACAAGCCGGTCACTCCTACAAAGCAGACGGGCCGAGAGAGAGCCTACCGGGATAGGCTCTGAGGTGACTAATGCGCTAGGGAGACCGGATATCGTACCATCCCGGTGACGCGAGGCGCTACCCAGGTATATACTCCGGCAGCAATGCTCATTTTGGCTCCCTGCGAGGCCAACAACCGCCGACGCAGGGCGTGACCAGATCCAGATGCCCTGGGAGCGCGGCCATCTTGGCCGCTTCCGGAGCAGGCGAGACGCCTTCGCTCCCAGGAAAAAGCTGCCCCGATGTCCCATGTGGGGGGTGTGCCTCTCCAAAATGAGCATTGCTGATACTCCGGGCGCTCGGCTCGTCGGGAAGCGCCGTGGGCGTGTCTCTGCTGAGGGCTCGGGTGGCCACGGGCCTCTATCACACCGGGAGGCAGCTCGTGCTGACGCCCTCTCTCCCTGGAGCACGGACTGCGAGACACGTGCGCAACGGCGTATCACGTTTGGCGATGGATGCCAGGGTATGATCCCTCTAGTGCCTCAACCGAGCTCTTATGAGAGCCACCCCCTGGGAGCGCCGGGCTCCAGCCCGGCTCCGGCAGCCGCGCTGGAGCGTGGCGCTCCCAGGAAAACGACGCAACGGAGGGCGGTTGAGACGTTAGAGCAAAGATGTCGTCCGTACCTGGGGCTCATCATGGTGCTCCTGTGGTGTGCGGGCTGTGCGACGCCTGGACCACCGCTCTATCCCCTCGCGGTGCACGAGGAGGCCCGGTCGCTGTACCTTGTACGCCACGATTGGCACACGGGTGTCGTCGTCAAGGCCAGCGACATCCCGCTGCACCTCTGGCCGGAACGGGCTGATTTTCCTGAGGCTCTTTACCTTGCGCTGGGGTGGGGGGATCGGGATTTTTATCAAGCGGTACGGGCAGGGGTCGGGATTTTGGTGCAAGCGGCGCTCAAATCACCGGCGAGCGTCTTGCTGGTGATCGGCATATCTACCGAGGTGACGCGCTATTTTCCGCATGCCGACATCCTGGAAATTCCCCTCTCGACGCGGGCGCTGCACGAGCTCGCCACGTTTGTGCATGCGACCTACAAACGCGACGCCACGGGTCAAACGAGACGTCTGGGGCCAGGGCACAATCATCGGCACAGCATGTTTTACCTCGCGGAAGGCGACTACAGCCTGTTCAATACCTGCAATTCTTGGACCTCCAAAGCCCTGCAGGCCGCGGGTTTAGCAGTGCCGACCGCCCTCCAGGCTCGCGGCGTTTTCCATGCCGCGCAGCGCTATGGCCAGGTGATCCACACTCACCCGGCACCGTGACTCCCCAGCGTCATACGCACCTGTGGGAGGCTTTTGACGGCGGGGAAACATCACCGACACCCTCCAGAATTCCCACCAGCGTAGCGGGGGGGAGACGAGTGTGACACCGAGGAAACGCTCCGCTTCGCCTATGCCCTCAAAGGCATCGCTGAGATCGTCACGGGAGATGTCACGGCACAAGACCCCAACCTCGGTCCCTGGCGTTGCACGGGTGATGAGCGTGCGCGTGCCGAGCGTTTCTAAGCCAGCGATACGGCTCGGGATCTCACGCGATGGTGTACGACAGCGCAGACGGTCTCCCACCTGCACGAGGCCAGAGACTACCTGCCCCGCGAACACGGCACCTTGGCCTCGCATCACGAACACGCTTGTCGCCATAATTTCGAACATTGATGCTTGCTCCCACCTCACGCCTACCGTGCGCCGCCGCTCCTAGGCACACCTACGCCCTGCACACTGCGTCATGCGGAAAATCACGTATCGCAACCAGATCGTGGCACAAGATCATCGCGCAGGAAAGCGCATGCCACGGCCAAGGCTGGGTGCAAGTCTTGCGTGGCTGCGCACCACGGCGAACGCCAAGATGGAAACCGGCCACGATCACTCAGCCGTACAATCGCTTCGAGACGTGTATTGCAGGAAGTACCGTGTTACGTATACCGGACGTGTGCATGAAGATGAAACGCGAGAGAGAAATCGTCCCCAAACAACAACGCCCCACTCGTACAGGCGTGGGGCGTTGCGGGACAGGAAGCGCTTACTTTTTGGTCTCAGCAGCGGGTTTCGCCGGTTGTTCAGCCTGCGCCGTCTGCAGCTGGCTGGCATCCGTCTTGTCACTGGCGGGGGCAGTCATGACCGTTTTGTCGGCCTTGTCTACCGACGCTTGGGTCTTATGATAGGCACAATCTGCACCGGCCAGAGCCGCAGTACTGAACACCGCAGCGGTCCCCAGCGCTACCACGAGAGTGAGGATCTTTTTCATCTCGGCCTCCTTGAGCTCCCGACATTAGTACGGTGGAGTATGACACTCCATTCGTGACAACTCCCCACGGCTACAGCCGGGGGCTTCTAGGGACACGTCCCAGAGATTGTTGCCCCAATCTCACGAGGGTGATCGCAGCCTGCGTGTGGCATCATGGCGTAGCAATGTCCAGTGGACACTCGGCGCCTCGTTGCACCCCTGTGGCGGCTGCGCCACCCACCTCCTTACTATGCCCATGGGTACATCCAGGGGCTTTAGGGAGGTCTCGGTAACACTACGCCACTTCTCCAGGACCGTCAAGGCCCGCGATGCCCCCCCCAGCAGGACGCTGTTCCAACTGGGTACAGCGCCGCTGAAACAGCAGCGCCAGCGCCACCGTGGTGGCGCCCAGGACCACGGTAGTGGCCAGGGCAATACCCCAATGACTGTACCAGCGCATCAAGACGACGTCGCTGACGATGTTCAGCACCAGGGCCCCCACACTCACCAGCGCCGGGGTCATAGTGTCGTGCGTGGCGTAAAAGCAGCGCTGCAACAGATGCGAGGCGCCATACAACGGCAGTCCCAGCAGATAGGCCCGCACCGCCTGCGCGGTGAGTTGCGTATCGGCGGCGTGGAAGCGGCCGTATTCATACACCAGGCGGGTCAGCGGCTCAGCCAGCCATACCCCGACCAGGGCAATGGGGAGCGTCAGAAGCAGGAGCAAGCCCAGCGCTGAGCGTGTGCGCCGCCGGACTTGCGCCATGTCGCCCTGGTGATACAGGGTGGCGAGATCAGTGAGCAGCACAGTCGAGAGTGGCACGACGCAGAGACTGGCCGGCAGCATGAACAGCAGGAACGCGTAGTTGAGCGCGGCAATGGCCCCCGGAAAGAGCAGCGACGCCAGGGCCCGATCAATCAGGGCATTGAGCGGCGCTACGACGGTGCTCAGAAACGCCCCTTGCGCCAGACGAAACAGCCCGCGCACCTCAGTATCAAGGCGCAGACGCGGCCGGTAGACGATGGCGTGGCGCGTCAGGAAAGGCCATTGCAGGAGTAATTGCAGCAGCGCCCCTAACGCGGCACCGAGAGCCAGACTCACGATCCCATAGCGCGACGCCAGCGCTAGAGGCATGGCAATCATCACCAGATTAAACACTGCCCCGGCGTATTCGGGGGCGCCGTAGTGTTCCACGGCATTGAGTGCCCCCTTGCACACCGACAGTAACGCTTGCAAGACCAGCATGGGCAGCATGAGCTGAAACAGCACCGCGGCGATGACGTGGGTGTCGGTGGCTAAGCCGGGTCCGGCCAGTCGCATGAGCCACGGCGCGCCCCAGGCGGCCAGTCCGGCAATGCCCATCCCGGCCAGCAGACACCACGTCATCAAGCAACTAAACAGACGGTTAAAAGCGGCGCGGTCCTGGCGATAGGCCGTGAGCGTCGGTACCAGCACGCCACTCAAGGGGCCGGTGAGCAACACCACCTGGAGCATACTCGGCACGGAGAAAGCCAGCACAAAGGCATCCATGGCGGCGCTGGCGCCAAACAGCCAGGCTTGAATCGCCACCCGCACATAGCCGAGAGGACGACTGAGGAGCGTGGCCAGGATAATCGGCAGGCCGCGCCGTAACATGTTGGGAAGACGCCAGCGGGATACACGCCGTGGAAGAGAGAAGGACGCCATGGGCTTGTGTGGATACCTTTAGCAGAGGGACGGTTGGCAGGGAGGCCCATTACCGTGGCACGGGCTTACCACAGTCCGCACAAAAACGGTCCTCAGGAAGGAGCTTACGACCACAGTCGGTGCAGAAATCGACCGGCGCTGCGACCGGCGTGGCCTCGTGCTGCACCAGTGCGACAAACGCCTCGGCCAAGCTCCCCGGCGGCACAGCCTCCGCGGCCACGGACCGTGCCCGCGACCTGGAACGACGTGTCAACCAGGCCCACCCAATACACAGCACGATGGCGCCCACCAGGACGCTCCCCCCGACCAGCGCGCGCCGGACACGCACCTGGGTGGGATGCATCGGTGCGGGCGGCGGGGGCTGCGTCTGGCGCTGCGTCACCGATGGCGTGCGGGCGGTCTTTGTATACGCGATAGTGAACGTCGGGCCTTGGCCCGCAGCCACGTTGTGGTAGACGAAGCGGTGATACGTCAAGCCCCGCTCATCTGTGGAACGCTCCGCCGGCGGCGGGGTCAGCACAAACTCACTCGACTGCAACGGTTGCTGCACATCGACCTCTAAGACGGTGATGGGATACGGCAGCGCCACCGTATACGCCAAACGCTTCGCGGCCCCAGTGGTCGTAAAAGGATTGTAGTAAAATTCGAGAAAAAACCGTGGCACTGGGAGCTGCATTTCCAGGCGATCCTCGCCGTCCCCAGGCAGTACCTGATGTGGATGCACCAGGAGCTCATTCTGCTCAGAAATCATCCCGGCGCCAATAATCTCAGCGCCTTTGGGCAGGGGCAGCCCAATACGGGTCGGGAACGCCTGGGCTGGCGCCATCTCACCACGCAGGATGACCAGCACGCGGGGATCATCGTACTCCGGCCAGATAGAGAGATGCAGGCGCGCCATGCTGAGATCCGCTGCCGGCGCCTCGGGTGGGCGCGCCGTAGCGCTCAGCGGCGGTGCGGCGGCACTGGCCGGCGCGGCGAACGTCCGCACATACGCCACCACGTCCCAAATCTGCTGCGTGTTGAGCTGGTTGCCAAAGGCGTTCATCGCCGCAGACAGGCCGACTGCTGCGCCCCCCTGCTGAATGACCTCGAAGAGCTGCTGCTCGGAGCGTCCGTGCATATAGGCCTGATCGGCGAGATTGCGCGGCGGGGGAGACAGCATCGCCCCCATGCGTCCGCCCTGCCCGGTGACCCCATGGCAACTGGCGCACAGGCGAATGTACAGCCCGCGACCGGCCTGGGCATCCCCCGGCTCGGCGGTGGCGGAACGCCCCAGGACTATGCCGCACAGACCAAGCAACGCGAGGAGACCGAGCACGACACGAAGCTGCACAGGCGGACCTTCACCGGAATGCCACGGCGCCAACATACCAAACGCCAAGGCGGGTTATGCTACAATCACACTTTGCCGTTGGCATGGTAACAGAGGGTCGGGCGAAATGCCAGCGTGGGGCGTCGTCGCACCAGCAGGCGTGTGGCTAGGACGCCCGCTTGCGAAAGGGAGTCGCCATGTGTATCTTGATGGTTCTGTATCAGAGCGTGCCAGGATATCCTATCGTCGTGGCCGCCAATCGTGATGAGTATTACGACCGCCCTGCCGAGGGGCCGCAACAACTCCTCGCCGCACCGCTCGCCTGGGGCGGACGGGATGCGCGCGCTGGGGGAACCTGGTTCGGGCTCAATGCCCACGGGCTGGTGATTGGCCTCACCAACCGCCGTACGCACGAGGACCAGGAAAACGATCCACAGCGGCGTTCGCGTGGGCTCTTGTGCCTGGACGCCTTGCAGTGTCGCAGCGCCACCGAAGCCGCTGCGTTCCTGGCGGCGGAACCGCCTGCACGCTACAATGCCTTTAATTTGCTCATGATCGACCAGTACGAACTGCTGTGGGCTGCCTACGACGACACGCCGCGCTTGCAACCCCTAGCGCCTGGCCTGCATGTGCTCACCAATGGCAACATCAACGATGCGGACACGGTGCGTATTCAGCGCGCGCGGCGTTTGCTCCAGCACGCTCCGGCGCTGGCGTGGTCCGACTGTTTACCACTCTTAGAGGATGTCTGTCGCGACCACGAGCACGGGGTCACAGAGCGCGAGACCCTCTGTATGCATCGCCTGGACGGACGCTACGGCACGGTCTCCTCCACCATCCTGGCGCTCACGGCGCCGCTCACCGGCAGCGTGTACCGCTATGCCCCTGGCCATCCCTGCACCGTTCCATACACAGACTATGTCGGACTCCTGGCCCTCCCACGTCTCAGTCCGGTTTGAGGACTGCGGGTGGACATCGTTCGAGAAACCACTAGAATGCCGCGCACAGAGACAGCAGACATGCCGCCTACCACGGGAGAAGCATCATGGCAGCATCAGACACGTTGGTCGTCCCCAGTACCACCGCGCCCAAACCGGGGGCGCTCAGCGGCCTCCGCGTCATTGAACTGGCCGACGAGCAGGCCGAGTATTGTGGCCTGGCCTTAGCCGGGTTGGGCGCTGAAGTCATCAAAATCGAACCCCCTGGCGGCAATAGCACGCGCCACATTGGGCCTTTTTACGCAGACCAGCACGATCCCGAGCGCTCGCTGTTCTTCTGGCAATATAACCGTGGCAAGCGCTCCATCGTGCTCGATCTGCACCAGCCCGCCGACCGCGAGCAGTTCCGCGCCCTCATCGCCACGGCGGACGTGCTCCTCGAATCCACCCCCAAAGGCGAACTGGACAGCCTGGGATTAGGCTCAGCCACCCTGCGGCAGCAGCATCCGACGCTGATTGTGGCACGCATGTCACCCTTTGGCGACGAAGGCCCCTGGGCGCATTTTAAGGGCTCGGACTTGATCCATCTGGCCCTCGGCGGCGTCATGATGAACTGTGGCTACGACCCGGCACCAGGCGGTCAGTACGACCTCCCGCCCATCGCTCCGCAGATGTGGCATGCCTACCACATTGCTGGCGAGCAACTCGCCATGGCGATTATCGCCGCCCTGCTGTACCGCTGGCGCTCCGGGCAGGGCCAGCACCTGTCGTGCGCTGTCCACGAAGCCGTGTCAAAATGCACCGAGGTCGATCTGATGTCGTGGGTCATGCGCCACGTCATCGTGTTGCGCCAGACCTGCCGCCACGCGCGCGAGACCGTGTCAGCCTTTCCGTCTATCGTCCATACCAAAGACGGCCGCTGGGTGATGGCCAGTCTCGGCACGCGCCCTGGCGATATGGCCCGCCTGATCGCCCTGTGCGAACGCTACGGCATTGACTCCGGCCTGAGCGCCGAGCAGACCAGCGCCGCGCCACAAGGCGGACGCTTCGTGCCCGGCACCGGGCCCGAGACTGCGGTCAAGGGCGTCAACCCCATGGAAGCGGTACAGCGCTTTGTACGCGCCTTCACCTACGAGAACGTGCCCTGGCGCGAAGCCCAGGAAGCTGGCATGCTGTGGGCGCCACTGCGCAAGCCACACGAAAACGGCCTCGATCCACACTGGCTGGCCCGCACCAGCTGTACGGACGTCGAGCATCCCGAACTGGGCCGCGCCTTCCGCTACGCCACCAGCAAATGGCTCGCCACCGGCACCGCCTGGTCGGTTGGTCGCCGCGCCCCGCTGCTGGCCGAAGATGCCCAGAGTGTGCTCACCCCGCCGCCGCGCCACTTTCCGCCACACACCGCGCACCCCGGCATCGCGCCCTCCGAGGTGCTGTCGCCGCACGGCAAGCCGTTCCCCTTGCACGGCATCCGCATCCTGGACTTTACCTGGTTCCTGGCCTCCGCTGGCGGCACCCGCTTTCTCAGCGCCATGGGTGCCGAGAGCATGAAGGTGGAGTTAAAGAGTCACCCGGATACCCGCATGGCCGCCATGGCTCCAGTGGGCGGACGCGCCGCCCGTGAAAAAGCCACTGGGCCCCTGCCCGGCGAGACGGATCCGAACATGGGTGGCCAGTTTAACAACAAGAATCCCGGCAAGCGCGGCATCTCCCTCAACGTGCGCCATCCCAAGGGCTTAGAGATCGCCAAGCGCCTGGTGGCCATGTCCGACATTGTCGCCGAGGGTTTTTCGCCGGGCGTGCTCGACAACTGGGGACTGGGCTATGAGGCGCTCAAAGCCATTAAACCCAACATCATCTACGCCCAACAGTCGGGCATGGGGGCCCAGGGCGTCTACGGCCGCTTCCGCACCGTCGGTCCGATTGCCAATGCCTTCGCCGGCCTCTCCGAAATGTCCGGCCTGCCCGAACCGGCCATGCCCGCCGGTTGGGGGTACTCGTACCTCGACTGGATGGGGGCCTACAGCTTTGCCCTGGCCATGCTGAGCGCCCTGTTCCACCGTGAGCGCACCGGCGAAGGGCAGTGGATCGACGCCTCGCAGTCGGAAGTCGGCCTGTTTATCAGCGGCACCACCCTGCTCGACTGGTCGGCCAACGGACGCATCTGGACCCGCACCGGCAACCGCTCGCCCTACAAACCCGCCGCACCGCACGGCGTCTATCCCTGCGCTGGGGAAGACCGCTGGCTGACCATCGCCTGCTTCACCGAGGCAGAATGGCAAGCCCTGCTGACCGTCTCCGGGCACTCCGAATGGGGCCGGGACGCCCGTTTCGCCACACTGACGGCGCGTCTGGCGCACCAGGATGCCCTGGATGCGCTGGTCGGCGAGTGGACGCGCCCCCTGGATGCCTACAACACCATGTCCCGCCTGCAGCAAGCCGGGGTGCCCGCCGGCGTGTGTCAGAATGCCGGGGACCGCTGTGAGAGTGATCCGCAACTGGCGTCGCTTAAGTGGCTGACCGAGGTGACCGGCACCAAGATCGGTCGCTGGCCGGTGGCCGAGGTAGCCGTCAAGCTCAGCGCGAGCCCGGCCTATATCGGTGGCCGCCTCGACCGTGGGGCACCGTTCTACGGCGAAGATAATGACTATGTGTATAGCGAGATGCTGGGCATGTCGGCGGATGAGATCGCTGGCTTGGCAGAAGAGGGGGTGATCTAAGGGCCAGCGCGCCGGGAAGACAGATGGTGGCTTCCATCCGTCGCAGACTCAGGTCGGTTGGTTGTTCGCCAGTCGTAAAAGATAGTCCATGGGCGTGCTTGACGACTACTCGTCACTTTGGTCTGCTAAAAGGCATGCTTAATGACACTGAGTCGTCGGGCATACCTCTCACATGGCAAAGACGACTTAGAGTCGCCCAGTACCACGCAAAAAGGATGCTTGATGACTTGATGTCGTCTGGTGCCTACTCAGACGGTGCTATATATACATCGATAGTCTTTGCCTGGCGTAATGTCGTGCTTGACGGCAGGAAGTCGTCGAATACAGAGTTCGGCCCTGCGGGCGGGAGGGAATCTCCCCACGACCAGGAGACCCACGCACCACCGCACCACCGCGCCTGTCCCACACCGAGGAGCCCCAAGCAAGGACATCGAAGACCGGGACATGCAAGAG
>SXND01000054.1 GCA_005777235.1 Pseudomonadota bacterium
TATGCGGCCACTGATACCGTGGGCTTTGCCGGCAGCAGCTATATCTCCCTGCAAAACAACAATCTGAATCACCCTCCTGACAGCAGTCCGACCTTCTGGGGTCTGTTAGTCCAAGTCGGGGAGACGGGCAGTACTGGCCCCACGGGCAGTCCCGGGGCGACGGGCAGTCCCGGGGTGACGGGTTCTCCTGGGACGACGGGGGGCATGGGGCTCCCCGGGGTGACCGGTCCGAAGGGCCCGACGGGCGCCACCGGGGTGACGGGCGTGGGGACCACCGGAGCCACCGGCAGCACTGGCGCCACCGGGGTGACGGGTGTGGGGACCACCGGAGCCACCGGCCTCACGTTTCAAGGCGCCTGGAGGCCCACGACCACGTATGCGGCCACTGATACCGTGGGCTTTGCCGGCAGCAGCTATATCTCCCTGCAAAACAACAATCTGAATCACCCTCCTGACAGCAGTCCGACCTTCTGGGGTCTGTTAGTCCAAGTCGGAGAGACGGGCAGTACTGGCCCCACGGGCAGTACCGGGGCGACGGGCAATACCGGGGCCACAGGCAATACCGGGGCCACGGGTTCCCCGGGGACGATGGGGACAACGGGGGGCACGGGGCTCCCCGGGGTGACCGGTTCGACGGGCCCGACTGGCCCGACGGGCGCCACCGGGGTGACGGGCGTGGGGACCACCGGGGCCACCGGCAGCACCGGTGCCACCGGGGTGACGGGTTCTTCCGGGACACCGGGGCCACCGGGGCCCACCGGGGCCACCGGGACAGCAGGTGCGACGGGGACCATCGGGGCCACCGGGACAGCAGGTGCGACGGGGACCACCGGGGCCACCGGGGCCACCGGGAGCACCGGAGCCACCGGCGGGGCGGGGCCTTACGCCTTTATGCTCACCGTGGGACAAAGACCTCCAGACGGCACGAGCAGACCCCTAGTGTCGCCGGAGTTCACCACGATCCTTGGCGCTCTGAGCAGCATTCCGCCTGGGATTTTCGACGGCTCAAACTGCTCGGCACGCTACCTGATTAAGGTGCTACCCGGCACCTACAACGAACGGGTGAGCATGCAAGCCTGCGTGGATATTGAAGGCTCGGGGGAACTGACCACTATTATCAGTGCCCCAGGTGGGAGGACAGTCGCTACCGCAGCCACTGTCCTCGGGGCGCCTAGCGCGGAATTGCGTTGGCTGACGGTGACCAACACCGGCGGTGATGTATTGGCCGTGGCTATCTCCAACGATACCGCCGCTCCGCGCCTCAGCCACGTGACCGCCATTGCCACGGGCGGGACAACCGCTGCCATTGGGGTGAACAACAATAACTCCTCACCCACACTGACCGACGTCACCATCAGGGCAGAGAACGGGGGAGACAACGTCGGGATGGCGAACATGGCCTCCTCGCCGAGGCTGACCAACGTCACGGTTAGCGCCATGGGATCCGGCACGGGCCTCAGCATCGGGATACAGAACTTGAGCTCCTCACCCACTCTGACCAACGTCACTGCTCGCGCGACAGGTGGTGATGTGGGTAACATTGGGGTAAGCGTTGGCGCTAGCACTGTACTTATCCATCGCTCTACCGTGGTGGGCACGAAGAGCCTGTCCCTCAGCAGTGGTGGCACGGTGCGTGTGGGGGCAAGTCAACTGGATGGCCCGGTAGACGTCGTCTCCTCCCCCCCCGGGAACTCCGCCGCCTGTGCCGCTACGTACAATGCAAATTTTGTCCTACTGAATACGGTGTGCCAGTAACGGCGAGGATGTACCCTGTGGCGGCCTTGCCGCCGCGTCCCATGCTGCCGCCCGGAGGGCTGTTGTGCCACGCGATATGCTCTAAGTGACCAGCGCAGCGTGCCTTCGCGTGCTGTGACAGCGATGGCTCAGCGCCTCACTTTGCGGTGCTGAGCTGCGGCCAGACTCACTGCCCGCCTACAAGGCAAGTCAGGACACGTCGCCAGCATCCTGCTTCCTTTTCCTTCCAGCATACGCTATGGTGCGATACCAATAGCTAGCACATACCAGCAGTGCTTACGGACGGGGAAAGGAACAGGGTGGTGACGACTGCGCCAGGTAAACTAGGCGGCTTCTAGGGACCGGCACCTGCGCGGGTCATCGCACGAGAGATCCTAAAATGGGTTTATTAAAACTAATATAGAGTCATAAAAGAACCTTTCTGCCGCCCATCGTACGCTGCAGAACACGGCCAGTCTGCAGTCCCCAACGAGGATTTTCTATGGCGACATTTGCGGAGCGCGTCCAGATACTGCACATGGAATCAGAGCGAATCAAACAGTACCTACATACCCTGCCAAGTGCGGCCTTGACGCAGAGCAGCGCTTGTAGCGAGTGGCAAGTGCAGGACGTCATAGCCCACCTGATTGGCGTGGCAGACACCTATGCCAACTCTCTCACCCGCGGCTTACAGGGCGATACCAGCCCGCTGCCTGGGCGCCTGCCCGCGGGGCAATCGACGGCGTCCAGCGCCGCCGCCCGCATTGCCCAGGGCTCGATTGCGGCCCGTCAGGCTCTTGGAGAGACGCTCCTCGCCGCCTATGACGCGGCCAATGATCGCCTCAATGCGCTGCTGGCTGGTTTGGAACCGGCCCAACACGCCATGCCGTGCTATCATCCTGGGGGCATTGTGCAGGCCCAACAGTTTATGGATTTGCGTCTCAAAGAGCTGGCCCTGCACGAATGGGACATCCGCGCCGGGCTTGCCCCCGACGCGCCGCTGGCCGTCGCCTGTCTGCCTGCCATTCTCACCACGATTTCTGACTCCATTGCCTCCGGCTCGCTGCGCTGGGCCTTTTGGTCAGGGCCGCACCGGGCTGTCCCCGTACGCTACCGCTTTCTGATCACCGGTCCGGGGCCACGCCAGACCGACGTGGTTGTCGACGGCAGCACGCTGCGCATGGAGGATGCTGCCGGCACCACGGCCCAGGTCGTCCTGCATTGTGATACCGCCACCTACGTCCTACTGGTGTATGGACGCCTCAACGTGGAAGCCGCCCTCGCCTCTGGGCAGCTGCTGGTGGAGGGCGATCGCGACCTCGCCGTGGCGTTTGGGCAGTGGTTTCGGGGTATTTGACGTGGGACTGTTCTCCGGGCGTCACACCTTCCTGTCGCTGCAATTGCGTGATTACCGTCTGCTGTGGTTGGGCCAGGTGAGCACCAGCATGGGACAGTGGATGGACCAGGTGACGCGAGGCTGGCTGATCTATCAGATCACTGGATCGGCTTTTGAGCTGGGACTGGCCACAGCCTTACGTGGCTTGCCACTGTTGTTTTTCGGTATTCTGGCCGGAGCAGTGGCCGACCGCTCAAACCGTCAGCACCAACTCATCCTCTCGCAACTCACCAATGCCGTCCTGAACGCCCTCCTGGCCACCGTGGTGCTGCTCGGTCATGTGCAGCCCTGGCATATCTACGTGACGGG
Source organism: Pseudomonadota bacterium (assembly GCA_005777235.1). Lineage (GTDB taxonomy): Bacteria > Tectomicrobia > Entotheonellia > Entotheonellales > Entotheonellaceae > SXND01. Next base: position 3,440 of record SXND01000054.1, read on the forward strand.
TTTTCTGGCCGGGACGGTCCAGGCCTTCCAACAACCGGCACGCCAGACGCTGATCAGTGACATTGTCGGCGCCCGCTATCTGATGAACGCCTTAGCGCTCAATGCCATGGCGCTCAATGTGTCTCGCGCCGTGGGCCCGGCCGTGGCCGGTCTGTTGATTGCCTTTATCGGCGCGCATGGGTCGTATTATGCCCAGGCTGTGATGTTCGTGCTGGCCACGCTGTGGACCGTGCAAATGGTGACGCCAGAGCGCAGTCCAGAAGCGCAAGCGGCACGGCGCGAGCCGTTTTTCCGCAGCGTGGCTGCCGGCTTCACCTTTGTGCTGCGCGACCGCGATCTGCGTATCTTGATGATCCTGGCGCATGGCCCACTCACCTTAGGTATGCCGTATATGAGCCTGTTCCCCATTTTTGCCCGAGACGTGTTGCATGGCGGGGCGCGTCTGCAAGGGCTGCTCATGACGCTGGTAGGCGTCGGCTCCATCCTCGGTTCTCTGGTGGTAGCGTCGTTGCAACGTGGCTATAGTTACGGACGGGCGGTGGTCATTGGGGCGTTGGCGTTTGGGCTCGCCCTGTTTGCTTTTGCCTCCGCGTCGCACGTCCTGGTGTCTTCCCTCTGTGCTTTTTGTCTCGGGCTCTGTGTGGTGACGTATCAGACCCAGAATCAGACCATGCTGCAACTGTTGGCTCCGCGCCACATGCGGGGGCGGGTGATGAGTATTTTTCTGCTGAATCGTGGTCTGGTGCCCTTGGGCACATTTGTCGGGGGTGTCCTGGCCCAGCGCCTCGGTGGCCCACGGGCGTTGCAAATCATGAGCCTGGCGGTGCTCAGTGTCGTCATCGCGGTGATGCTGCTGAGCCCGCGTTTCCTCAAGCTACGCGTAGAATTTCAAGACCGTGTTCCCACACGGTGAGGCCCTGTGCTATGGATGAGACCCAGCAATATATCGTGATCCATTACGGCGAAGTCAGCATTAAGGGCAAGAATCGCCCGGCCTTTCTGCGCCGTCTCGCCGCCAATATCCAGCGGGCCTTAGGGGATCTGGGGGAGAGCAGCATCGCGATGCTGTCGGGCCGTTTCCTGGTCGGCCTGCCCAAGGACATCCCCTGGCCATGTCTGGAAGCCCGGCTGCGCAGCGTTTTTGGCCTGGTCAATTTTTCGCCCTGTGCCTCGGCGCCCCACAATCTCGATGCCATCAAGCAGACGGTGAGCGAGGTGCTGCGCGATCGCGGCTTTCCGAGCTTTCGTATTACCGCCCGGCGGGCCTTTAAGGAGTTGCCTTTCCGCTCCATGTCTTTGCAAGCCGCTCTGGGGGAGCATGTCCTGGCCACGCATCCCACCCGCGTCGATCTGGACCACCCGGCCCTCACCGTGCATGTCGAGATCGTCACGCGGCGGGCACTGATTTACACCGACAAAATCGCTGGGGCTGGTGGGCTACCTAGTGGCATCAGTGGGTTGGTGCTCGGTCTGCTTTCAGGCGGTATTGATTCGCCGGTAGCGGCGTATCGGATGATGAAACGAGGGTGCCGAGTGGATTTCGTGCACTTCCACAGTTATCCCTTCCTCGACCGCTCGTCGCAACAGAAAGCCCTGCAACTGGCGCAGCAGCTAACCCAGCACCAGTACGACGCCCGGCTCTTCGTGGTGCCGTTTGGCGAGGTCCAGCAACGTATTGTCAGTGCCGTGCCCGCGGCGTATCGTGTGGTGTTGTATCGCCGCTATATGCTGCGCATTGCCACGGCGCTGGCGCAACGTACCGGGGCCGAGGCGCTGGTCACTGGTGAATCGCTCGGGCAAGTCGCCTCGCAGACCTTGCAGAATATGAGCGTCATTGCCGAGGCCAGCAGCCTGCCACTGCTGCGCCCATTGATTGGTATGGATAAGGTGGAAATCATCCACGAAGCGACCCGGATGGGCACCTTCGCGGTGTCCATCCAGCCTGACCAGGACTGCTGTACGCTGTTTGTCCCGCGCCACCCGGCGACGCGCACGCGTCTTGAGGATATTCTCGCCGCCGAACAGGCCCTTGATACGCCAGCGTTAGTCGAGATGGCGCTGGACGGTGTGCAGACGGTGGCGCTGCATTTCCCCAGCGTACAGGCCAGCGCTGAGCCCGCTCTCGGGTCTGAGAGCGCGCCGGGTTGCGGGCAACCCTTGGAGGCCTGACCGCGTGCCGACCAGGTTAGCGCGTCTTCAGCGGGGCTAGACCCATATCGCTCGTCGTCTGCCCAAACCACGCGATGACTTCTTTGTGCAGCGGGATGCCATGCTCCTGGCGTTCACGTTCTTCCTCATACTCCAGCAAGCCGGGATACAGCACACGCTCTTGCCCAGGGGCGGGTTTGGTCTCACGCAGCCATTCGAGGGTTTGGTCCATGTGCTCCTTAAATTCCTCCACATCGGCAAAGGCCTCGATATTGTACGCCGCGAAGAAATGCTTATAGCCCGTACTCTTATCCAAGCCATGCGGCAGGGTACCGGAGAGCATGGTGCACATAATCTCGACCATCAGGGCCAGCCCATAGCCCTTGTGGGAGCCTAATTCCCGTGTGCCGCCGAGGGGCAGCAGAAAATAGTCGCCACGCCCCACTGGCGGGGTTTCCTCCATGATGGGGTTGCCCTCGGGATCGGTCACCCAGCCAGGGAGGAGATTGCTGCCCACACGCCGTGCCAGCTGCACTTTATTGTTGGCCACGGAGGACGTCGCCACGTCAAACAACACCGGAGGCTGACTTTTGGCCGGCGCCGCCACCGCAATGGGGTTGGTGCCAAAACGCGCTTCAGCGCCAAACGTGGGTACCACACCGGGCTGGGTGGCGGTCATGCACATGCCGACCATGTTTTCCTTGGCGGCGAGCATAGCATGGTGGCCCACGGCCCCGAGGTGGCGTCCATTGTAGAGCGTCACAATACCCACACCGACCTGTTTGGCTTTATCCATAGCAATGCGCATGGCTTTCGGTCCCTGGATGACCCCCAGGCCCCCATCACCGTCAATGGTGGCGGTGCTCGGGGATTCGCGGACAATACGCATGTTGGGCCGCGGATTGTAGTCTCCGCGCTGGTAGCTCTGGACATAGGAGCGCAGCATGTTGGACACGCCGTGCGAATCCACGCCGCGCAGGTCGGTGCTCACCAGCACATCCGCACCGATGGCGGCATCCTCTGGCGGCACGTTACACTTGGTAAAAATCGCCGCCACCGTATGGCGCAGCTCCGCGGCCATGACACGTACCTGGTCGGTTTCTGGTACCTTAAAACGGTCAAGCATACTCGCGCTCCTCGAGGGAACTTCGTATAGTAGTGTCTCTGCGTGTTCAATAGCCAGGGAACATTGCAAGGGCTAGGCATGGGCGTATCATACCGTGCTGCGAACGATGAACGCAATTGGAATACCGACGGGTGCGCGCACGACCAGCACAGGCCTTGCCCGTAGCCCTCGGGGTGCCACGCCAGCCTGCGCACGTGACTTTGGGGGACGCACAGGGTCAAGCGGCTTGAGAAGGAGATCATGAGTATGGCCAAGTTGATTCTCCAGTTTAATGGAGCAACGCTGCAAGAAATTGTGCTGACGCAAGCGCCCATTACCATAGGCAGAGAGCCAGGGAATGACGTCGTGATAGACAATCTCGCCGTTTCACGCTATCACATCAAAATTCTCCCCGTGGACAGCCAATATCTTGTCCAAGATCTTGAGAGTGGCAACGGCACTTTTGTGAATGGGCAGCAAGTCACGCAAGCGATACTCAGCGATAGAGATCAGATTTTGGTGGGCAAACATACGCTCGTCTTCATGAGTGGAGAGAAAACTGCCGGTGCAGGGCGGAAAGAGCGAGGCGTCTCGCTGGCCGAGGAGACCGTCTTGGTGCAGTCCCAAACCGTGGAAGGGAGCATAGAGATCCTCTCTGGAGGCGTTCAGCACGAGCGTATTGCGCTGACGCAATGGACCACGCTGGGTGGCAAGGGCCACACGGCTGACATCAAGCTCAAAGGGTGGTTCGTCGGCACTCCCGCGTTTACGATCAGCAGACGGCCCGAGGGCTTTTTCATCACGCACTCTCAAGGGAGGCGCATGACCAAGGTGAACGGGACAGCGGTCACCACACCGCGGGCTCTGTGTGATGGAGATGTGATCACGGTCGGGGCCACAATACTGCAATTTCACAGCGGCACTTAGCCCCACGGTACGAGCGTCACATGGACATTCTCAGGTCAGTATGGGTATGAGACAGGAGAACCAATGCTAGGCAAAGAGGTCGGTGCCTACAGAATTCTGGAAAAAATTGGCCAAGGTGGTATGGGGGTGGTCTACAAGGGCATCCATGTCCAACTCGAACAGGAAGTGGCAATGAAGGTGCTCTCGCCTACCTACGCTTCTGACCCTGTGGTGCGTCAGCGTTTTATCCAGGAAGCGAAGATTCAAGCGAGACTTACCCATCCGCATGTCGTCAATATCCTCAATTATTTGGAAGAGGGCGAGGATATCTTTCTGGTCATGGAATATGTCCGGGGAGACACCTTGGAGCAACGGTTACAACACGTTGGGCGTCTCGCCACTAACGAAGCGGTGTCCATATGTCAAGGCGTCCTTGCCGCGTTAAGTTTTATGCATATCAAAGGGATCGTGCATCGGGATATCAAGCCTGGGAATATCATGTTCACGGACACAGGGTTGGTGAAAGTGACCGATTTTGGCATAGCCAAGGTCGCTGGAGAAGAAGGGCAGACCAAGACCGGCATGCTCCTCGGGACGCTGGGGTATGTCTCTCCAGAGCAAATACAGGGGCAGGCGGCCAGCGTCACCTCAGATCTCTACGCGCTTGGCATTACCTTCTACCGTATGGTGACGGGGAAGCTCCCATTCGATGGGGACTCAGAATACACCATTATGCAAGGCCATATCGAGACGATTCCCACGCCACCATGGAACATCAACCCACAGATTCCCCAGGACCTCGGCCGGGTGATTCTGCAGGCAATCGAGAAGGCGCCCGAACGACGTTATCAAAGTGCGGAGGCCTTTGCCCAGGCGCTCACAGGTCTGGCACGCCCACCAGGCATGCCGCACGTGGAGAGCCCAACCCAGCCCCCGTCGCTCTCGTCTGCCGAGCGCACCGTATTGCTCAGTCCCTCGCGACCCGTGAGGCGGCGTAGCTCCCGGCGCTCTCTGACGTTGTTGTGCGGCGGGCTTATGCTCGCCGTGCTCCTCTATGTGGCCATGGCGGGGAATCCCATCGCTTTCACGCCTGCGACGCCAGTGCCCGTGCAACCGGTGGCTCCGGCAGCCTTCCCCGCCTCCAGGCTGCCCGCGGCTGCGCACGCACCATCCTTAGAGTCTCCCCTAGAGCCCGAGACCGCGGTGCCTCTCCAGGAACCTGTCCCGCAAGAAGAGGTGACAGTGCAGGAGCCTGCAGCAGCCGACAGTGCGCCGGAGCGTCCCACCGTTGAGGCCAGCGCGGCACATGTCCCACGCAGTGTCGAGGACCCCCCAGTGTCGCCGCTGCCGGTGCCAAACGCGAGCACGCTGTCCGCCCTACCCGCAGCAGATACCACGCCGACTCTGCCGCGAGCGCCCGGTCCACCAGCAAAGGCCCCCAAGATGGCGATCCCGCGACAGACGGGGAAACAGGCTAATGGTCCATCTCTAACCTCCGGCAAAGAAAAACCTCGACCACAACGTAGCCTGCCTCCTCCCAAACAGGCCAAGAGGGACCCCGGTGCATGGTATATCAAAAAATAAGGTCGACTGTGGAGCATCCCATGCATGTGGCTCTGCGGCTGCTGCTGCTGACCTGCGCTTTGGCTCTCGGCAGTTGTGCCTCACTCAAATCTGATTCCAGCCCTGATACGAGCGCGCGTCCAATCCCCAGCCCTTTGCGCGGGGAATTTATGGTACTTTCTCCGGCACACCTGCAACGCCAAGACACCTGCGACTCCTTGCCACCACGGGAGCGGGTACGCATTGATGATATGCAGGTCGTCCCGGAAAGAATCAGGGCGGGCGAAGAAGTGAACCAGGTGGTGTCTTATACGTTCTGTGAGCCTTCTGAAGCAGTGACCGTCCCTGGCCGTATCAGCCGCGTGGTCACTTTCCAAGGCAGAGAAGTCTTTCGTGATGCCACCAGCCAGATCGATTTTAAGCCTGGTGTCTGGGCGATAGGAGCGATTATCGGTATCCCCAAAAGCGCCAAGAGCGGTACGTATACCATGAGTACGGCGATAGCCTATCAAGGGAAGAAGGTCGAAAAAAGCAAGACATTCTACGTCGCGACATCCTCTGGCAGACGCTAAAGTCTCTGAGGGACAGACGCAGGTGTCGTGCTCTAGGTATAGCCAGCGCACCCAGGGATGTCCCAGTCGAGGTCACCACCTCCGCCTACGAGAGCAGCCCTCTTGTCCATGACGACAGCCTCACGAAAAAGTATTGACGTCGTGCCACCGTTGGCCTATGATGCAATTGCTTTGCATTGTCCGGCAGCTACACTGCAGTTCTTCCTTGATGTGCCTTCAGATGTTCTCGATGGCGCTACGTCCTAACGTAGTACCTGTGGATGTGTCCGGACAATCCCTTGCAGGCTGATAGGCATTGTCAGGGTTCATTGTTCTGGCCTGTGAGGCCGCAAGGTATAGCCGAGTATTCACTACACACCAATCACCTTCCTCAGGAGGCGAGACATGGCAAACGAATCAATCGCATTGATGGCTCATTTGATGCGCCGTGCGGGTTTTGGCGCTCCGTATGCTGAGTTAGAAACGCGTGCCGCAAAGGGCTACGAAGCGACAGTCGAAGAGCTGTTACAGCCAGAAATGCTGGACGGTATCGACGACGATGTGATGATGCGCTACAAGACCGAGTGGATTAACAAGGCGGCCTTGGAAGGTCAGCAGGAAGAGTGGACCTTCCGTATGATCAATACCAAACGGCCTCTGGAAGAAAAAATCGCCCTGTTCTGGCACGGCATCCTGTGCACCGGCCATGCCAAGTGCGAAAACCCCAAGGAACAGGTCAAGCAGTTTAATATGTTTCGGCAGCTCGGCATGGGCAATTTCGAGGAGTTGCTCCTCGCCCTGTCGCAAGACCCGGCCATGGTGTTTTTTCTCGACAATTGTATGAGCCACAAAGGCGCCATCAACGAGAACTGGGGCCGTGAATTGCTCGAACTGTTCTCTATCGGTGTGGGCATGGACGGCCAGCTGAATTACAGCGAAGATGATGTCAAGGCAGCGGCGCGCGCCTTCACGGGCTGGACAGTGGTCAATGCGATGCCACGGTACCCCTATGGTCGCTACGAATCCAAGTTCATCTACGATCCACGTGACCACGATAATGACGAAAAAACCTTCCTGGGCGAGACGGGGAACTGGAATGGCGAAGACATTATTCGCATCGTCGCCAAACAGCCATCCGCAGCGCGTTTCGTCGCCCGTCATCTGTACAATTTCTTCGTCGCCGATGAGCCGCAGGTGCCGGCCTGGCAGCACACCGCGCCGCGCGACATGGCAACCATTAAGTTGCTCGAGGACGAGTATTTCCGCTCTCATTACAACATCCGCTCCATGCTCCGCGTGCTGTTCAACTCTGATGCCTTCAAAAATGCGCGTTTTTCAAAAGTCAAAAGCCCAGTCGAAACCGTCGTCGGCACCATGCGGCTGGTCGGTGACTTTGATTTCCCGCGCCCAGGCCTCAATGGTTTGACGCTGACCATTCGCTACATGGGTCAGGATCTGATGAATCCGCCCACGGTAGAAGGCTGGCACACCGGCAAAGAGTGGATCGATAGCGGCACGCTGGTCGAACGCATTAACTTCACGGCAGACAACGTCGGCAATACCGATCTGCCTGGGGTGCAGGCGATCATCAGCCGGCTGCGCGCCTCTGGCCCGACGTTGACCCCGGCAGGCCTGATTGATGGCTGCTTGGAACTCCTCGGCGGGTACCAGTTGGCCCCGGAAACATACAATGAACTGGTGACGCTGGCGACAAAGGGCGGCCCCATCCAGACGGGTGCGGCAGACTTCCCGCAGCGTGCGGCGCAGATGCTCCAGTCCATCGTTGCAACCACGGAATACTTATTTGCCTAGACACAAAGGGGAGAAGATACAATGACGACATCCAACGGCAAAGCTCCTGTGCTGGCCGTCCTCCAGTTGTCTGGAGGCAACGATGCCTTAAACACCTTCATACCGTACAACAATCCGTTGTATTTTGACAATCGTCCCAAGGTGCGCATCCCGGAAGACCAGGTGCTGCCCATTACGGACACCCTGGGTCTGCACCCGACTATGGGACCGCTGAAGAAGCTGTACGACGCAGGCAAGATGGCGATCATCCAAGGCATCGGCTATCCCAACCCGAGTCGTTCGCACTTCCGCTCCATGGATATCTGGCACACCTGCGAACCCACCAAGGTTGGGGACGAAGGCTGGCTGGGTCGGACCATCCGGGACATCGATCCCAAAAAAGAAAACGTGCTCACGGGCGTGAACTTTGGGCGTGGCCTGCCGCGCGCCCTGTCCATGGCTGGGGTGCCAGTGGCCTCAGTCGGCAGCCTGGAAACCTACGGCGTGCTCACGGGCATTCAGGCGCAGGATCAGCGCTTGCAAGCCCTGGAAACGTTTTCCCGTGTGTACGAGCCCATGCTCGGTAAAGAGCCGGTACAGGCGTATTTTGCCCAGACGGGTCTGGATGCCCTCGAAGGGGCGGACATTCTCAGCACGGCGCTTGATAAATACTCCTCAACGGTAAAGTATGGTGGTGATGACGTGCCACAGTATATGAAGAACATCGCGCAGACGCATCTGGCGGATCTGGGCACGCGCATCTTCTACACTACGGCACCGTACAATAGTTTTGATACGCACGCTGGGCAGCTGATGAACCACACGCGCTTGTGGAGCCAGACCTCCAAGGCGATTGGGGATTTCTATCAGGATTTGCAAGAACACAACGCCACCGATAACGTGGTGCTCCTCGTGTTCACCGAGTTCGGGCGGCGCGTGCATGATAACGGTTCCGGCACCGACCACGGCGCTGGTGGCGTGGCGTTTGTCATTGGTGATCACGTCAAAGGCGGCCTGTACGGCGAATATCCGTCGCTGGAAGCCAGCAAGTTGGTGGAAGGGGATCTGCAGTATAATAACGACTTCCGCGGCCTGTATGCGACGCTGCTGGAGCGTTGGATGGGTATGGATTCCACCGCAATTGTCGGCGGCACCTTCGAACAGCTCGATTTCCTGTAAACATCTGTCACTCCGCCCCTCTCCCTCATCCTTTCCTGGGGGAGAGGGGATCACCCTAAGGAGGTTCTCATGCCTGCTGTTGTTTCACACGTCAATCTCCAATATAGCCATACGATTGGCCGGGGCGAGCAGTTCGGCCCGGGCTTCACGCAGCCGATTGCCTGCGCCCGCGGTGAGGGCGATACGCTGTACGTCATCTGCCGCGCCTCGGAATATCGTCCAGAAGGCACGCGTATTGCGGTGTGCACGGTGGACGAAGAGTACATCACGGCGTTTGCTCGCGGCGTCCCGGCGCAGGGACCACACGAGTTTAATTTCGACGACGGGTCATTGGTGTGGCCGACCTCGTTGGCCTTTGATAAAGACTGGAATGTCTATGTTGCCGATGAATGGCTGAACCGCATTTCCGTCTTCAGCAAGGACGGCGACTACCTGCGCAAGTGGACCGAGCGTCCGGGCCGTGGTGATGGCGAACTCAATCGTCCCTCCGGCATGGCGTTTAATGCGAATGAAGAGTTGTACATCGTCGATGGCGGCAACAACCGCGTGCAAAAGTTTACCAAAGATGGTCGCTTCCTGTCCAAATGGGGCACCGCTGGTAGTGGCGATGGCGAGCTCAATATGCCGTGGGGTATTGCCATCGACAAAGAAGGCTTTGTGTATATTGCCGACTGGCGTAACGACCGCATTCAGAAATTCACCGGTGATGGTCAGTTTGTCATGAAGTTCGGCTCCTCTGGCTCCGGCGAAGGGCAATTCAATCGCCCCTCCGGCGTAGCTGTGGATTCCGAAGGCATCATCTACGTGGCTGACTGGCGCAATAATCGTCTGCAAGTGTTTGATCAGGATGGTGAGTTTATCACTCTGACCACAGGCGAAGCGACGATCTCCAAGTGGGCCAAAGACAAGCTCGATGCCAATGCGGAGATGTGGGAAGAGCGCAAGCGCGCCTACGGGATGGAGCGCGAGAAGCTGTTCTGGGGTTCCGCGGGCGTGACGGTGGACGACCAGGATCGCATTTTTATCAGCGAATCGGCTCGCAACCGCGTCCAGGTGTTTCAGAAGATTTCTCCCACCTTTGTTGGTCCCCGTTTGTAAGACAGCCATCCCTGGATGCCCGCCCGCGCGGGCATCCAGCACGTCGTAAGGACAAGACATCCGCATGGCCATCACCGTCGGTTATATCCCGCATCTGAGTTGTGAGCCGTTTTATTTTGCCGCAGAACGCCGTGGCATTACCTTGAGCGACATGCCACCCAGCGGTATTGCGGAGGCTTTGATCCAGGGTACGATTGCCGCCGGCCCGGTGCCGCTCTCCGACTGTTTCCGTCTGGAAGAGCAGTGCAAGTATCTCTCTGGCTTTTGTGTGGCGATGATCCGTAAGGCAGGGAGTGTCCTGTTCCATGCCCGACAACCCATTGAGGCCCTCACTGGCGCGCGGATTGCGCTGCCTCCGACCGCCGGCACCGCCGTACAACTCCTCCAGATGCTGCTGGTGCTGAAATATCAGGTGCAGGTTGGGGCCTATGTCACGCCGGATGGGGAGTATGACGCCTACTTGCAGGTGGGAAATGAGGCGCTGCGCCGACGTGGTGGTGTGGACGGCTACCCGTATCTCTATGATCTCGGTACGGAATGGTACCAGTGGACGCACTTGCCGTGTGTGATGGCACGCTGGATGATCCGCAAGGATGTCGAGCGCCAGCCTGCACTCATCATCGAAGATATGCTCTATGTCGGTATGCAGGATTGGGCCGACGGGCTCTTCCGCTCTTCGCCCGCGCGTGATGACTTGCTGATGCATCCGCGTGATGTGCTGGAATACACGCAGGGCATTCGGTATTTTATCGGTGTGACGGAGCAGCGCGCTATCGAGCGCTTCCGGCAGTATCTTGGGCAACTACCGACTCCATAGTCGTACGGTCTCACCTTGGGAGAGTCCCACATGCCCGACGCTCAACCACCTGCAGCCCCTGTGTATTGGCCAAGAGTGAAAGAAATCTTGGATGACATTATGGCACGCTGGATCGAACGCTGGGGGCGCGAGCCCTATCCGGGTATTCATGAGTACTACTGGGACACTCCGCAGCAGCTTGCCACCACCGTGCTCTCCGGGTTTCGTGCCATTGAACCTGGTGTGCCCGGCCGCGACACGCATCTCGTGCGCTCGCTCATGCGCGGCGTCGGGGGCTTTGGCAAGATGCCCATGCACGGGCCGTTTCTCTCGAATACCGAAGTGGAGGAGATTGTCACGTGGATTGATACTGGCATGCCAGAAGGGCCGCCAGCCGGGTAACCTCGGCAACGGTCCTAGCCCCCACAGCCACGAGCCTCTTCCCTCGCACCATCCCACTCAGCCGGAAGCCACAGCGGGCATAGTGTCAGACCCAGCCCGCGCCGCGACCGACACCTTTGCCGGTATCCGACCTGCGGATACGCCGGGGTTTATTACGGCGCAACTGCTGGGCATGGCCGCCGCCACGGCGCTGTGGCGCTGGCTGTGCCCCGTCACCGCCCTGGTGGCCGACGTGCCTCAGGGCCAGGGGCGCCCCCGAGGGCGCCGGAGAGTCCGGTGAGCCCCGAGGTGGTGGGTCGCTGGGCATGCGGTGGTGCATACCGTCCATCCTCGTCGCCTAGGCGTACGGGATGCCTGTCAGAAAACTTTACAGTTTTCACAATCCTTTAAAAATACTGCTATAGCCGACTTTCCGCACTGCCCTCTGCCATGTGCGTCATTGTTGAGGTTGCCGAGAGCTCCTTTACAATCTGCTCATCATCAGAGGAGATTGTCATGCCAGAACAACCGGTGTACCGTACCCAGGTTTTGGATCACCTCGGCCTCGTTACGGGAATGTTCGACGAGCTTGGCCTTGGCGACGTCATCGACCGTGCCACACAGCAAAACCCGGCAATGCGTGATCTGACCGCTGGGGAAGCCGTCAAAGCGATGGGGCTCAATGGTCTGGGGTTTGTCAACCACGCACTCTATCTGGTCCCCAAGTTCTTCTACAATAAGCCCACCGCACGGCTCGTGTCGCCCCGCGTGACGCCCGCCCAGCTCAATGATGATGCGCTCGGTCGTGCCCTCGATACGCTCTATCAGTATGGGGTGACGGAACTCTCTAGTCTCATGGCCGCGACGGCGGCCAAGCGTCTGGGCCTTGGGCCGCGTATGGCGCATCTCGATACGACGAGCTTTCATGTGGACGGGCGCTCTAATAGTGATGAGGAGCCCGCGGCGAAGGTCGTTCACCTCACGCGGGGATACAGTCGGGCTCATCGGCCTGATCTCAATCAAGTCATGCTCGCGTTAATCGTCGAACACCAAGCGGGCCTTCCCCTGCTCCTGCAACCCTTGCATGGCAATAGCCATGATGGACACGCGTTCGGACAGGTGGTCAAGAACCATATTGCCCAATTACACACGACCTACGGCACGACGTATGTCGTGGCAGATAGCGCCCTCTATACGGCGGACAATCTCCAGCAACTCACTGACACCCAGCTGAAGTGGGTCACCCGAGTGCCGGCGACCCTCTGTGAGGTCCCAGTCGCGCTTGCCCAAGCGGAGCCCCGCACCATGACGCCCCTGACCTCAGGCTATCGCTGTCAGGACTTGACCTCCACCTATGGGGGCGTCGCGCAATGCTGGATACTGGTCCACTCGGAGCCGCGCCATGCCCAAGCCCAGCGGACTGTCCATAAGCAACTGCTTAAACACGGACAGCGCGACGTCGCCACATGGCAGAAGCTTGCCGGCGGTCCTTTGCCTGCGAAGCGGATGCCCAGCAAGCCTTGGCCACGTGTCGCCAGGGCTTACAGGCGACCTTCCTCCACGCGAGCACGGTACGGGCCATCCCCCGGTATGGGAAGCGTGGACGCCCCCGCCAAGACGACCAGCCCACACACGTCACCTACATGATTGAAGGCGTTCTTGCCTCGGCAGTAGACTCCCGGCCTCCCCTCGTGGACCAAGAGAGTTGTTTCATCCTGGCCACCAATGCACTCGACGGGACCCTCTTGCCCTCCACGGAACTCCTCGCAAGTTATAAAGGCTAAGCCCAGGCGGAACGCGGCTTCCGCTTTTTAAAAGCCCCCCAGTTTCTCGCCGCGACACTCTATCTCAAAAAACCGAAGCGTATCATGGCCTGCTCATGGTGATGACCGTGTGTTTACTGGTGTATACCGTGTTGGAATATTGTATCCGCCAAGCGCTGCAACAGTAGGAGGCGACGTTTCCCGACTAAAAGGGCAAACCGACTCAGACCCCAACGGCGAGGTGGGTGTTCCACTATTTTGCCGGGATTCATCTGCTCAGCGTCTCCGGGCAGTGGCCCCTCGTGTTGAATCTGACCGAGGAGCACACGAAGTTGCTGAAACTCCTCGGGAAACCGTACATGCAACTTTATGGAGTCCGATATTCATAACTCACCTTACGCGACTGGAACGAAAAAAGTGTAGAATCGCCCGTATGAAATCACAACCGATAGCAGATTTGTATTCCGACTACTTGCTGGCGTCGTTTGGGGCGACCACGGCTACCGGGCTGAGCGCACTGCTGGA
>SXND01000055.1 GCA_005777235.1 Pseudomonadota bacterium
AAATCCTGTGGCGCCGCATCAAATACACCTGGCTCCCGTTCTCGGCGTATACGTGTCTGAACGCGTTGAGCGAGGCATTAGAAACCATCCTGAGCCAGGTCGGATCAGAATATCAAATTACTTTTGCTTAGGTACTTATCAGCTGCATAGCGCCACCCAGGATATGAGCGCGATGGTCTGTTCGGAGCCTTTTGGTGGGTGGGCCTGGCAACCGTATGTGGCGCCAGGTCTCCCGTCGGCACCAGCCTAAGCGTTCATCCCGGTAGGGGCGACGTCAGGGCACACGCCAGTGGCTGGCATGGCCGCGGCGCGCAGCGCGGCCAGAGCCGCGGCGTGGCTATTGACGCTTGACCCAGAGCCCCGCGGTCTGCGTCACGCCGAGCCAGGGCGCTGCAATCGTCACGCCGCCCAGCTGCTTGGTGGTTTCCGTCGAGACCGTGAACGTCTGCGACGTGGTACCTGCGGCAATCACAACGCTTGTCGGTACAGTGGCCCGCGACGTATTCGAGGTGGTAAGGACGACCGTGGCGCCGCCGGCTGGTGCGACAGCGCTCAGTGTGACCGTGCCGGTGGATGGGCTGCCGCCGACCACAATCGTGGGGTGCAGCACGAGCGAGGCGAGGGACGGCGACGGTAGCGGGTTGAGCGTGAGCAGTACCGACTTGCTCATGCCGTTGTAGGTCGCCGACAGCGTCGTCGCCGTGATGGTGGGAACGACCGAGGTGATGATGGGAAACGTCGCCACGACCTGTCCCTGGGCCACCGTGACGCTGGCCGGTAGGCGATCTGCGGGTTCGCGCTTGAGAGCGTGACGACGGCTCCGCCAGTCGGTGCGGCCGCTGTGAATGCGACGGTGCCGGTGGCGGCGTCGCCGCCGACCACGGGATTGGGGCTCGCACCGACGGTGCTGAGCCCGACCGGACCGGTCAGGGGATTCCGGCCGAGCTGCACTACCTCAAAATCGCTCGCGGTCAGCGTGGCGAAGGCCGGATGGAGGAGATCATTGTTCCAGCGCGTGTCGAACGTGCCCGTGTTGATGAAGGCAATGTAGGCGGCCGAATGCAAGTCGACGGGCGCCGATCGGATGTCGACGTGTCTCACGGGCCCGTCGTCTGCCGACCGCGGGCGCGGGCGCCTGACCCGCCTGCGTCCCACCCCATCCCGGTAGGATGGGGTGGGGGTGAGGAGCTGCCAGCCTGAGCGACTAGAACCGGGCGCGGAAACGGGCTTCGCCCTTCAGCGCCACATCATCTGCCTTACAGGCCTGATGCCCGGCGACTCTGGGGTTACAGTCGGACAGGCGTCCGATGTCTTTCCCCCCCTCACCATTAATCCCAATGTTCCCCGTCAGGCGGAAGTCAAAATGCGGATTGATCGTCCACATCCAAAATGCCCCCAGCTCGTGGTAGAGGTCCTTGCGAATACGGCCCGTAAACCCAGGGTCTGTGCCACGAATAAACGCCGCTTCCACCAGGGTGCTGTCCGCCAGGGCCCGATACGAGTACCAGCCAGTAATCTCGTGCCCCTTGGCTGGGAACGCCCGCATCCCCACCGGGATCATCAGTGTCCCCGGGTTGGAATACGGGGTACTGATCCCGGGGTGCGAATCATTCCCCACCCGCACGTTCCAGACGTTACTGACGGTATGGTAACACTCCGCCACCGCCCCACCGGCGCCATCTGCCAGGACGTCCGCCCCAATGGCCGAGGGTCTATTCGCTGGCGCACCCCGGCGCACGCTTTGCAACCGCCCTGGACACGAGAAGTCCCGTCCCCCACCCGCCCCCACGCTCCGGTCAAGATGGCCCATGTACGACGTGGCGTGAATTTGGGTCGAGTTATTGACCGCATCCGGTGTAAAGCCCTGGAGTTTGTTGTCACTCGGGTCCCCGTCGCCGGAGCCATAGATGAACCCCACAAAGGGACGCACCACCCCGAGATCCACTTCCGCATAGGCAATCACCCCACCGGAAAAGATATCATAGTCACGCCGTAGGGCTACCGAAGCGGGTAGCGCCGACGCGCCAGCCCCACGCACCGTGGTGCCGCGTGCCGTCCCCAGACTCAAGTTGCCCTGCAGGACGCCAAGTACAGGCCCGAAACGGCCTATCCAGCCGGCGTTCAGCCACACACTGTCGACCTTCTGCCCTGTACACCCTATGTCGCGGTTACACCCCGCCACCGCCGTGTCGGCGCCAGAAAAGCGGTCGCGGTAGTAGATCACGTCAAAGCCAAAGCGGTGCGGCTTCAGGTCGTAGGTGCCACCAAAGACGTAGTAGATATTATCGTTGTCGTTTTGCAGCCCCAGGCGCGACGATTCGGCCGCGATGTTGGCGGAGGCATACAGTTTGAGATCCCCCAGATCCACATTGATGCCAATGCGTGGGTCGTCCGTGCCTTGGATACCGGTCACGCTCCAACTCTGCAGGTCCGCCCCGACGTGCAAGCGCACGGGGGTACCGGGAAACTGATAGCGCAGATAGAAACGCTCGACTCGAAAGCCCGGGTTTTCCGTCGAGGCGGCCCGGCCAAACACATCGGTGCCGCCGGGGTTGGAGGCGTTGGAGCGGTCGTCAATCAGGCTGCCGTCGAACACGGACTGATTTTCGAACAGCAGGTGGAAGGTGAAATTTTTTTGGTAGCGAAAATCTACTCCAAGCCGCACTTCAGCATAGAACAAATCCCCTTCCGTGTCCTGCTGCGCTGTACTGGTGGGACTACGGCTGGTGCCCCGGTCGCGGACTTTGCTCTCAAAGTCCAGATTATCGGCGGTCCTGTAGCGCATGTCCGCCGTGGCGATAATGTGCATGAACAACTCATTGCTGACTTCGAGAAAATTGCCCACCCGTACTACGGGTTGCGGGGCCTGTTGAGCGGTGGCCACTGCCACGCTAGCAAGGACAAACCCGAGGATCCCGATGGTCTGTAAGCCACGTTTCATATCTTTCCTCCTCGCTCATGACCATGACATCTTGCTTCAAGGATCAACATGGACACTCTCCTCCGGTTATCACATTGCCTTGGGCTTCTTCTCTGTGATGGGTTCGCCAGCAGACGCCGGTGTGAACCAGCGTCGATACTGGCATGCCAGGGTACTCGTGTTGTTGCCCTGGGTAGCCGAAAGACGACACGCAATCCGTACAATTTTGCAGGACAAGGTCGATGGCATGCTGTCATGACACGCGGAAAAACCGTCATCTCTCTACAACACAACCGCGCCAGCGCGACACATGCGGGGATGTCTGGCACAGGTGCAGACGTCGCGCTGGCGCGGTGTTCCCTGGCGCCGTGTCCAGGGCGTCAGGTCGGTACTCAGGGTCATGCAGTTGTCCACGTGGGGCAAGCCACGGACGCAGTTTTCCTGGGAGCGCGGGCGTCCCGCCCGCTCCGGAAGCAGGCGAGACGCCTGCGCTCCCAGGCACAGGCCACGCCAAAACCGACCACTGTATGGCCCTGGTCGATACTGGGTTCGACTTGACAGGTAGCTGTGCGCTGGTTAGAATGTGTCAAACGTACACTAATAGAGAAAGACGAGCGACGGCCATGCCTCACAGTCCCGTCCATCCCTCCACCCAGCACGTCAAAGTCGCGGTGGATACCTGCATTTTCACCGTGTTGGACGACCAGCTGCATGTGCTGCTTATCCAAATGGCTAAAGTGCCCTACGTAGGCATGTGGGCCCTACCGGGCGGGTTGATCGATGATGGTGAGAGCCTTGATGCCGCCGCGAAGCGCATGTTGTACGAAGAAACCGGCGTGGCGGAAGTGTATCTGGAGCAGCTCTACACCTTTGGAGGCCCGGAGCGCGATCCGGCGGGGCGGGTGATTGCCGTGGCCTACTGTGCGCTGATCCATGCGGCGGGGTTGACGCTGCGCACGCAGCCTAAATACACCGACGTGCGCTGGTGGCCGTGTGCCAGCTTGCCGCCGTTGGCCTATGATCATACGGCAGTGGCGGCCTATGCGCGCCAGCGTCTGGCCTGGAAGCTGGCGTATACGAACGTGGCCTGGGCCTTGCTCCCACCGCACTTTGCCCTGACCGCACTGCAAAAGGTCTACGAAGCCGTGTTGGGGCAGGCCCTCGATAAGCGCAATTTTCGTAAAAAGCTCCTGGCCCTTGGTCTGGTGGAACCCGTCGGGGCCACCACCAGGCGGGGGGCGCATCGACCCGCGATGTTGTACCGCTTTACTAGCCGCGAGCCGCAGTTTGTGGACATGTTGTAAAAGGAGAGCGCCGATGAGTCCCCGTGAACTCCCCATCCCGAGTCATTTTGACGCCAACACCGTGGGCCAGGTCTGGCGTGTGCCCTACCAGGAGCGCGCCCGTGAGGCCCAGGCGTGGGCCAAGCAGCATGCCATCTCCCCCGCCGCCAGGGATCAGGTGCGTACCTGCCTCACCGTGATTGACGTGCAGAACACCTTTTGCTTGCCGGATTTTGAACTCTTTGTCGGCGGTCGCTCGGGCCGTGGTGCCGTTGAGGACAATGTGCGGCTGTGCCAATTCATCTATCGCCATCTTGCCACGCTCACCGAGATTGACCCGACCATGGACACGCATACGGCCATGCAGATCTTTCACCCGGTGTTCCTGGTAAATGAGGCCGGCGAGCATCCGCAGCCACTCACCGCCATTGCTCTCGAGGATGTGGAACAGGGCGTCTGGAAGGTCAACCCTGCCGTGGCCAACAGCCTGGCGCACGGCGACTATATGGCGCTACAGAACCACCTGCTGCACTACTGCCGCACGCTCAGTGAGCACGGCAAATACCTGCTGATGATCTGGCCCTATCACTCCATGCTCGGCGGTATTGGCCATTGCCTGGTCTCGGCGGTCGAGGAAGCGTTGTTTTTCCACAACCTGGCGCGTCACAGCCAGACCGGCTTTGAGATCAAGGGTGGTCATCCGCTGACCGAAAATTATTCCGTGCTGCGTCCTGAAGTGCTGGATAGCGCCGACGGACGGCCCATTGCCCAGAAAAATGCCCAGTTTATCAAGAAGTTATTGGCATTTGACGCGGTCATTATTGCGGGGCAAGCGCAGAGTCACTGTGTGGCCTGGACCATTGACGATCTCCTCAGCGAGATTCGCGCCTGCGATCCGCAGCTGGCCAACAAAGTGTATCTCCTGGAGGACTGCACCTCGCCGGTCGTCGTTCCAGGGATTGTGGATTTTACGGAGCAAGCGGATGCCGCCTTCCAGCGCTTCGCTGCGGCTGGCATGCACGTGGTACAGTCGACCACCCCTATAGCCAATTGGCCTGGTTTCCCAGGATAGCCGCCGGGGCCACAGCGCTAGAGAGTGACAGAGTATGCCCATCATCCACTCCTTGCTGGATACGGATTTTTACAAATTTACCATGGGGCACTGGGTGTTCAAGCACTACCCCAACATGCCAGTGCGCTATGCCTTCACCAACCGTACGGCTCGCGTGCGCTTAGCGGACTCCATTGCCGAGGCCGACCTGCGCCGCGAGCTGGACCACGTGCGCACCCTGCGGATCAACACCAGTGAGATCGACTACCTGCGCGGCATCACCGCCTACGGCGACGGCCTCTTCAGCCCAGACTACTTCTCATTCCTCACGACCCTGCAATTACCGCCCTACACGCTTGAGCGCCTCGACGGCACCTACCGACTGGAATTCGCTGGCCCGTGGTGCGAGACGATTTACTGGGAAACCTTAGCGCTCTCGATTATCAATGAACTCTACTATCAGGCCCTGCTGAAGCCACTCAGTTCGCTAGCCCGCGATGTGGTCACCGCTACCGGCACCCTGCGCCTGGCCGAGAAGGTCAACACCCTGCGTGCCAGACCCGACATCCGCTTCAGCGACTTTGGCACGCGGCGACGCTTTAGCCGCGACTGGCAGGCGTATGTCGTGCGCACTCTTAGTCAAGAACTGCCCGGCCAATGCCTCGGCACCTCCAACATCGCCCTGGCCATGCAGTACGGCTTACGGCCCATCGGCACCCTGGCGCATGAGATGTTTATGGTCATGGCCGGCTTCATGTCTGCGACGGACGACAGCCTGCGCGCCTCGCATAACCGTGTGCTGCACGAATGGTGGGACGAGTATAGCCTGGGGCTCTCCATTGCCCTGACGGACACCTATGGCAGCGCCTTTTTCTTCCGCGACATGACCGCGGCTCAGGCGCGTGCCTGGAAAGGCTTGCGGCAGGATTCCGGCGACCCCATCGCCTTTGGCGAGCAGGCCATCGCGTTCTACGAGCGGCACGGCGTGGACCCGCGCGACAAACTTCTGGTGTTCAGTGATGGCCTAGACCTCGGCATGATTGTCACACTCGCCGATCACTTTGCTGGTCGCATCCAGGTGACGTTTGGTTGGGGTACGAATCTGACTAATGATCTGGGCTTTGAGGCCCTGTCACTGGTGGTGAAAGTGGTAGAAGCCAGCGGGCAGCGCACCGTCAAGCTGAGCGATAATCTGGCCAAGGCGACAGGTACGGCCCAGGACATCGAGCGCTATAAGCGGGTGTTTGGGCATGAGGTCACGACGTTTGATGCGTGTAGGTACTGAGGGTTATGGAACATGATGCGAGTTACAAACTTTTGTTTGCGCATACGCGCATGGTGGAAGACTTGTTGCGGGGCTTCGTGCATGAGTCCTGGGTCCGCGACGTGGACTACACCACGTTGGAGCGGGTGAGCGAGAGTCAGATCAGCGACAATCTCCTCGACCGGCGGGACGATCTCATCTGGCGCCTGCGCTGGGGACCGCAGTGGATCTATCTCTATCTCTTGCTGGAATTTCAGTCCACGGTGGACCCTGCCATGGCTCTGCGCGTGCTGGTCTACCAGGGGCTGCTGTATCAGGCGTTACTGCGCGCCGGGCAACTGTCGCCCACGGGGAAGTTCCCGCCGGTGGTGCCCATCGTACTGTACAATGGGCGCGGGCGCTGGACGGCGCCACGTGCGGTCGAGGATCTCTTTGACCCCCTCCCGCGCAGTCTGACGCCCTACCGTCCCCGACTGCGCTATATACTGTTGGACGAAGGGCGCTATACTGCACGCCAACTCGCGCCCTTGCGCAATCTGGTCGCCGCGTTGTGCCGCTTGGAGAACAGCCGTACCCCCACCGACGTGCAACGGGTGCTCACGCTGTTGATCGACTGCTTGCAGGCGCCAGAAGATGACAGCCTGCGCCGTGCCTTTACGGTCTGGTTACGGCGCGTGGTGCTGCCGGTACGCCTGCCGGGTATGGTGATCCCTGAAGTCCAAGACTTAATGGAGATGCATAGCATGTTAGCAGAACGTGTCGTGGAATGGACCCAGGAATGGAAAGAACAAGGCCTCCAGCAAGGCCTCCAGCAAGGCCTCCAGCAGGGCCAAGTGCAAGAGGCGCGGGCTATGGTTCTCGAAGCGCTGGCCACGCATTTTGTGGACCTCCCCCCTGATATTGTGACTTTGGTAGAAGCGGTAGAAGACCGCGAGCGTTTGCATGCCTTGCTACGTTTGGCCATCACCAGCCCGACGCTCGATGCCTGGCGCGCGGGACTGCACCAGAAAGTATAGTCTAGAGAGCAGCCTCTCATACCTGTTAACTTAGGTGGTCTGTGCGGGGCACGCCCGCACTCACTGCCTGTAAACCGCAAGGAGCCTTTGCATGCGTATTGGCGTGAGCTTCCCCACCGTTGAACTTGGTGCTGACCTGGCCGTGGTGCGCGATTTTGTCCAAACGGCGGAAGAGCTGGGCTACACCCACATCCGCCTGCTGGATCATGTGCTGGGGGCCGATCCGCAGTTTCACCCGCAGGTGCCGGTGTTTTACTACACCCACGAGAGTGTCGTCCATGAACCATTCACCCTGATGGCCTATCTGGCGGCGCTGACGACCAAGATCGAATTGACCACGGCGATCATTATCCTGCCGCAACGCCAGACGGCCTTGGTGGCCAAGCAGGCCGCCGAAGTCGATGTATTGAGTGGCGGGCGCCTGCGCTTAGGCATTGGCGTGGGCTGGAATCCAGTGGAATACGAAGCCCTCGGCGAGGATTTCCACAATAGAGGCCGTCGTAGCGAGGAACAAATCGAGGTGCTGCGCCTGCTGTGGACCCAGGAGGTCGTGACTTATAGCGGGCGCTGGCACCAGATTGCGCACGCCGGGATCAATCCGCGTCCTATCCAGCGTCCCATCCCCATTTGGATCGGCTCGGGAGCGCCGCAGACGCCCATGCCGCCGGAAGCCGGCATGCGCCGTATTGCCCGTCTGGCGGATGGCTGGTTTCCGCTCTTTGGCCTGAATGACCAGAGTAAAGCCGTCATTGACCGTATCCGGCAGTACACCGCTGAGGCCGGTCGTAACCCCGACGCCCTGGGCCTGGAAGGCCGCCTCAGTCTGACCGGGACCGGGGCAGATGACTGGATCAGCACGGTGCGGGCCTGGGAAGCGGTGGGCGCCACGCATCTCTCGGTCTCCACAGGCGGTACAACCTTCCGCACGCCAGGTGCGCATCTGGAGGCGATGCGGCATTTCAAAGACGAGGTAGGTTTGTAGAATGCGTGCTACGCTGGAGGTGATGCGTATCATTGAGAGACATCAGGCGAGCGCCTTGCGCATACACACACAGCTCGGAGAGCGAAGCCGGGGCAAGAGCAAACTGCCAATACGCCTGCGGGGCGACCCCGAGCGCACAGCACAGCAGGAGTTGCAGGGCACCGCCATGCGCCACCACGCCAACGGTCATGTCCTGCGGTATGGCCACCAGGCTGTCATAGGCGGCGCGGACACGTATGAGCATCTGGGACAGTGTCTCTCCCCCCGGTGCGGCGTGGTAGCACGGATCACCCTCCCAGGCCGCCAGGGCGGAGGCATCACGTTGTTGGATTTCCGCATACGTCAAGCCCTCCCAGTCGCCGAAGGCAATCTCCCGTAGACGCGGCTCAGGCTGTACCACGCACGCCTGCAACGCGGCAATCGCCTGGGCTGTCTCCCAGGCACGCAGCAGGTCACTGGTATAGAGCAGGTCAAACTTCTCAGTGGTAAGACGCTGGGCCAGGGCGGCCACTTGGCGCTGTCCATGGGGGCTCAAGGGCACGTCGGTCTGCCCCTGAAAACGTCCCTCGGCGGTCCAGGCAGTGGCCCCGTGACGGATCAACAAGAGTCGGACCATGGGCGTACCTCTGCAAGCGTGGTCAGAAGACGGGCATTCTCCTCCGGACGGCGTGCTGCCAAGCGGATATACGTCGGCAGGCCGAACGAGGCGCAGTCGCGAATCAACAGGCCACGGCGTAAGAGCACCCGCCGCCAGGAGGCCCCATCCCGCACCGGCACCAGGAAGAAATGCGTCGTCGAAGCACACGGGGCCAGTCCCAGGTGCTGCAAGCTCGCCCGCAACTCCACCGTGGCCGCAGTAATACGTGCCAGCGAATCCTCCAGGTGCGCCGTATCCTGCAACGCGGCGATGCCCGCCGCCTGCGCCATCGCGTTCACACTCCACGGGGGACAGGCACAGCGCAAGGCCGCCACCACCTCCGGGGCGCCCACGGCATAGCCCAGACGCAGGCCCGCCAGGGCGTAGGCTTTGGTCATCGAGCGTAGCACCAGCATATTGGCGCGCCGCATCGGCAGGACGGACGGGGCCTGGGCTGTGAAGGTGAGATAGGCTTCATCAATGAGAAACAGCGTCTGCGGGTAACGGGCGGCCCAGGCGGCAATGAGATCGGGCGCCAGGAATGTGCCGGTGGGATTATTCGGATTGCAGACAAACACCAGCCGAGGCTGCCAGCGCTGCAAGGCGGCACTCAGCTCCTCAGGCTCGACCTGAAACCCGGTCGCAGGTTGGGTCGTATAATGCTCCAGATGTGCTCCCATCAGGAGCGCCGCCCGGGTGTATTCGCCAAAGGTCGGCCCCACGAGGACCACCCGATCACCGGCGCGCACAAAGGCCAGCGCCGCCAGCCAGACCAGCTCGCTGCTGCCATTCCCGACGAGAATCTGTTCGCCTGGCACATCAAGATGCGTGGACAACACACGCCGCAGCGCTAAGGCTTCACGGTCGGGATAGCGCTCATACGGCACCTGGGCGATGGCGGCCCGCACCCCGGGCGCTGGTCCATACGGATTGCCGTTGACGCTGAAATCGAGCACCGCATCCGGAGTAATGCCCAGACGCGCCAACTCGGCAAAATCCAGGGCGCCGTGAATGGCCTCGGGGATCTGGGCGATTTCAGGGCGAGGTTCCAGCGTCACGCCGCCTCCTTCCGCGGGGGGCACTACAGGAGTTGCCCAAGGAGAAAGAAGCCCAGGAACACGCCAACGCCGAGCGCCACGGCCCAGACCAGTAAGCGCGTGGCGCTGGGAATATCTGCCGCCGTTGGGAGAGCCTGGCCCTTCCCGAGTGTGTAATGGCCCACCTTCTCCAGCGTAATACCCAGCGCGCCCGCCATCACACTCATCGGATGGCCAGCATTGGGGCTGGCGGTTTGGCCGGCATCACGTCGCCACACGGTGACAGTGCGGCGCAGAGGTCCACCCCGCAGGCCTGTCGCCAGCAGCAGCAAGCCGGCGGTGCACCGGGCCGGGATGAGATTCACCAAGTCATCAAGCCGGGCTGGGATTTTCCCCAGCCATTCCCGTTCGGGGTCGCGATAGCCCAGCATGGCATCGGCGGTATTGAGAAAACGATAGGCTAGGGCGGCAGGCAGGCCCCCCAGCGCGTAAAAGAGCAGTGGCGCAATCACCCCATCCGAGGCATTTTCGGCAACGGACTCCACTGTTGCCGCCGCCACGTGCGAGGGAGTGAGGGCGCTCGTATCACGACTCACCAGATGCCAGGCTAACATCTGGCGGGCGTGGGCGAGATCGCCCGCCAGCAGCGCCGCATGGACCTCCTGCGCCGCCCGGACAAGACCGCGGAGGGCGAAGGTCGTTTTCAAGGCGTAGGCTTCGAGCAGCCAGTAGGCAGGCCAGGGCAGCGCTTGCAACAGCACTTCGGCCACCACACCCAGGCTCCACACCACGACGACTCCACCGCAGACCAGCGCGCCGCCGTAGAGGAAGGCCAGCGCGGCAGGTCCATGGGGCGCCCCACGGCGCGCCAGGCGAATACCCGTCCCCATCCAGGCCACAGGATGCAGGCGATTGGGCGGATCACCCAGCAACATGTCGAGCAACAGCGCCAGGAGTAGCGGGACAAAACCATAATCGGGCACGAGAGCCGATCCTTTCGTGGTGTGTGTGCTAGGTCCATGGCTGTGTCTCGACGGTCGCCACCCCTCTGGTGTCTGTACGCCACATCTTAACGTTTCGCGAGAGCACGTCAAGGTTTTTGCCGCGACGTGTGGGCGAGAGTCGCTCTGGTCAGCCCCATGTTCCCAGCACCAGAGTAACCCAGGATGGGACTCTCGACCTCGCCTCCTGGCTGTGCTACCCTCCCCCGTGTTTGCTCTTGGTATGGACCGCAGATGCCATGACCCTGTGAGGGAAGACGACGCATGATCACCATTGGAATGAACTATAAAGTGTTGCGAGGGAAGGAAGAAGATTTTGAGCGCATGTTCCGCGCCGTCTTGGAAATTCTCCACAGCGTAGCCACCCATGGGACATCGGCCCTTTACAAGGATGTCAACGATCTGCAGTCATATCTCATTGTTTCTGAGTGGGCTTCCGAAGAGGACTTCGACGCCTTTATCCAGTCTGCACAATTTCGCAGCGTTGCCAATTGGGGGCAGGAGGGCATCCTCGCGGGCCGACCCGTGCATACGGTGTATCGCTAGAGGGGTGGCGGCGCTCCGGGCACATCTCCGTCACGTCGAGCAGCGTACTGACGGGAATCCTCGCGTCTGCCACCTCGCCGACACTGAGCAACCACAACGTCGCGACCGCCACGGCCAGCCAGAGGCGTGCGGCCCGGTCTGGGGCACACATGCGCGTGCGATGCCACGGCCAGCTGGCCCGCTTGATCATTGGGAACCCCTGTGCACTCCCGGCGCGCAAGCCATACGCGTGGGGTTCTGGAGTCCGCTGCGCCTCATGCGAAGCTGATACCAAGGCCCGCAACGTCGGCACACTTGTGGCAGTATGGGTCAGCCCCACGTCCCTCCCTGTGAGGTCTCATACCGGGCGACGGGGACGGGTGCGGTCGCTGTCGCTGCTTGGTGATGTTCCCTCTCTCGTCTGTGTCCGTCCACTGATGCAGCGCTCGGCGTGGGGTCCAGACGGAACCGACACAGGCCTTGCCTCTGCAAGCAACGCTCATCGCGTGTGCATGTCCTATGCTCTCAGGACCGGCAGACCGCGGCTCTTCCCAAGTGTATAGTATACGAAGGAATTTGGGCGTTCTTGGGGCGTTCTTGGGGCGTTCCCACGGTAAGCTGCCTACCATACATACAGTTGGAACGGTCAACGTCAGAGCGGTCGTGATCTGTGCGCGGTGTTCGTCAAGAAGGCCGTAGGGTGTCAGGGGGTATCTGTACTTGGAGAGGCCACAAATATGACAATGGTCTCTATTAACCCACATAGCCTGATGGGTGAAGCCCAGTCGGCGGAAAAAGTGTGGACGGTATGATAGTAGCGTCCCATAATAGTATGTTCCGGCAAGATTGTCTTTGTAGTGTCCCAGGATGATGAGGACATTATCGCAGTGAAAATCAGTGATATCTTGCATGTGCTGAAGCCTCAGCGACCAAAGATGGTGCCGACGCTGGCGAGTCATTATGAGGCCGCCACTGCCAAACCGCATACCGCGTGCCGCTCGGTTTTTGCTTGATGACCGAGGCATATGCGACTTGAGCTGTGGGCCAGGAGGTACCTGCCGAGTCGTAGGACGTGGCACAGGCGCGCGATCCTCTGTGCAGCGCTACACGTAAGATGCTCCTGCGGTATAGAGTAATACTTAATCGGACTCATGATGTGAGCCACGACTGGTCATGATGCCGCCGCTCGGGGCCGCGAACTTACAGCGCGGCGCTTTGTGAGAGCGCTGGAGGTTACGATGGTTGGAACAGCAGAAATAAATGCACCAGAAAAGAGCATGAACGCCGAGACCATGATTCGGCGGGCTGAACTGATGATTCCAAAGCTGAGGCAACGTGCGGAGGACGCCGAGAGGCGACGTACCGTGCCTCCCGAGACGGTTCAGGATTTTCTCGATGCAGGCTTTTATCGCATATTACAACCCCTACGTTTTGGCGGCTATGAACTCGGCTTCCCTACATTCTTCGAAGTGATGAAGACGATCGCGCGCGGCTGCGGATCTTCGGGCTGGATGCTCTGCTTGACCGCGGCGCACACGTTCCACCTCGCGGCTTTCCCAGAGGCGGGTCAGGTCGAAGTGTATGGTGACAACGGTGACGTGCGTGCGCCGCTGATTTTTGCCCCACAAGGGGTCGCGATCCCGGTGGAAGACGGCTATCGTCTCACGGGACGTTGGAACTATAACTCCGGCGGAGAATATGGCAACTGGCTCGCCCTCGGCGCGGCGATCCCTGGCACCGCTGCAGGCGAGCCGCCGAGCGATCTGCTCATAGCCTTCATCCGGCGTGAGGAGTACGAGATCTTCGATAACTGGAACACGATGGGCATGCGCGGTACGGGCTCCAAGCAAGCGGTGGTCGAAGACGTCTTCGTGCCGCAGCGGCGTGCGATTTCCCTGTCCGCATGGCTTCGGGGCGACGCTCCCGGCTATGGGGTCCACGCCAATCCTTTGTACCGCACGCCGCCGATGCAGATGTTTTGCATCGAGGTCGCGACGGTCTGCGTTGGGCTCGCCGAGGCGGCGATTGATGCATTCAATGATCGAGTCATGACGAAAGTCAACCCTTTTCCTCCCTTCGGGAAGCTTAGGGACGAGCGGCAGGCTCAGCGACGAGTAGGGCAGGCG
Organism: Pseudomonadota bacterium; assembly: GCA_005777235.1. Taxonomy (GTDB): domain Bacteria; phylum Tectomicrobia; class Entotheonellia; order Entotheonellales; family Entotheonellaceae; genus SXND01. The sequence continues at coordinate 13,843 of SXND01000055.1, forward strand.
CGCTCCCGAGCTGATGCGGCTAACGCCGTTCTTCAGCACATGATTGCAAACCAGCTTGAGCTGGCAGAGCGCGCTCGAGGAGGCTTCCTCGAGTTTAAGGAAGAGCAATTGCGCCGCACTTTGATGCACGCCCAACAAACGCTGCGCTTGGCGCGCGACTGCGTCGAGTGCTTGTTCGATGGCAGCGGAACCAGCGCGACCCAGGTGGGGCAACCCCTCGAGCGGATTTATCGCGATCTGAGCATGATCCGCACGCACTATATTATGGACGAGGACCGAACGGCTGAGAACTGGGGAGCTGCGTTCTTTGGCCTCGCACCGTATTCGCAATTCTGAACCGGCCGAAACGCTGAGCACAGAGCGGCGTGGTCGCAGTCTCGTCCAACCGGACATCGACCACACTGGCATGAGGAGGAACGCCCATGCATGAAGAGGAGAGCGCATGATAAGCACGAACCACGAAATGGCGATCCAGGACAACGAGGCCGTCGTGATGGATGGCAACGGGCTGGTGACTATTGAGGACATCATTCGCCTGGCGACGCAGGGCTGCGGCGTCGCGCTGAACGCGCAGGCGGACTACCACGCCCACATTGAGCGGGGTGCCGCCCTGGTCCGCGATACGCTGGCGGACGGCGGGGTGATCTACGGTGTCAACACCGGCTATGGGGACTCGTGCATCGTGACGATTCCCCCGGAGCTGGTCGACGAGCTCCCGGCGCGCCTGGTGACGTATCACGGGTGCGGCGGCGGCGCCTTGCTGGATGAGCCCGCCACGCTGGCGGTGCTCGGGTGCCGTCTGAACGCGTTGACCCGTGGCTACTCGGGGGTCCGCTGGGTGATTCTCGAGGGCCTCGCGCAACTCATCAACCTCCGGGTTCTCCCCAATATCCCCGAGGAGGGATCGGTCGGCGCGAGTGGCGACCTCACCCCGCTGTCTTATATCGCCGCCGTCCTGATGGGCGAGCGCGAGGTCACCTATAAGGGCGAAGTCCGCGAGGCGTGCGACGTGCTGAGGGAGCTCCGGGTCGCCCCAATCCGACTCGCGCCGAAGGAAGGCTTAGCGCTGATGAACGGGACCGCGGTGATGACGGGGCTCGCGTGTCTGGCCTGGGATCGTGCGGAGTATCTCAGCCGGCTCGCGACCCGGGTGACCGCGCTCGTGGCGCTCGGGCTGTACGGGCAACGCGACCATTTTCATCCGCGGCTGTTCGCGGTGAAGCCGCATCAGGGGATCATGGAAACGGCGGCCTGGCTCTTTGCTGATCTGAGTGCGCGCCAGGCCGACTCGTCCGAGGCGCACCCCGGCCGCAGCGCGCATCTGCCACTCCAGGATCGGTACTCGATTCGCTGCGCGCCGCATGTGATTGGTGTCCTGCGGGATGCGCTGCCCTGGATGCGTCGCGACATTGAAAACGAGCTCAACAGCGTCAACGACAACCCCATTGTGGACCCGGTCTATGGCCGGATTTTTCACGGGGGCCATTTTTATGGCGGCCACATCGCCTTCGTCATGGACGGGTTGAAAGCGGCGGTGGCGAGCCTGGCCGATCTCATGGACCGGCAGTTGGCGCTCCTGGTGGATACCAAGTTCAACTTCGGGCTGCCCTCTGGGCTGTCGGGGGCTTCGCGCGCCCGCGCGCCGATCAATCACGGCTTCAAGGGGGTGCAGATTTCGGTCTCGGCGTGGGCTGCCGAGGCCCTCAAGCTGACGATGCCCGCCGCATCGTTTTCGCGGTCGACAGAGGCGCACAATCAAGATAAGGTGAGTATGGGCACGATAGCCGCGCGCGATTGCTTGCGGGTGCTCGAACTGACTGAGCAGGTCGCGGCGGCGGTGCTGCTCGCTGCAGTGCAGGGGATCTGGCTGCGCCAGCGGCAAGGCGAGCTCTCCCCTGACGCCGTCTCTCCGGCCATCAGCGCGTTCCTCGGCGGCGTCGGCGAGTACTTCGAGTTCCTCGAGGAGGATCGGAGGCTGGATAAGACCTTACGACGGACCGCTGAAGGCATCCGGGCGAAACACTGGGCGCTGTATCCCGCGTAGCGCGAGCCGGGCGGGCCGTGCAGCGTGTTAACACCCTTATTGGAGGACCACCCATGGAGCCAGATCGGCAGCAACAGTTTGACCTCATTGTGTTGGGCGGCGGGCCTGGGGGGAGTACCGTCGCTACGCTCGTCGCGCAGCAAGGCCACCGAGTACTCCTCTTGGAGCGCGCGACCTTTCCGCGCCACCAGATCGGCGAGTCGCTCCTGCCAACAACGATCCATGGGATCTGCCGGTTGCTCGGCGTGAGGGAAGAGCTCGCACAGCAAAACTTTCCCAAGAAACTCGGAGTGAGCTTCCTGTGGGGCAAGAGCGCTGAGCCGTGGAGTTTTATTTTTGAGGACTCCCCCGTTTTGCGGCGCTTAGGTTTTAATCACGCCTACCAGGTTGAGCGTGCCAGGTTCGATGAGATCCTCCTGCGGAATGCCCAGCGCAAGGGGGTTGACGTCCGCGAGAATCACACCGCACACGATATCGTGTATGAGGACGGTCGGTTTCGAGGCGTGTGTTTCACGGACGCCTCTGGGCACGAGCACACGGCTCTGGCCCGCCACGTGGTGGACGCCTCTGGCCACCGGGGGGCTTTTGTGTCACGGGTCGGGGAACGCGTGTATTCGGAATTCTTTCGCAACATCGCGGTCTACGGGTACTTCGAGGGCGGGAAGCGGTTCCCCCCCCCCTCGGGAAGGCAATGTTCTCTCCGCCACATTCCCATACGGGTGGGTATGGTATATACCACTTAAGGATAACCTGACAAGCGTCGGGGTCATCATCGGGCTCGAATTCGCCGATAAGCTCAAAGATGAGAAAGAGAAGGTCTTTCTCGAGATGATTGACGCTTGTCCAAGCGTCAAGGAGCTGCTTGCGGGCGCGCCCTTGGTGCGCGAGGGTATGTACGGAGAGATCCGGATACGCAAGGATTGGTCATACGAAAACACTAGTTTCTGGAAACCCGGATTCTCCCTTGTTGGCGACGTCGCGTGCTTTATCGACCCATTCTTTTCGTCGGGGGTGCACCTGGCAACCTATGCAGCGCTCCAAGCTGCACGAGCGATCAATACCTGCCTGAGCGGTAGCGACATCGATGAGCAGCGCTGCTTCGACGAATTTGAGGCGCGCTACCGTAAGGAGTACCGCGTGTTTTACGAGCTCGTGCAGGCGTTTTTTGAGCTGCATGTTGATGAAGAGTCGTATTTCTGGATCGCGCGCAAGATCCTGAAAACCGAGGGCGAGGAGACGGTGGAGGAGGCATTCCTCCAGCTGGTGGCGGGGTCGTCACAGGCGAAGAACGACTTCGCGACCATGGCCAAGGCGGGCGGGGGAACGCCTGAGGTGTTCCGCGACTTGGTGGTCGCGGCGGAGCAGCAATTTGGGGACAGCCGCCCGACAGAGATCCCCCTCTTTCCGGGGGGGCTGGTGCCGTCCGAGGACGGCATGCACTGGAGAGAGTACGCCGGCTGAGCCCCCGATACGCAATGCGCGTGGCTCCCTCCGCTTGTAACGCCGCACACTGCTCTGAGAAGTCGCCCGTGCTGGCTGAGAGAACTTTGGCGCAACCCGAGGGCAGGGCGGCAAGTCGTGCGGAGTATCTCAGCTGGCTCGCGACCCGAGTGACCGCGCTCGTGGCGCTCGGGCTGTACGGGCACCGCGACCATGTTCATCCGTGGCTGTCCGCGGTGAAGCCGCATGGGGGGAGCATGGAAACGGTAGCCTGCCCCTGCGCGGATCTGAGTGCGAGCGCCCCGTCGGGCGTGGCCGCCCTGGCCGCAGCACGCATCGGCCACTCCAGGATCGGGACTCGATCCGCTGCGCGCCGCATGTGATTGGCGTCCTGCGAGACGTGCTGCCCTGGATGCGCCGCGGCATTGAAAACGAGCTCAACAGCGTCAACGGCAACCCCATTGTAGACCCGGTCTATGACCAGATTTTCACGGGGGCCGTTTTATGGCGGCGATAGCGCCTTCGTCAAGGAGGGAGCAGGAGAAACCGTGCTGTCTCATCCCCAATGCCCTTCCTTCTGATACCTCGAAGCACGCTGCGGGGAGGTATCATTTACAAAACTATGACAAGATATTGTCAATGGGGAGTAGCATGAAAAAAAAAGTTGCAATAATAGGAGCAGGCCCGTGTGGTCTTTGCGCACTCAAGGAAATGCTTGAAGCAGGGCATGATGCTATTACTTTTGAACAAGCATCAATGATTGGTGGTGCTTTTGCTCACCAATCCACATACGGTCCACTATCTCTCACTATCTCTAACTATTTCATGGCCTTTTCCGACTTTCCCCCTGATGGCTATGTTGAGTACTCTAGCAAAGAAGATTATTTGCGATATCTTCAGAGGTATACAGAACACTTCAATATTTACCAGAAAATCCAGTTTAACAGCTCCGTACAACATGCCACTCTCAACCCGCAAGACAATAAGTGGACCCTGCAAGTTTTGCATGCGGATACATTAAAAGAGCACATCTTTGATGCGTTGGTTGTTGCAACAGGCGCAAACGCAACCTCCCAGCCGAATATCCCAGAGTTTCCTGGATTTACTGGAGAAATTTACCACTCAATCCACTACTCAGAGAGTTTGAAAAAGAAGTTTCAAGAAGAGCAGAAAAAAGTGCTTGTTGTTGGCGCAGGCGAGAGCAGTGCTGACGTGGCACACCATCTTTCCCTTGTCACCACAACGTTTCTGTGGAGTAGGAGACCTCCGCTGCTCGGACCACGATTCCTGGCGCCGGTGAAAGAAATGGATGGTCTGGCAAGAAAAATGCCGTTGAATACATTTCTAGAATGGACGACCATTTCACGTTTGCACACCGGCTTAGGATTGGCCTTGTATTCTCTTATCCGGCAGACAGTATGGCGAACCCTGCTCCGCGGCACCCTGGCAACCTGGTGTAGGCAATTTTCTAAGCCTTCGTTTTTTCGGGCCGATAGTGCAGGATATGTAGGAAAGAGTGCACTGATTGCAGAAGCAGTCGAAGAAAAACGGCTCGATGTGATCGTGAGTTCTTCAGTGCATTGTGAAGGAAAGAAAATCTTTTTTTCTGGCACGGATAGAGAAGTTGAAGTCGATGCCATCGTTGCATGTACTGGCTACAAATTAAACTTCGATTTCTTGAAAAACGTGGAAATTGCATGCGATCCCAGAGCTTGGTACAAGCACTGCATTCCTCCAAAATATCGTGATACGTTGTTTTTTGTCGGATATGCCCGACCTCATCAAGGCGGAATTCCGGCATGCGCTGAAATTTTGAGTCGATATCTTGCCCTCGTTCTCAGAGGTGACAGAAAACTTCCAGATGACATTGCTCTCCAAACGCAGAAAGAAGCCGAGCAAGAAAGAAAATTCTATGTGACGACGCCTTCTCTCAATTCTCTCGTCGATTATACGAATTTCATGGATGCCATTGCGAAGGAGATTGGATGTGAGCCACAAGCACCTGCGCTATTTAGTCTTTTCAACTTTTTGGGATTTATCTCTTTGATCCCTCTGCTGATAACCTGGAGTTATATTTGGCTGATCCTATTTCTTGTATTTTCTTTTCTTCAGATTGGCCTGTATGGAGCGTACTCATTTAAGCATCTTTTTTTTCCTGTATGGCCATGTTGGTACAGACAACGTGGTCCCGGTGCTCGTCCTGACATTCTCAACTCTGTCCTGAAAAGTTTCCCTCTCTCTTCCTGTACCTTCGATCCTATAACCCCGTGTGTTTATGCTCTCTATCTCATTCAAAGACCCATAACTTGTATCGTCTTTCCTCTGTACTTGCTCTTTTCTCAACGGGAATGGCTGAAAATGCCTATTTTCTCGTTTTTAATTCCGAGAAAATTTGTCCTACATGGGACGAAGATGGAAATCAAGGACGTTTTTGAACCTTGAGAAACGCTGGAGGTCGCTCTGGCATGGCGACGGCAGGCTGCTTGCCAAACAGCACCTTCTACACCCTACCCTGGACCGCAACAAGCGCAGCCTGGCGGTCGACCTGAAGAGCGAGGCCGGGCGTGCGATCTTCACCCGACAGCGCATGGAGGCCGAGTGGCGGCATCCGGCTCCAGAACGCCAGCCCCGCCAACCTGGGCGACCGCGCGTCACAGAGGCGAGTGGGACGGCAAGATCATCTGGCATTGCACGCCCGGCATCCGGCAGGCTCACGGACGGCACACGCCCCAGAAGCGTGCGCCGGAGTGTGGGGGAGGAGCCAGCAACGCCCCTCCCCGCGACATGATGGGGCTCCAGGGCCAGGCGCTAAGCGACGCGTCGCCGCCAGCCGTACCCGAGGAGGCCCACCAGGCCGGTGGCGAGCAGGAGCCAGGTGGAGGGTTCTGGCACCTCTTCCAACGTGGTGATATCCAGTTGGGCGGAGAAGTAGCTGAGTGGATCCAAGGCGTCACTATCGCCCATGCCCAGGATCCAATTCCCCAGCGGATTTTCGCTGTTGAATGCGGCCAGCAATTCCTCGGGCCTGAACGAGCCCGTCGTCATCACCGGTCCGACGCCCGCACCGGCCGCGTCGTCGAAGAGCACCTGGATCCGCACTCCGACATTCTGGTTCGAGGCGTACGTGCCGGTTGACGTCATGCTGCCCTGCTCTATACCCTCCTGCGAGGCGTCATACGTGTAGACCAGATCCACCCGTGTACCTGTAGGGCTGATCAAGTAGAAGAACGTTTCCCCCGAAAATTCCTCATCGTTAGAGGGGCAGGTCGCGTCGCCCGGCTGTGCCGCCGGGTCGTCGCACTTCGCGAAGTCAATCCGGATGTTCACATCCGTGATCGAACCGCCGCCAGTAATCGTCAACGTGCGGGCGCCACGGCTCTGGTCAAAGATCCCAAAAGTGGCATCGGTCGCCGTCAGGCTTGCGGCGTGACTTGTCCCAGCGGCCAATGTCAGGGCGGCGCCAAGGCCCAGGGCAGCGAATGACCTCTTCCACTCCATCGCACTCACATTCCGCACCCTTTGGCGCTATTCGAAAGCAATTGCGGTCCTGTCTCCTGAAGAGCGGGGAGGACAAGCTATCCATGGATGAGGTCAGGCTCCTTAACCCTTTGTTTCAATGGCTCATTCCTCTTAATCACAACT
>SXND01000056.1 GCA_005777235.1 Pseudomonadota bacterium
CTTCCAGCAGTGCGCTCAGCCCGGTAGCCGTGGTCGCCCCAAACGACGCCAGCAAGTAGTCGGAATACAAATCTGCTATCGGTTGTGATTTCATACGGGCGATTCTACACTTTTTTCGTTCCAGTCGCGTAAGGTGAGGTCTTAAAAAGCGGTTGCAATGGCGGATGCTTCCTGTTGACTACCCGCAATGGCGAAGTTGTCATCATTACTTTAGCGTATGGAGCGAGAAAAAAGATAAAAAAACGGAGAGCATTCTTGAGTAAGTCTTAAAAAAAATGGTCGCAGAGACGCGTATCAACGATGGCCGGGAAACGCAAACCAGCTTTATTATGATCGATGCCCAAAGTGTCAAAAACTCAGACACCACCGAACAAAAAGGGTATGACGCAGGGAAGAAAGTCTCGGGCGTGAAGTGTCATATTGCGGTGGATACCAACAGCCTTCCGCACGGAATATGCGTGACCACCGCCGACGTCACCGATCGGAAGGGCGCACGTGCCCTCTTTTCGGCTCATCGGGAGCATCTCTCTACTACCCTGAATGTTCTTGAAGATGGAGGCTATGCTGGCGAGAAATTTGCTGCATCGGTTCAGGGAATGCTTGGTTGCCCCGTCGAGATCGCTCAGCGCAACGCACTGCATACTGTTGCGGTGATTCCCAAGCGATGGGTGGCCGAACGTTCTTTTGCATGGCTGGAAAAATGCCGGAGACTCTGGAAAAATTGCGAAAGAAAAATACACACATCCCTCCAAATGACCGTCCTCGCTTTTGCTGTAATGATCCTAAAAAGATTGTGAACAGGTTCTGAGCTTTTTTGCATACCGCGTATCAGGAAGGTCTTATCCGCATCGTGACGCCTTCGTCCGCTGCGAATGTATGATGTGCTCCTGCAGTCGATGGCGTCCGTGCGCTCCTCCCGCACCCCACGGTTCAAAACACTGGCGTGCTCTCGACGGTCAAGTACCCAAAGCGCTGGAGTATAGGCAATTCACACGGCCTTTTCCACGGCCCGCGCCGCGCGGCCTGCTGGGCTGACACATCCGCACCCCAGGGAAGACCATAACGATACCTGGAAACTACGTCATACGCTCTTGCAGAGTGGGGAGTGGACCTGCTAGAGTGGACAGCATGCACACGAGGCCATGCGTTAGCGGGAAAGGACCAGACAGATGAGCACGGATCGCTTTGGCAATATCCACGCCCCGGGGCTGCCGTACGCGCGTGGGCACATCCTTCCCGGCACGGAGGACGATTTTCGTAAATTTCAGGAAGCCTGGCGGCATATTGCCGCCCGGGTCCGTACGAGTGGTCCAGACGCCATCTTCAATTTTTCCGGCCTGGAACACGGCTTGCCACTGAGCCCGGACGAGTTGCCCATTGCGAATGATTTTGTGGCGCCGGCTCTCTACTTTGACCAGTTCAAGAAGGCAGCTCTGGAGCATTTTGGCGGCTCGCCAGAGCAGCATGACGTGGCCCTGTTCAATCGTCTCACGGGTGCCACGTATGCCACGCATCTCACCCTCGTGCAACCGGGCGATGTGGTGATCGGGGTGTCACCCAGTTACAGCCACCCGTCGGTGGTGCGCGCGGTCGCCCAGGCCGGCGCCACCCTGGTGGATACCGCGGGGCTTGACCAGTTTGCCGCGGCGCTGGAACGGGAGCCCCGCGTGGGCCTGGTGGTGATGACACGCCTGGCGGTGACCTACGAGATCATGCCCACGGAGGAGTTGCATCACGTCGTACAACTGGCACATGACAAAGGCGTGCGGGTGTACGTCGACGACGCGGGGGGGGCACGGGTCGGCCCAGCCATCTTTGACCAACCACGCACGTTGCAGCTCGGCGTGGATGTCGTAGCGACTGGACTGGACAAATATGGTACCGTCGGGCCACGCCTCGGCGTCATGGCCGGCGACAAAGCTCTGGTGTCGCGCATCAGGGCTCGCGCCTTCGAGATGGGCCTGGAAGCGCGGCCGTTTCTGTACCCGGCAGCGGTGCGCTCTCTCCTGGGCTCAACGACCGAGCGGGTGCAAGAACTGGTCGCGACAACCCAGGAAGTGTCCTCCGCGCTCAAGGATGTGCTAGGCGATCGTCTGCACCAGACCCCGGTGATTGCCGCGTTGCTGGCTGATGACATTCTCGCCATTGCGCTGGAGCGGGCCGGCCTACGCACGCCACCCATCGTACCGTATGAAGCCTCGGCGGCGCTCGCCATGCTCCTGTTGCGGGATTACGGCATTCTGACCGTGCACTTCGTCGGCTTACCGCCAGGGACCTCAGCCCTGATGTTCAAATTCATTGCGCCCGAAGTACTCAAACGTTTTGGAGGGGCGCAGGCGTATGCGCGTGCGCTTGACGCCAGTCTCACGACGCTGGCGGAGATGCTTGCCGAGCCGGCACGCCTCCGCCACCTCCTCCTCGGGGAGGCATGAAGCCGTAGGCCAAGGCGCCAGGCACGACAGACCACACAGGCAGAGTATAGGCAATGCACACGGCCTGTTCCACGGCCCGCGCCGCGCTGCCTGCGGGACTGCTGATGCAAAGCTGAGCGGCGCTGCTTGAAGAGGGATGAGCACGCCGAGCGTGGCGGCCGTTGGGGTCCATTCCTCCAGGGACGCCTGCGGATGACCCAACAAGCCAAAGGCCACGGTCTGGCTGAAGGTTACACCGCCCACTGGAGAGGTCCGCTGCACACACTGCGTCGCCTTGGCAGCTGGATTGGCAGTCGTGGTCAAAACTTCGCGCCTAGCACGGGCAACCTGGGGTAGAGTGGTAGCCACGGGGAAGCTCCTTCCAGGGGTAGGATAGTGGCTGGGACAACCACATCATGCGACAGGGGCTCCCCTCAATCTGCTGAGCTTGATGCGTATGTGACATCGCCCACGCGTTCCCCATGCAGATAGACTTCGGCGGCACGGGCGCGCAACTCCGCGATATACTCCTCACCAGTCCTGACTGGCATAGCGATGCCCCCCTGTTATACCTCACCCGTGAGCAACTGCAGCGCTTCTTGATACTTGTGGGTGGTCTGGGCCACCACCGCGGCCGGCAGCGCAGGCGCCGGGGGATGCTTGTCCCAGCCGGTGTGGCTGAGATAATCACGCACATACTGCTTGTCAAAACTCGGCTGCCCCTGGCCCGCCGCATAGCCTTTGAAGGGCCAGAAGCGCGATGAATCCGGGGTGAGGACTTCATCAATCAGGTAGAGCTGGCCATCAAGCAGGCCAAACTCGAATTTGGTATCGGCAATGATAATACCACGCGTCAGGGCATAGTCACGCGCCTCGCAGTACACCCGCAGGCTGGCTGCCTGGATCTGCTCGGCCAGGGCGCGACGTCCACCCAAGACCTGCACCATGTCCTCAAACGCAATGTTGAGATCGTGCTCGCCCTCTGGAGCTTTGGTTGAGGGCGTAAACATGGGTTCGAGAAACTGGTCGGACTCGCGCAGGCCCTCAGGGAGGGCGATGCCACAGACCGTGCCGTCGCGGCGATACTCCGACCAGGCGGAGCCGGTAAGATAGCCGCGCACAATGGCCTCGACCGGCAGCGGTGTCATGCGGCGCACGATCACGGCGCGGTCGCCGACCTGGGCCACTTCCTCGGGCGTGAGCACCTCTTCCAGACGCCGTGTTGTGAGGTGATTCGGCACCATAGGCGCGGTGCGAGCAAACCAGAAATTCGACATGGCGGTGAGAATACGTCCCTTATCGGGAATCGGCGTCGGCAGCACCACGTCAAAGGCCGACAGGCGGTCGGTGGCGACGATGAGCAGATGCGCGTCATCGACCGTATAGATATCCCGCACTTTCCCTTGCCGCAAGCGTTGCACACTGCGTAAATCCGAGGTAAAAATGGTGCGCATACTCACCTTTCTGGTGTATCCAGATCAACCACCCGCAGACAGTGTCGTGCCACCATCAACGGGGTCCGGTCCTGCCACTGACTGGCATAGCCTACGGGGCTAGTCAACGCGGTCACGGCGTCCATCTGGACGCTGACCCGATGATGCGTGTGGCCTGCCAGCACGAGCGTCACCTTTGGGAAAGCCTGGAACGCCTCCCCGAACAGCACGCTCCCCATAAACGCCTTCCCATAGTCAGCCCGGGGCTCGTGCCGGTATTGTAGCATACTACGAAATGGTAACATGTACGTCACTCCAACGATCTGCTGCACCTGCGGCGCCACGTCGTGCAGTTGCTGGGTCAGGGCACGAACCATGTGTGCGGTGATGCCGGCATCGCTCACACGTGGCCGGCTGCCGTCCGCACGCTCCGCCGCTAGCCAGTGCACGAAGCGGCGGTCGTTCCAGACGTGCTGTTGCCAGGTCTTGCGGCGATAATCGTCCCGCGTCAGGGACGCATCCAGGGCCTCGTTGCGCAGCGAATAGTCATACCAGCCGAGACTGCCGCAAAAGCCGACGTTATCAAGGATGTAGGGCGCCATCCACAAGGGATGCACGCCAGCCTCACGACACAGCGCGGGCAATAAGTGATAATACTTGCGCTGACTGGTGATGCCGCGTGCCACCCAGGAGGCCTGACGCACCCAGATATCGTGGTTTCCCGGCACCAACAATTTTGGGCAGGGCAAATGTTGGAGGGCCATCAACGTCATACCAAACTGCTGCTCGTCCGCGGCCACGTCGCCACAGCAAATGAACACATCCGGCGCCAGATCCCGCAGCATAGCGACCATCTCGTGCCATACCAGCCGATTGGCCGCGTCATGGTCCGTGTGCAGATCCGACGTAAAGGCAATGCGCATGCGGAGTAGCCTCCGTGGACAGCAGCTCCCGCTAGGGGCGACGAGCCGGTCGCCTCGCCGCACCACTCCCTGGCCACCGGAGCGCCCACAGTGTCGGCAGTGGTGCAGAGGCTCTGGGGCATGCCGGCACTGCGGGCTCTTGCCACATCAGAGTTGCATGGAGAGCACGACTACCAACGTGAGCAGCCCGATAATCATATAGGACACGTGCTGCATGCGGCGGGTGACGCGCTGTACGACGTCCGCGTCATACGGGTAAATGCCGGCATCCATGCGCGTCAGGCGAAAGGCCATACTAAAAAGTTGCATGGGTACCAGCAGCATCACCAGCAAGACGGCAGCGAGCTTGAGGCTCATGAGGATATAAAATGTGCTCAGGGCCTCGGGGCTTGCCTGGCGTGCCAGACGCGCCATGGGCAAGAGCGCCAGGCCACCGGTCATCAGCTCCAGCGTCAGGGCCAGCAAGACGACCGTAAAGAAGCGCCGCAGGGTCTGGCCGAGGCAGCGCACATAGCTCTGTACGTCCATGAGCGTGCGCTGCAACACCGGCAGCAAAAAGAAGCTCAGAAACACGTAGCCCCCGAGCAGGACGACCATGGTCAGGAGATGGAGACAGCGTATCGCCGTGTGCATGCGTGCGCGCTACCTCAGCCCTGTCCGAGCTCTTGTTGGCACAACGCGACACCCTCGGCCGCGGCGGTGTAGCCCAGGCGCTCGGCCTCCTGAAAGCAGGCCAGGGCCTCCGTATAGCGCTCAAACCCGTGCACCAGCGCCACCCCTTTGTTAAACCAGGCGTGTTCCAGGCGCGGATTGAGTTCCAGGGCGCGGTCAAAGCACGTCAGGGCCTCCTCCGGTCGCTGCAGTTCCCCTAGGGTGAGGCCCCGGTTGACCCAGGCTTCGACGTTGCGCGGGTTGAGGGCTAAGGCCCGCTCACAGCACCCTAACGCTTCCTCATGGCGCCCCATATCGCCCAGCACCACCCCGGCATTGAACCAGGCTTCGACATTGCGCGGGTTGAGGGTGAGCGCATTGTTGTAACAGCCGAGGGCCTCCTTCTGCTTGCCCAGGGCATCCAGGGCTGAGCCGATGTTGACCCAGGCTTGCTCGTTGCGCGGGTTGACTTTCAGGGCGCGGTCACAATACGCCCTGGACTCTTCCATCTGGCCCATGCCGCCGTGTATCATGGCTTTGGTAAGCAGGGCCTGCTCACTACGGGCGTTGCGTTGAATGACGTGATCGCAGCAGGCCAGCGCATCATCGCCGCGTCCGAGGGCTTCTAAGGCGACGCCGCGATGCACCCAGGCCAACTCGTGATCGGTCTCCAGGGCCATGGCGTGGTCATAGCACGTTAAAGCCTCCTGATGCCGTCCGAGGGCATCGAGGCCAACACCGGCATTGACCCAGCGCACGGCGTCCAGGGCAGGGCCCACCACCGGCGGTGGCAGCGGCGTGGACGCCACGCTGGCATAGAGGTCCACGAGTTGTGTGCGCAGGGCATGCACATCGGGCAACCGTTGGTCTGGGTTTTTGACCAGACACTGTGCCAGCAGCGGGCGGAGGGCACTGGCTTCTGCTGGGATCTCCGGGAGCGCCTGCGTACGATGCTGCTCGGCGCACGCGGCCCAGGTGCTGCCGGTAAAGGGGAGCGTGCCGGTCACCATCTGGAACAGCAGGACGCCAAAGGCATAGATGTCCGCCCGCACATCGGCCTGGTGCGCATTGTCAAACAATTCAGGCGCCATGTAGACGGGTGTACCCGCAACGCTGCCGCTTCGACTGGGGCCAATATGCAAACGCTGCACCGGAGAGGGTTGGGCGCCATCCACGAGCACCTCCAGGCCATCGAACACCGGCGCCAAGCCCATGTCGGTGAGTTGGAGCAGGCCGTCCGGCGTGATGAGACAGTTGCGCGGTTTGAGGTCGCGATGTAGGCGTACACCATGGTCCAGTGCATGCTCCAGGGCCTCACAGATCTGCACGGCAAAGCGCAGGATTTGCGGCAGGTCTTGCATCAAACGCGGAATGCCGAGCCAATCGCGCAAATCACCGCCATTGACATAGTCCAGAAACAGCAGCGGCTGGCCGTCCACCATGGTGACGTGATGCGCCTTGACCATGGTGGCGTGCGCCGTAAGCTGTATCCAGGCGTTGCCGGCTTGCACAAAGCGCTCCACGAGCGCCTCCTGATGGGTGTGCAGTGGCTCTGGCAATGTCTTGACTGCGTATGGGACATGGGTTTCGTGATCATAGACGATATACACCAGCCCCAGACTGCCGGGCTGGAGGTGATGGACTTCCCAACGGTCTTGGATACGGTCGCCGACCTGCCACAAAGCGGCCATCGTGTGTGATCTCCTTCATTCACTACATGCGTGCGAGCCTCTCGGCACCAGGGAGAGGCTCGCACGATCTCTGGCCCTTGCCCCCCAGCGGGGGTTAGACTTGCGCGCGCAGAATCACCCGCACCGAGCGCTCTGGCATGAGGTACGCCTGCGCCACGCGCTGCACATCCGCACTGGTCACCTGCTGGATATGCGCACTGTGCTCCTGGAAAGCGTTCCACTTGCCGTGATGTAACTGCCCCAGACCATACACCGCGGTGCGCTGGCTGGTGCCCTGCATGCCAATGTCCAGCGCCCCTTCCAGATAGGTCTTGGCGCGTACCAACTCCTCGCTGGTCACGCCGGCATCCTGTACCTCATGCAGCACCCGTGCAAACTCACTGAGGGCTTCGGCCTCTTTCTCAGGACTACAGCCAATGTACAGCGCGAAGAAGCCCGGCTCGACGGGATAGGCATCAAAACTCGTCACGCTGTACGCCAGGCTCTTGCGATCCCGCAGTTCCATAAACAGCCGACCCCCCATACCGCCCAGGATGGTATCCAGAATGCGCAGGGCATAACGATCCGGGTGATGCATGGTGACAGTCGGAAAGCCCCAGATGATGTGCGTCTGCTGGCCCTCGGTGGCCAGGACATGCGCCTCCATGGCGGTCCACACCGGCATGGCGGGATTTGGGCTCAGGGTCAGGGGCGCGGCGGTAAACAGCGCGGTGGGGGCCGCGCGGTGAAACAGTGTCAGCACTTCGTCCACGGCAATGTCCCCAACCACGACATACACGGCCCGATCCGGGCGCAGCATCCTGCGCTGCAGCGCCACCAGGTCGGCGCGGGTTACCGACTCCAGGCTGTCGCGCCGGCCAATGGACAGGTGATTGTAGGGATGCACGCCGTAAAACGTCCGCAGAAAATGTTGAAAAGCAAACTGGAAGCGATTTTCCTTTAAGGTCTCCAGGTCACGCAGTTGATCAGTGCGTTCGCGCTCGACCTCGGCGTCTGGGAAAGCCGGCTCGGTTAAAATTTCAAAATACAGGTCAAGGCCGGTGGCAAACGTCTCCTTCAGGAAGCGCGCCCCGAGTTGCACCGCATCGCGGTCACTGGAGGCGTGCAGCGAGGCGCCCAGGCGATCCAACTCGCGCTCAATTTCCCCGGCACTGCGCAGCGCGGTGCCCATGTCCCACACCGAGGTGCACAGCCGTAACACCCCCTCTTGGCCCTGCGGCTCCAGGCGCTGCCCACCATCAAACACCGTGCGGATGGACACCAGCGGCGCCTTGCGATCGGTCTGCACGATGAGCTTGCTACCCCCTGGCAGGTCAATCACCGGAATGGGTGAGGTGGTCTGCGGGATGTGGCGCACACTGTGACGCTTTTCCGGCTGTGTCCAGTCGAGCACCGTGGCGCTGTCGGGCAGGGTGTCGCCCTCGGGGACGAGCAGGGCGATGTTGGCGCGTTGTGGCTCCAGACAGGCGGCCGCGGCAGCACGCAAGTCGTCCTGGGTGAGAGCGTCAATGGCCGTAATGTAGCGCGCTCCGTAATTGGGGTCGCCGTAGATCAGAGCCGAGCGGCCCAGTTGGTCAGCAATCCCCTGATAGGTTTCGCGGGCATGGACAAAGTGGCTGATAATACGCGTCTTGGCTGCCGCGAGATTCTGATCAGAGAGCGTCAGGGCGGGCTCGTATACCTGGTGCATCAGGCCGCGCATGACGGCGGGCACCCGGTCCATGTCACAGCTGGCCCCGAGCAGAAACACGCCTTTATCACGCGGCGTATAATTGACCGCATACACATCGTGCGCCAGGTCACGCCGCCGCTTGAGGGCGGTATACAGCGCCGAATTGTAGCCACTGCCCAGCAGATCGCTGAGCAAGTCGAGGGCAGGCACGCGTGGGTCAGTGGCTTCCATGGACGGCAGGCCGATCTCGATGCGGGCCATCTCAGCTTGAAACGGGAACACCGCCACCCGCGGCGCGGCCTGGGCGGGCTCGTCCGGGCGCGGACGGGGCGGTAGGGCGCGGGTCGCGATCCCACCGAAGCGCGCCTCAACCGTCCGTAGCAGCACGTCGGTGTCAAAATCACCGACGGCGACCAGCACCATGTTGTTGGGCACATACCAGGTGTGGAACACGTGCCGCATGTCGTCAGAGGTAATACGCGTAAAGGTGTCTTCAAAGCCGATAATTGGGCGGCGATACGGGTGCACCGTGTAGGCGAGATCAAACAGGCGCTCGGCCAGCTCGCGATCCGGGTTGTCCTTGCCGCGCCGGAACTCTTCGTAGACCACTTCTTTTTCGTGGTCGAGATCATGCGGGGTAAACAGGGAGTGCAGGATGGCATCGCTGAGCACATCAAAGCCAGTTTCCCAGAAGCGGCTGGAGATGGTGACATGGTAGACGGTCTCATCGTAGCTGGTCCAGGCATTGACCGAACCTCCGGCCCCTTCGATAAGCCCGGCAATCTCACCATGCGGAAAGCGCGTGGTGCCTTTGAACAGCATGTGCTCGAACACATGGGCAATCCCCGCCACCTTGAGTTCCTCGTCGGCGCTGCCATAGCGCACCCAGGCCTGTAACGCGACCACCGGGGCGCTGTGATCTTCCAGCAGGACGACCTGGAAGCCGTTGCGCAGGGTGTGGACCTCGGCGTGGGGGCCGTATTCTTCCCGTGTGTGGCCGGGCAGGGACAATGCTGTGGCCATGGCCATGTATATGCACCTCTGCTATGTGGGAGAAGACCGTACGTGTATGATCGAGGGGATGCCGCGACCGTGTATGGCGTAATGATAACACATAGGGGCGTGGTGGACCTACTGTACTGGCCGTGCGTACCCTGCGGAGGCCACGTCTCTCCCACGCCCACGAGCCCAGCGCTATAATGAGGGAATCTGCAAGCCCGGCGGGGTTTGCAACACCGACAGCAGCGGGGACACTGTTCCCAGGACACTACGGTCAAGGCTCGCAATCGTCGGGCGTCCACACATGGTCATGGCGATTTCCAGCTCATCGCGCAGCATCTCCAGGACCGCCCGCACCCCAGATTCCCCAGCCACCGCCAGGCCCCAGAACAACGGACGCCCAATCAGCACGGCGCGGGCGCCCAGGGCCAGCGCCTTGAGCACATCGGTGCCACGGCGAATGCCCCCATCGAGGTACACTTCGCACTTTCCCTGCACCGCATCCACCACCTCGGGGAGCACCTCAATGCTGGCAAACGTCGTATCGAGCTGCCGCGCCCCGTGGTTTGAGACAATAATACCGCGCACGCCATGCTCGGCACAGAGTCGGGCATCTTCGGCGGTCATGATGCCCTTGACCACGAGGGGGAGCGGCGTATGGCCAGCCATCCACTCCACGTAGGGCCAGGTGGCGGCGCGGTCGATCAGATTGTTGACCCCACGTGGCGCGTCGGAACTGCGATGCCAGGCGTTGTCCTGCACTTCGAGCCCGGCATAATTGGGGGACGAGGGGCTGGTGTAATCATTGCGGATATTGCGCTCGCGTTTGGCCCGCACGGTGGAATCGAGGGTCAGACACAGCGCCGTGTACCCTGCCTCCTGAGCGCGGTGCGCCATGCGCTGTGACAGGCTTTGGTCTTTGTAGAGATACTGTTGAAACCAGATCGTACCTGTGGCGGCGTGGGCCACATCCTCCAGCGTATACGTCGATCCTGAGCTCAGGACCATCACCGTCCCTGCACCCCCGGCGGCGCGCGCGGTCGCCAGCTCGGCGTCTGGATGGGCACGGCCATGGCCACCAGCCGGATCGACCAGCACGGGGAACGTCACCGGCTGCCCCAGCACGGTCGTTGACAGGTCGGGCTGACTGATATCGACCAGCATGCGCGGCCGTAACATAATGGCGTCAAACACCGCACGGGTGCGCCGCAGGGTGATCTCATCGGCCGCGCCACCAGCGATGAAGTCGTATTCCGACGGCGCGAGTTGCGCTTTGGCATGGGCTTCGTACTCATAGATATTGACGGGAGCAGGCATGGATGTATCCTCCTCGACGCGTAGGCGGCGTCTCGCTGACTCAAGTGCTCATGATGCGGCGCCGATCATGGCATGTTTCCCGGACAGCAGCAAGCGGGGGCGCTCTCGCCCCTGACACGCAGCCACCAGCTGCCGTGCCCTGTCCCCGACGTGACACATGGTGCACTCCGAGCGACAAGATGTCATGGTCGGCTGCCCTGGCCGCCTGCGACATAGCTGTGGTACAGACCGTGCCCCGTGGCAGGGCGTGCGTCGCAGGGCGTGATATGTCTGGCATTCTCTCGGCTTTGCGTTACACTACCATAATAGAGGGCGCGCGTGGCACGCCGTGTGCAAGGCAACATCAGCACAACGCGCTGCGGGTGAACCGCACACGCAGCCAATCGCTGTCCGGGGTGGCGGCATACCGCCTAGCGCCCCGTGCGTATGCACCTTGGCTTAGGGAGACACAGTATGCCTCGTTACGTGAGTACCACTCTCGGCTTCGCCCTTGTCCTCACACTGTTGCTGACACGCAGCGGGAGCGCCCAGCACCCAGCACCGCCTTCACCGAGCGGCGGGCCGAGCGCTCAGGAACCTGCGGCGCCCCGCATGGCGCCGGAGTCCATGCGGCCACGCCAGCCAGCCATGCAGGCGCGGCGCAGCGACATGATGGACCATGGTGGCATGATGGACCACGGCGACATGATGGGCCGCGGCGGCATGCGGATGCAGCGGCACTTTGAGCACATGGCACAGCAGCTTGAACTCAGTGATGCGCAACGCGCTCAGGCCCAAACCTTCGTCCGCAATCATATGAAGGACATCATCCGGCTCCGGGCTGAGCTGGAGACCCTGGGGGTTGATCAGCAGGCCCTCTTGGAGGCTGAGCCCATGGATTTGGCTAAGGTGAAACAGGCCTTGCAAGCGACCGCGGCAAAGAAAGTCGATATCCGTATGGCCCACCTTGGTGCCATGCAAGAAGTGCAGAAGCTCCTCACCCCAGAGCAACAACAGAAATTTCGGCTGCTCAAGCGTCATATGATGCACGGCGGGGGTGACATGCCCGGACATGACGAGAAGGAAGAGCGTGAGGACGAGAAGGCAGAGCATGGGGGGCGGCGGGAGCGTGGTTCCCGCGGGCACTAACGCGAGGCCCATCCCCTCGGAGCGACCAGCCGGTCGCTCCGAGGTTGACTGATGAGGTATTGTCGTGCGTAGAGGATAAGAAGGAAAAACCATGGCATGGCACGCCACGAGCCGTCGCGAGACCAGCGCTCGACCTGAAGAGGATTTGTTGCTCTGTTGTGCGCAGATCCCCATGGATATCACCAGCACTGCACAGATCAAGAGGTTGGTGCAGCAGCCGCTGGACTGGGAATATCTTCTACGCATGGCCCAGCGTCACGCGCTGCTTCCGCTGCTCTTTTGGCACCTGAACGCTACCTGCCCGGAGGCAGTGCCCACCACCTACTGGCAACGCTTACGCGAACGCTTCGACGCCAATGCGCGCCGCAACCTACGTCTGACCGGGGAACTCCTTACCCTCGTCCGTCTCTGTGCCGCGGAGCACATTCCCCTCATCCCCTTCAAAGGCCCAGTGCTGGCCGCCTCGGTGTATGGCGACCTGGCCTTGCGACAATTTGGTGACCTCGATATCCTCGTCCCGGCCCCCGACGTGCTACGGATGAAAACCCTGCTCCTGGCGCACGGCTACCGCATGATGTGGCCCATTGCCGCAGCCCAGGAGCGGCTGTTCCTCAAGACGAACCATGAATACTCGTTTATCCATCGCGATGGCGTGAGCTGCGTGGATTTGCATTGGTCCCTCAGTCACGAGGCTTTCCCAACGCCTCTGGATCCGCAGCGTTTATGGGAAGGGCTTGTACCAGTCATGCTGGGAGGGCGCGAGGTGTTGACTTTCACCCCAGAAGACACCCTCCTGCTGCTCTGTATGCATGGTGCCAAGCACTGCTGGGACAAGGTGCAACTTATCGGTGATGTGGCCCGTTTACTCGCCGTCTCGGGCCAGCTTGACTGGGAACGTGTCCTGCGGCAAGCCCAGACGGCGGTCAGCGTGCGTCCGTTGTCTCTGGGGCTGCGCCTGGCGCATGATCTCCTCGGCTGCCCACTCCCAAAGGACGTCTGGCACAGGGTTCAAGCCGATCCCGTGGTGCCCAGGATGGTCACTCGGGTGCGGGCTCGCTTCTTTCAGCAACAGGGCACCTGGCCCATGTTGGTGCAGAATACGTGGCGTGGGGCGCAGGCCTTAGATACCCTGCGGCAGCGCAGCCGCTATGTGTGTGAGATGCTGTTTACCCCCACACTCCTCGACTTTGTTACCTTCCACCTGCCAGCCTTGTTCTTTCCACTCTACTATGTCCTCAAGCCCTGCCGGTTGAGCGCCACATATCTACTCACGCCTTTGAAACACCAGCTCCTCAAGCGCTTCCAGCGCTCATGATCGACGCGCTGCGTGTATCCAGTCCCGGACCTCTGGGAGAGCGCCTGACACGGCGGGATCATTGAGATGGCCTTGCCCGGTGAGGAGCAGCACCTCCACCCCCGGTTGGGTCCGAAACGCCTCCAAGTCGGTGAGCGCTTCTTCCCAGTAGAAATCATTATCTGACGCAACAATGAGCAGGCGTCGCGCCGCGCCGGTCAGCACGGGCACCCAGACGTCCTGGCAAAAAAACGGGGCGACGGCAGGCACCCAGTCCGCGATCACGCGCCCATTGGCCGGGGCCAGCAGGACGGCGGTATCAACGAGCGGGGTGTGCCATGGGCCGTGCTGGCGTGCTGCGGCCACTGCGAGGAAAAACAGGCGGCTGGCCAGTGAATGCAGGATCAGCACCCCCTCGGCCAGCTCCTGACACTGGGCAAGCAGAAACGCCAGACACGCGGCATACTCCGGCGCCGCATTATTGGGCAGTTCCAGGGCTTCGACGTGGTACCCGAGGGCCCGCAAACTGGCATCAAGCTGGCGTTGTGGATGCGGGGCATGGCTGCCCTCGTATCCGCCGATACTCCGCACGCAGGTCGGCGCCACAGCAGACTCCTATTCCGTAAGAGCTCCGGACGAGGCCGGGACCGCAAGACATTCCCACGTCATGCCGGCTGTGCCGTAGAGTCGATAAAAATTGTCGGTCGTATGCTGTATGACCTCCGCGACCGGCACCGCCTTGACCTGAGCGATAGCGGCGGCGACGTGGCCCACAAACGCCGGTTCATTGCGGCGTCCACGATGCGGCACAGGGGCCAGATAGGGACTGTCCGTCTCGATGAGCAGGCGTTCCAGTGGCACCACCCGTAGCGCTGCGCGCACTTGGTCCGCTTTGGGAAAACTCACAATCCCCGTAAAGCCAATATAAAGCCCCATGGCGAGCAACGCCTCGGCCATCGCGGCGGTGCCCGTAAAACAGTGCACATGCCCGCCACGTGGCACCGGATAGCGCTGCAGAATGGCCAGTGTCGCTGACTCCGCGTCGCGCGTATGAATCACCACCGGTACGTCGCAGAGCACCGCACGTTGGAGTTGCGCCACGAACGCCGCCTGTTGCACGTCACGTGGGCTATGATCGTAGTAGAAGTCTAGGCCGATCTCGCCCCAGGCCAGCACTTTGGGATGCCGCGTGAGCTCTGCCAAGGCGTCCAGCACCTCTGGACCGACCGTGATCGCTTCATGCGGATGTACGCCAACGGCGGCATAGATGCCCGCCACCTGCGCACTCAAGGCCACGGCGGCCTGGGAGTCATCCAGGGCGCACCCTACTTGCAGGAGTTGCGTGACGCCTGCCGCAGCGGCACGGGCAATCACCGCCAGACGATCCTCAGCGTAGCGCTCGGTGTAAATGTGGCTGTGCGAATCAATCATGTGTGCTCCCAGCGACCGGATCCTGGGCGCACAGCACCCCATCCGCCAGCAGATCATGGAGAATCTCCTCGGCCTCATCACGCGCCGCGCCAAGCGTGCCGAGTTGCGTGAGGAGCGTGGCGCGGGACGCCGGCACAGCCGCGAGGACAGCCCCGAGGGCATCCGGGAGGATTTCCAGCGTGGCGCTAGCGCTGGCGGGGTGCCACACAATGAGCAGCCATTCGCGGGTCGTAGGCCGCGGCGGCAGCGGGTTGGCAGCGGGTTGGCAGGCCGCGGCCACCAACCCCTCGGGATGGCGTTGTAATGCGGCCAGCACCGTCTGGTAATACGTCAGCATCCCCGCAGGGGCGTCGAGCAAGGCCACCGTGGACGCCAAGGCGAGACCATCCTCCTGCACCGCGGCTACCGTGTCTGCCGCACGATAGCGCCGGCGCCGCAGACGAGCGATGGCAGCTTCCAGGTGCACCAGATCGGGGTGGATATTGCCCGGGGTGAAGCGTTGCATGTCAGCGGAGCCCAAGTACGTGCCAAAGGCCGCAGCTAAGGAGCCGCGCTGTTGCATGCAGGCATGAAACGGTGGCGCACTGAAAAACGCCTCGACCAGTGTCGGCTGGGCAACATGGTGGCCCAGCGTATGCACCGACACGGGGAATTCTTCAATAAGCGCGGTGAGCGTACGAGCCCGGCGGAATGGGTCCACCGCATACGCCCGAGGATCCGCCTGTACCAGCCAGCTGCGCTCGGCTGCCGTGAGATCCACATCATGGAGTGCTGCGGCAGGATCGGCAAAAATGCCTGCCACAAACGCTGAATCGTACAGCATGCGCACAACCACCCGCTGCAGGTGTGACGCACTCATATGCCTGTGGCTCCGGGCCGCACGTGCCTGAGGCGACGGTGTAAGCGTCGAAAGTCAGGCCGCATGACCTCAAACGGTTGGCGCTCACATTCAAACACCACGGCACGCAGGGACGTGGTACGTTCCACCACATAGTTAAAGATCGTCCACGTGTCTTGCAGCACATGCTGGGAATGATCGTCGTCAATCCAGCCAAAGCCTTCATGGTCGCGCAGAGTGCCACCCGCCACGTGGATTTCGATGACCCGCTCCAGCGGAAAATTGTCCAGACCGTCGAGCATGGCACGTCCGGTCAGACGCTGATAGATGGCGAGATGCGCACAATCCAGCAATAAGCCGGTATCAGCCGCCTCGATCACCTCAGCAAAATAGTCGAGCAAGGGCATATCCCCCAGAAACACCTGACCAGGCGGATTTTCGGGGAAGATCTCGTATCCGGTGGCCTCCCGCAGATGCACGATGCCACGGGCCTGGGCCTGAGCCGACTCACGTGAGAGAATAGGCGGCAACAAGAGCATATGCCCACGCTCGCGGCGTCCAAAGTGCCACAGGCCGGCATCACCGCAGAGCCACGCCGGCTTGAGCTGCGCCGCCAGCACACGCACATCGGAGAGCCAATCCGCATCGAAATCTTCGGGCTCATCCAGGTTAATGTCCAAAAAATGGTACGTCGTGGGGAGACCTTGGGCCGCCCATTGGCCTGCGAGCTCATCGAGCCCTTTACTCACCTCAACGCCGACTTCCAGAAACGCCGCATAGTCGGGATGCTGCGCATGGACCCGGCGTGGATCCAGGGCGCCGTGACTCTCGAGAGCCCCGTATTCCGTGGAGAGGCCTAAGCCGAGGTACGGCAGGCGTGCCATTCGATCAGCAAATGTCATAGAGGCGCACCTCACAAAAAAAGGGCTTTAGCCCGTGGAAGCCTCGGGGATTTATCCCCAGAGGAGGAAACGTCCCCAAGGCTTGAGCCAGAGGGGTTGCGTGTGACATACGCATATGATAAAATACCCTTGTGAAAACAGTACGCACGATTCCCTGCAAACTGGCGCCGACTGCGGAACAACGTACGGAGTTGGACGCCACCCTTGTGGCCTTTGCTGAGGCCTGCAACGTTGCGGCAGAGGTCGCGCGTTCGATCCATTCCACCAACAAAGTGACGCTCCAACATGCCTGCTACCAGGAACTGCGCCAGCAGTTTGGCTTGTCGGCGAACCTGGCGATACGGGCCATTGCGCGGGTGTGTGCCGCGCTCAAAGTCCCGGCAAAGATGCACTCGACTTTTGAGCCGACGTCTGTGGATTATGATGCCCGTCTCTTCAGCTTTCGGGAATGGGACTGGAAGTTCAGCATGACGTTGCTCCACAGCCGAGCCCACCTGGCGACGCAGCTGGGCACTTTCCAGCAGCGCCAGTTGCAAGGACGCCTGCCGAGTAGTGCCACGCTGGTCAAGAGGCGAGACGGCACCTTCTTCGTGCATGTGGTGCTGACGGACACCGCGCCAGAGCCTGAAGAGCCACGCGGGATGATCGGCGTGGACTTGGGCGTGGTCAACCTGGCGACGACAGATGACGGGGAGCGCTTCAGCGGGGACGCGGTTGAGGCCGTACGGAAGCGCTACGGGCGTATGCGGCGGACGTGCCAACAGGCGGGCACGAAGAGCGCGAAGCGCAAGCTCCAGACCATCCGCGTGCGGGAATCCCGTATGCGGGCCAACGAAAACCATCGGATTAGCACACGACTGATTGCCAAAGCCAAAGACACGAGGTCCGCTATTGCCTGCGAAGATTTGGCAGGGATAGGGGATCGGATGACGGCTCGTAAGGCCCAGCGCAGTCGGCTCAAAGGGTGGGCGTTCTTTCAGTTGCGCACCTTCATCACCTACAAGGCGAAGCGTGAGGGGATTCTGGTGCTGCCGGTCGATCCGCGCCACACGTCCCGGACCTGCTCTGCCTGTGGACACTGCGAGAAGCGCAACCGGCAATCGCGGGATGCGTTTGTCTGTCGTCATTGCGGATACGCCCTTCCTGCGGACTGGAACGCTGCCAAGAACATCAAAGCCAGGGGTGAAGTCATGCACCCTGTTGTTGGACCTGTTGACGCTGGGCCTCGGAACCCGGTTGAGGGTACTAACAAGCCACGCGGCTTTAGCCGCAGTGGTTCATGACAGAACGAGATAACAGTGCCGACACCAGTGCACACCACGCAATGCCCGCGGCGGGTGCCGTCTCACGGGGGGCAGTATAGCATGTCTGGGAAGGCAGCGACGGCGTGATAGGCTGCCAATCCGGTGCCACTGCGGTCGTGGCGCAGACCGTGGCGGACGCTGTTCCAGGCCGGGGTCGCCAGCGGGAAGGGGTGTGCTGCTGGCGTGAGATCAACAGTGCTGTGCGCCGTGCAGGGCAGGGCCATGTGGGGTTCTTGCACGGCGAGAAAGGTGAGGGGATTGCCAGAATAATCCGTGGCGTGACTGACCATGCCCGGTGTCGGGTCCACCAGGAGCTCGTGCAAGGTACAGGTTTGCGTGTCGCTGTCGCGGGGTCTGAGGTGCACGGCATTGTGGCAAATGGAGACGGCGCTGGCATAAGTATACGTGGTCGTATGTCGCACGCGGTAGAACATAGCACCCTCACAGGGACATGTGGGCCAGATGCCGCGACAACTCGGCATGGCTCAGGTAATGATGCGTAATGCTATCGGACAACGCCGCCAGGTCGGTCAAGAGCTGTGACAGGATGGTGTCCAGATGGGTCCGACGCCCACCGGGACTGCTGTGTGCGAGCACCGCGACATCGGCCAATTGCAGGCTGGTGAGCGCTCCCAGTATCAGGCGCTGTGCCGGACTGCGTGACGGCAGGGCGCGGTCTCGCGGCAAATGGTCCACATGCTCGGCTAAGGCCACTAGTTGGTAGAGCACGGCACGGGGATTGGTCTCGTCGGTGAGCAGCAGATCCAGGACCGGGGCGCACTGCGGCGTGGTACGATAGCGTGAGCGATAGGTGATCAAGCTATCGCCAATCTCCACCAGGGCTTCTAACACCACATCCTCATGTGTATCGAGCGCCACCAGCGTGCTCCGCACCAGTCCGGTGGTGTGCAGGGCGCGTTCGAGACGGCGTCCTATGTCCAAAAAACGCCACTCCGGCCCGCGAATCATGTTTTCTACCGCTAAACCACTGAACGACGTCAGGATCATCAGGGTGTGATGCATGAGGGCCAGGGCCTCGCTCAACTGCAGGCCCTCGTCTGCCTGGGGGCGGGAAAAGTGCTCAAACAGGTCCGTCACAATATGCCACGATTCCAGGGTCATGTAATCCCGCACCAGGGCTGCGACGTGGTGCAGAGCCTTGAGGGTTGCCGCCACACTGCCGGGTATGCGGAGATCGCACAGGGCCGCGAGGAGTGTCTGGGCATGCGCCGTGAAGGCCGAGGCGAGTGGCCGTTCCGGTGGCGCCACAGGCGTGATCTCCCATCTGGCCTGCAGGGCCCGCAGCAAAGCCGGGAACGCCGCGCTACTGCCCAGACCCGATTCGTCCGTCAGACGCAGCACCATACTCCGCAGCAGCCGCACCAGCCCTTCGGCCCGTTCGGCGTAGCGCCCCATCCACAACAGGTTGTCTGCCGCCCGACTGGGAAAATTATAGCCACTGCGGCGCAGGGACACGGTCTGGTCCGTTGGCGGCAGCCCGCTCAGCGTCCCCGGTGCGCCCTGGGACATGACCCACGTATCCTTGCTCCGGCTGTCATTCTGCATGGACGGCCCGGGGATGCCGTTGGCCGCGGCTACCCGAGTAAGCCCCCCTGGCATCACCTGGTAGCCCCCCTGCGTGGCGACCACATAGGCGCGTAACACCATGGGCTGCGGGTCGACGCCCGGGCTCTGCCAGACCGGGACACACGACGGGACCAGAGGTTGCTGCGCGGTGTAGGTATACGGACGCTCTCGTAGGGCCACCACGTGCTTCTGGCGTTCCGCAGCACTGAGCTGGCCGCCAAACACCACGGCGCGTGACCGGGTGGGCAAACCGGGAAGGAGCATGAGGTGCTCCAGGTGCGTCTCCACATACGCCTGCGCCTCGTCCTGCCCACACCACCAGGTGGGGACGGACGGCAGCGCCAGGTCTGCGCCCAACACCTGCCGGCATAAAGCGGGTAAAAAGGCCATCAGGGCAGGGGTTTCCACCCAGCCACTCCCCAGGGCATTGACAATGGCGACATGGCCCATACGGGCTGCTTGGAGCAACCCGGCAGTGCCCAGCAGCGAGTCCTGTCGGAGTTCCAACGGATCACAAAACGTGTCATCCAGACGCCGCAGGATGACATCCACCGGCTGTAGACCGGCCAGGGTTTTCAGAAACACGCGCTGGTCGCGCACCGTGAGATCCCCACCCTCGACCAGGGTGTAGCCAAGGTAGCGCGCGAGAAAAGCATGCTCAAAGTAGGTCTCGTTATAGGGGCCAGGAGTCAGCAGAACCACCAGGGGATTGTCGCGGTGACGCGGCGCGCTATCCAGCAGGGTCTGGCGCAAGGCTGCAAAGAACGCGGCCAGATGCTGCACCTGACTGTCGTGGAAGACATTGGGTAACAGGCGGGACACGATCAAGCGATTTTCCAGGGCATAGCCAGCGCCAGCCGGGCTTTGGGCCTGGTCCGCCAGCACCCACCACTGGCCGTCCGCGGTCCGCACCAGGTCCGCGGCGTAGAGAGGGAGATGCCCAGCGTGCGGTGGCGGGATGCCATGACATGGCCGTAAAAATCCGCCATGGGCGAAAATCAACTCCGGTGGGAGCAGCCCCTGTTGTACGAGCCTTTGCGGCCCGTACACATCCGCCAACACGGCATTCAACAGCGTGGCACGCTGCACCAGGGCGGCTTCGAGTCTGGCCCATTCTTGCGACGGCAGCACCCAGGGAATGGCGTCCAAGGTCCACGGGCGATCCATCCCCTGCGGATCGCCATACACATTGTACGTCACCCCATGATCATGGATCATGCGTCGGGCCTGCTCCCACAGGTGGAGCAGGCCTGTGGGCCCCATGGCGTCTAACGCGCCCACCACCGGCTGCCAATGCGGTCGGAGCACACCGGAGGCCGTAAAGACTTCGTCATAGGCGCCATCGGGGACCGTATACGCCTCAAACAAGCTGTGCCTGGCATCAGGAGTCGGGTGGGGTAAGGCATGCGGCTGTATCATACGTCCGTGATTCGTGGTAAGGGGTTTGTACAGGGTGCTGCCAGCATCAGGGGGGCACCACGCTCGGATAGTGGCATGGTGACGGTGCAGCTTTGTACCACGTCTCACCCGCGCAGTCCACCGGCGCATCAGGATGCACCAGCCACGTGTTCCCCCCCCCCCATTCTGCGGACGCCGGACGGCGAGGCTCTCTACGCCTTTTAGGTGATCGTTTCATGGCTTGACACACCTTTTTTGCATTCGTATTCTTTATCAAGCGATTTTTTTTACTAACTCACCTTACGCGGAGCCCTGTACGGGGGTGAGGGCCCGTAAAGTGGCGAAAGCGGAGCGGAGGGCATTGAGGTAGAGTTTGGACTTTAGGGCAAAATGATGAACTCACCTTACGCGACTGGAACGAAAAAAGTGTAGAATCGCCCGTATGAAATCACAACCGATAGCAGATTTGTATTCCGACTACTTGCTGGCGTCGTTTGGGGCGACCACGGCTACCGGGCTGAGCGC
>SXND01000057.1 GCA_005777235.1 Pseudomonadota bacterium
CTTCCAGCAGTGCGCTCAGCCCGGTAGCCGTGGTCGCCCCAAACGACGCCAGCAAGTAGTCGGAATACAAATCTGCTATCGGTTGTGATTTCATACGGGCGATTCTACACTTTTTTCGTTCCAGTCGCGTAAGGTGAGGTCGTCATTCACAATCACATGCGTTGCAGGCTGCAAATACTGCTGCAGCCCGGCGCGCTCCTGCTCGGTGAGGGGCCGCGTCGCCGCCGGGGCCACGGCCTGGCGAATTTCCGTGCGCGTCAGCGTAAACGTCTCGCGCAGGGTAATGTGTTTCTCCTGCGGCGTGTTGATTTCCAGATAGCCCACCTTGTTGCCGTAGGAATCCGTGCCATAGCGCACTGGCGCCGGCGCGTCGACATTGAGGCCGCGAATGTCCGATTGCGCATCCTGCTGCGGCACCACAAACCAGATGCGCACCCGCTTGGCCCCGTCAGGCACTTTGACGGTCAGGTTGTTGGTAATCTCAAAGCTCGCCCGCTTCAGCGGGCCTGCCGGCGTGGCCGCGAGTTGCAGCGTCGCCATCCCGACAACGGCCATCAACAGCCCCAGGCGCTGTCGCCTAGCAGTCCACATCCGTGCATGCATCCGTTCGTTCTCCTCTATCATGAAACACATCACCCCGGCCAGGGACGCTACCCTGGCTGCGGCCCCATGGCCTTGAGGTAGTACTCAATCTGCGGCTGAGTCATGGGACCAAGATGGATGGCCGCCACCGTGCCCGAGGGGTGTACAAACACGGTAGTGGGTAAGAACACGACACGGTACGGCCTGGCGATCACGGCCTCAGGATCGAGCAGCGCCAAGAAGGTCAGCCCGAGCGTTGTCCAGTAGGTCTGCACCGCCTCGACGGTGTCGGCGCTATCCTGACTCACGGCAAGGATCACCAGCTCGCTGGTGTTGTGCGCCTGGTACACGGCCTGGAGTGCCGCCATCTCCCGCCGACACGGTGCACACCAGGTGGCCCAGAAATTGATGATCACCGGCTGCCCATGATAGTCCTGCAGCGCCACCGTGTTCCCGGCAGGTGTCTGCGCCGTAAACGCCGGGGCCGGTTGCCCCGCGGTGAGCCCGTAAGCCGTCTGCCCGGTCGCCGTGGGAACCATCGGTGCTTTGCCGAGAGGCACACCGAGCACGAGGCAGGCCCACACCACACCCAGCACAAGCCACACACGCACAACACTCTCCCTCTTTGCTCTGCGCTGCTCCTAGGCGCTCCCTGGGAATGCCGGGTTCCAGCCAGACTCCGGCAGCCACACTGGAGTGTGGCGCTCCCAGGGCAAACCCTGGAGCACTGGGAGTGTATTGATGCAACAGGCATCTCGCAGAGGACCGCTGCCTGACAGTAGAGGGGTTGCGATAATTTTTCAAATAGGAAAAACGAATAGTTTGAGCGTCTCGCATGGCAACGCGGACGCGCACCACGGCTCAGGCGCGTGGGCTACGCGTCCTCGGCGTGTGCAGGCGTAGACTGTCGATCGAGACACACGGGACGTGACCTCCCGGGAGGTCACGCCACCGGGGGAGACGCCACACGTAGGGGTGAGACGTGGAGACGAGCGACCGCGCGCGTCTCGCCAGCTCCGCGCGCACGCAGGTCTCGAACGCTTTGTGGCGATGCTCCGGCCAATCGACAGACGTGCTGCTCATCATGGCGGTGTGGCGTGTGGGTGCTAGCATAGGTGTGTCCGTGGCATGACGAGAGGTGCCCCATGCCAGGCTGGAGGCAGCCGCAGCCGCCTAGCGGGGCTCGTCAGGCTCTGTCATCGGGGCAGCGCTGCGTCCATAGCATGCCGCACACCAGGAGTCCCTGTGACCGCACGGTGGCACGGTACGGTCTTGCGATGCCTGGCAGCGTGGGCTAGGATAGGAGTGCAGGGAAAAGAGTGGGCGCCCCATATCTCTCCACCCGGTGCACTGGCGTGCCGTGACGTGTAGAGACCCGTGAGCTTTGTTGTATGATGCGTGATGACAGAGAGGCCAAGAGCGTATGGCAACACAAACATGGACGCAGGAGTTGATACAGAGCCACGCGCAGGTAGCCGTGGCCGTAGAGCTGTATACCTTGCCGTTTTACCTCACGGCGCTGACCTCGATCCAGGACACGTCGCATGCCATCTACGCCAACATCCTCAGCGTGTGTATGGAAGAGATGCTGCACTTGGAGATGGCGGCCAATCTGTGCCTCGCGGTGGGCACCAGCCCCCACTTCACCGCGCCAGTGTATGGCCAGCCTATCCCCTACCTCGATCCCGATGACCCGGAGACTGGCCACTACGCTCTCATCAACGCCGTGCTGGGGTCGCTCAATCAGACCACCCTGGACACCATGTTGGATATCGAGACCCCGGAAGAATTCGAGGCGGCCACCCATAGCACTCCAGACTACCCGTATGGGTCGATTGGCGCAATGTACGACGCCCTGCTGCAAGGTATCCAGACCGTAGGGTGGAGTCAGATTTACGTGGGCAGCACCACCAACCAGCAAGCGATTTTTGGCACGCAGAACTTTGCGGAAACCATCGGCACCTTTGCCCAGGCGCAAACCGCCATCAACACCATCAACGCGCAGGGCGAAGGGCTGGCCATGCAACCGGTGCCCACGCCGCCATTCACCGAAGCTGAGTTTCCTATTCCAGCCGCCAATCAGCTCACCGTGGAGCCGTTCGATCCGTCGCCGCTGTATACCTATGCGCATTACGGACGCTTCGTGAATATCCAGAACACGGTGACCAGCAGTGGTTTCCCCACCGTCTACACGGGTGTCGCGCCCACCGGCCCGCTGACCGCGGCGCAGCACAGCGCGCTGGCTACCTTGCAGACGGACTTCGCTAGCCTCTTGGCTGTTCTCAACGGCATGTGGGCTGGCGCGGCGCCGGGCAATTTTTTCCCCGTGATGATGGGCTTACTTAGTGACGCGGTGGCCTGCTGGCAGGCTGGGGTGATTCCCATGTGGTCCGCGGCCCAAGCGCGCGTGACGCCAAGGCCGTTGCGCGTGCGGGCAACACGGTAAGACCAAACGACAGCAGACATAGCGCAGGGAGATGTCCCATGGACCAGTGTCAATCCATCTTGTATCCGATTCCACTCGTGACGCAACAACTCCCTTCGCATGTGTACTGTCGGGCCTTGTTGTCTGCACCGGAATGCGCCCAACTGATCGCACTCGCCACCCAAAAGGGTTTTCGGCACTTCACCCAGTCACGCTATGGCGAAGCCGGCGTGGTGCAGGTGGAAACCTGTGAAGTGACGCCAGACGAGGCAGAATTTGTCTACGCCAAGGTCGCAACGACTGCGGCCCAGCTCAATCAGGCGCACTGGCAATTAGCCCTGACGGGGATTGCCGAGACTTTTCGCGTCTTGCGCTACGCCGACGGCTACTGGACGCGTCCGCACGTGGACTGCGATTACCGCCTGCCGGATGCCAGCAAGCTGTCGTGCATCATCCAACTGGTGCCCAAAGCGGACTTTGCCGGCGGCGTGTTGACCGTAGCAGAAACAGACAACATTGCCATGGACCAGGGAGATGCCGTGTTCTTTCCTGCCTACGCCCTCCATACCGTATCTGCCGTCACGCAGGGCATCCGCATGGTCCTGGCCGGCTGGGTGCATGGGCCGGTGTTACGCTAAATGGACACGCGGGCACCACACCTGCTGTTTCTTATGCGCACGGCCTATACACTCGGTGGCGCGGCCACCTGGCTGGATTATCTGGAGCCCGCGTTGCGCACCCGTGGCTGGCGGGTCACGGTCGGACTTGTCGAGGGGCCCACCTTTCATCGGCCCGAGCGCTATCTGGCCCAGCACCCGCACCAGGACTGGGTACGCATTCCCTGTCTGACTCCTACCGAGGAGGGACGGCGCCAAGCCTTGCGCCAGGTGATGGCCGCGCTCACACCGGATGTGGTGGTGAGCATGAATGTGGCCGACGCCGTGGCCGTGATTGCCGCAGAGCGCGCCATGGGCCACAAGACGCCGCGCATCGTGATTTCGGCGCAGATGATTGACGAGGGCCTACTACACGACATTGCCGCGTTTGCGCCTGTGCTGGATGCGGTGGTGTGTACGAACGCTTTAACGCGGCAACTCGCCATCCAGCTCAGCGGCATGCCTCCCGAGCGCGTCTGGTATGGCCCCTATGGTGTGCCAATGCCAGCCGACGTACCACCGGCCACGCCGAGTGCGCGCCTGTCGATCTGTTACGTGGGACGGCTGGACGAGCCGGATAAGCGCGTGTACGACATCCCCCGTATTCTGGCCATGCTGGACACCTACGCAGTGCCGTTTCAATGTACCATCATTGGTACAGGTCCCGACGAAGCCGCATTGCGGCAGCGTATGGCGCCCTGGATCGCCAATGGCACAGCGCGCTTCCTCGGGCGTCTGGCTCCGGCGGACATCTGGCCGCAGGTCGACCCAGGGCACGGCGTGCTGCTGCTGACCTCGTGGACTGACACCGGCCCGTTTGTGGTGTTTGAAGCCATGGCCTGGCAGCTCGCCGTGGTGTCGTCCAGGTATTATGGCTCAGGTCTGGAGCGGGCCTTGCGGCACGAGGACACGGCCATGCTGTATCCCATTGGCGATGCCACGGCGGCAGCACACTGTTTACGTCAGCTCTGGACGAATGGTGCCCTGCATCAACGCCTGATCACGCAGGGGGCGCGGCTGGTACGCGAGCGCTATGCGCTGGCGCACTCCATCGCCGCCTGGGATGGCATCTTGCGGGGGATTTTAGAGGCGCCGCCGCGTCAGGTGGTCCAGGCGCGGGTTCCTCTATCCACAGATCTGGCCTGCTGTGCGTCACAGAGCACAGATCCTAACGTGGGTGTGCACAGCGGAGAGGGGTCTGGTGAAAACGACGAATGGCCCCTGACCCTGGCGCGTGTGGCGCCTGATAACCCACAGTTCTGGGCCTACGTCGCAGAGCTAGATACGCCTAGCGTGGCGCAGCAGGCGTAGGCACGTTGCCATACACATACCACCCCGTTTGCCCTTGCCAGGGATCAGGCACACGTTCTCTCAGACAGTGCAACAGGCCGCCCAAATCCAACAGGGTTGGCGGGTACGGCTGGAGATTGATGCCCCGATTGTAGAGCAGTAACACGGGCCGTGGCACACGCAGCAGCGCCTGGCGGATATGCACCGTCACCTGCGCCATAATCGTCTCGTCGAAGGGATGAAAAAAATACAAAATGAGGGGATCGTCGGGGAACGCAAAGGTGGTGGCATCCTGACAGCACAAGTCGATCGGCGGCGCCTCGGGTCTGTGGGTCTGAAACCTTGCGACATTCTGCAGCGCCGCCTGGTGCAACAGCGCCGACATCTCCACGCCGATGACCCGCTGCAACGGATAGGTTGCCGCCAGCAATACGGCTCGACCTTTGCCACTGCCAATGTCGATAAAGGTGTACGCTGCCAGGTCCGCACGGGACAGGCCCAGATCGGCCATCATCTGATGAAACTCAGCGGTTGCGATGGGCGTATAGGTCCAGGCATGCCGGGCCGCGTCGCCGGTGATCGCGGCCTCGGCAGGGGTCAGGCTCTCGGCGGTATCTGTGCCGTAGGTGTGGTCAAAGTCATCATGCGGCGGCGTCTGACGGCGTAGATGGGCAATACAGCGGGAGCGTATCAGACGATAGAGGCCGAGCTTTTGGTACGAGAACCATGTGAGACGCAACCAGTGCAGCAGTCGTGACATGACGTGCTACCTCATGAGGAGTAAGCCTTGGAGCCCAACGTCGAGCCCCTCGACATTCATCCCTTTTACGGACGACGCGTTGCAGAAGCACGCGGGGTCTGGCATCTCGCCACGCGCGTGCTACCGCTGCATACGCTGTTACCCGTGCTGGCGGAATTACGCCTGGCCTGGGTGCGCTGGACCTCGCGACACACCCCGGTCCGCTATGCGCAGCTGACCGATCAACTGATCAATCTCGGCAGTGGCGGGCGTGGCAAGCCGGGCTGGATCAACGTCGATGTGTGCCCCGCTCCCGGCGTGACATGCACCTTTGATTGTCGCAAGCGCCTGCCCTTTGCGGACAATACCGCCCGCGGCATCTATACGGAGCACTTTTTTGAGCACATCGACTATACCGAGGAGGCGCCGCACTTCCTCTCGGAGTGTCGCCGGGTGCTGAAACCGGGCGGCGTGCTGCGCATTGTGGTGCCTGACGCCGAAAAGTATATCCGGGCTTATTGTGAGGCCGGATGGGACACCATGAGCCGAGTGCGCGGGCTCGACGCCACGCATTTTGATCCCTACGCCGAGTGCCGCTATCACACGAAAATGGAATTGCTCAACGAAGTGTTTCGTCAGGCCTTTGAGCACAAAT
This sequence comes from Pseudomonadota bacterium, assembly GCA_005777235.1. GTDB lineage: Bacteria > Tectomicrobia > Entotheonellia > Entotheonellales > Entotheonellaceae > SXND01. The sequence continues at coordinate 6,348 of SXND01000057.1, forward strand.
TTGCCTACGATTTCGAGACGCTGGCCTTTCTGCTCGGGAAATATGGCTTTTCCCGCGTGGTACATCAGGAGTATGGGCGCTCGCTCCTCACGGATCTCTGTATCGACCAGGAGCGCCGCGCCAGTGAGAGCCTGTACATCGATGCTGTCAAGTAAGCCGCTTAATACACCCCTTCTGCCCCACCCAGACTCTCCCCAGACGCCAGGAAGCTGGCATAGCGAAACCCCTCGCCGGTGGCGCGGAAGCCGCATGCGAGCATCGGGTCGTCCGCCGACAGCCCTGTCAGCACCAGGCGCATCGCCAGAGCGGGATTGACCGTATCGCTGTACTGTGCCGCTCCCGAGAATGCTGCTGGCGTCTGGTCCCCTTCCCACAGCTCGTCAGCCTGGAACGACAGCGTCCAGGGTCCGCCATCAAAACCACTCACCCGTGCTGCAGTCAGCTCCAGCAGTACCGGCTCACCAGGCTGTGTCGTGACCGTGCCAGTCAGACGAAAGGCCGAGACGCCCCAGAACGATTCCACCACGCCGACACCATCAAGCGTGCTGCCTGTCGTTGTACCAGCCTGCAACGGGGTCGTAGCGCGGAACAGGCTCGCTTGCAACACCACGTGATACCGATCACTGTCATCTCGTGGCCCGCTGAGCACTGCGTCAATGGCCGCGCCCCCGAAGGTGGGTACGGGCAGTGGGAGCGTATGCTCCACCGGCGGACTGATCGTCACCACCTGTGCCGCCGGCACATGCGGGAGATCGTCAGTGGCGTGCAGCACTGCCAGCGACAGGACACGCCCGTCTTCGCGCAGCACCAGGCCGCACTGCTCCATCTGCGCCAGGAAAATATCACGCACCGTGTCAGCCTGTTCAGCCCCCAGCGCGGCGCTAAACAGCTCGCGTAACGTGTGCTCGGCCACGACACGATCCATCTGCAACAAGGCGTCACGGTACAGCCCGCGCAGCTCAACCCACGGCTGCATGGCTCCGAGGCGGCTGTCCCAGATCAACAGACGCTCGGCGTCGTAAAACCCCACCAGGGCACCGCGCTGCCGGGACTGGATCCACAGGCGGGCTACGCGCTCGATGGCCGAGCCAATGTACGTGGTCGCCTCACGGTGTTCGATGTAGTCGAACTCGAATGTGTAACAGAGGTCGTACTGCCGCTCAGCCTCGAAGGGATAGAGCAGCCCTAAAATCTCCGGCGGGCGGAGGTTGGTCACGCCTAAGTCCTGCGACGCCGTGAAGTAGGGACTGAAGCGGTCCAGCTCAATGGCCAGGGCTTTTTTGGGCGCTTGCAGATGCGTGACGAAGGGCACGACGGCAGCGACTTGCTCATAATCCGCCGCCTCTTCCCCCGGAAAACCATACAAAAAATTCCAGATCGGGAAGATGCCAAATTCGGCGCACCATTTTAACAGCTGGAGATTCTGCAGCATGGTGCAGCCTTTGCGCATGAGCTTGAGCACCCGGCTACTCAGACTCTCAATGCCCGGCTGCACAATGTGCACGTGCGACGCGGCCAGGGCTTTGACCTGAGCCCGACTCAGATTGGCCTTAATCTCGAAAAACGTCGGAATACCTGGCGCGGCCTCGGGCAGTTGTGGAATCATCGACTGGAAGTAACGCAAATCGAGGATCTGATCCGCCGGCTGCATGAGCAGCACGTGATGCGGCACGATATAGCGCTGGTACAGATAGCGGATCTCGTCGATGGCCCGCTCGGGTGACTTGCTGCGAAAGGCCATGGTCAGGCCGTTCAAGCCACAAAAGGTGCAGTGGCTTTTAGCGCCCCACCAGCAGCCCCGCGCCGTCTCGTAATTCACATGCGGTTGCAACGCGGGGAAGGTGTCGTGGAACTGGGCAAAGAAATCATCAAAGTTCGGATAAGGTAAGGAATCCATATCCTCAATCGCTTCACCCCACGCCTCCGGGCGCCGCACCGTGCCGTTAGGGGCCTGACGCGACACTAACCCCGGCAGGGTGATGTCGGACTCCCCGGCCAGGAGCGCGGCGGCAAAGGCGGGGAAACTGCGATCCGATTCACTAGAAAACACGTGGTCAATGAAGGGAAAGCAGGTCATCAGGCCCGCGCCCATCTCGCCCTCGGCATTCGGACCGCCAAACAGGATCTTGATGTGCGGATGCGCTGCCTTGATGCGCCGAGCCAGGGCGAGAGAGGCGATGTTCTGCTGAAACATGGTGGTAAAGCCGACCATGGCATACTGCGCCCACGGGATGGCATGCAGGCAATGCTCAATGAAGGCACAGGCTTGCTCCTGGGCCGCGGCTACGCGCTCTTGTAGGGCCTCAAAGGTGGGGGCCAGCCCACGTGGCGAGCGATGAGCAAAGGCCAGACGCCAAAAACACTCCGTGCGCTCTGCCGAGGGCGGGCCATACAGGGCGCGATAAAAAATCCAATCGCCCAAAAAGCCCCCACCGCCCCCATGCGCTAGGCGTTGGTACAAGGTGTAACCGAGTTGGTCCGCAAACGGTAAGCCGAGATAGCGCACATCCGCCGCCATGCCACGTGCCGCCAAGCCTGCCTTGAGCAAAGACAGCCCTAACGACGGCATATACGGCAATCCGAAGGGCATCGACAGGAGCAGAATCGGCGCCGGCTCGGTCGGGAACGCCACAGGCGCCACCGCCCGTGTGATGCGCTCACCAGGGTGCAAGGGCAATGCAATACTCATTTGGGGCCTCGTGCATAGGGTGTCCGATCGGCAACCGCCGCCTGGGCAAACGCCTGCTGTCGCTCGTAGCATTTGTTACAGCCGCCGCAATGCTGCCCACCCTGCGGGGCGTTACAGGTCAGGGTCAGCTCCAGGGGCAGATGCTGAAAGCGTGCGATCAACGACGCCTTGCTGGCATGGCGGAAGGGGGCGGCGATGGTCATGGGGTGACTCAGGGCCGTACTCAGCAGGCGGGCCAGATCGTTAAAAAACTCGTCCGTAGCATCGGGAAAGGGATTACCTTCGAGAGAACCAACGGTCATGTGCTGCACCCCGGTGCGATAGCACCAGATGGCCGCGGCGGTAAACAGCAGGACATTGCGCGCCGGTAAAAACACCTCTGCGTCCGGCCTATCAGCCGCCGGCACGCCCACCCCCGTGACGCTCCAATGATTGCCGTATAATCCCCCCACCGGCAAGGGCAAGATGACCGGCGCTTGCACCTGCGGATGCGCCAGGCGTGCCACAAAATGCTCCAGGGCGCGCTGCTCTTCGACCTCCCACGCCAGGCCCTTGGCGACGTAGAGTGGCACGACGTCATGTTGGCTGGCCATGTCATACAGTAAGACCGCGCTGTCGAGTCCACCACTGGCTAAGACGGCTATGGTCGTCACGCCTCAGTCCTCGCTATACATGGCGCAGCCGGTGGGCGTTTCCCACAGGCTGACGCGCGAGATGTGCAGGCCCATGGCACGCAGTTGCCGGAAGATCAGCTTGGAGATGTTCTCGGCAGTCGGGTTGCCCTCCATCAGGTAGAGCGGCTGATCCCACTCTTGCAAGACCTTGACGATGGGGTCGTCACGGTGCAACAGCATCTTGTGGTCGAGATGCTCATCCACCCAGCCCTTGGCAATCTCCCGGATCTCACCAAAATCAATCACCATGCCGAGAGCATCCAGGGTGCCGGTGTCGATCTCGATTTCGAGCTGGCCATTATGGCCATGCAGGTAGCGACATTTTCCATCATAGTCGAGGAGACGATGGCCATAACAGAAGTCAATCACTTTCTTGACAGCATAGTTCCCCACGCTCAGTCTCCCAGAGATGGCAACGTACTGGTTTCCTGGAGGCAGCCCCGCGCCACACGGGCGGGGTCAGGATGATGTGCCAGACGCGCACGATGGTCACAATGCGCATAGCAGCCAGACCAGGGGGGTTCTAACACACTTTGGCAGGGATGTCCACCACTCGCGTCGCGTGGTCAGCAATGCTCATTGTGGCCCTCGCGATGGCTGTTGCGTCAGCGGAGACCTCGCGGGCATGGCCTACTCCTCCAGGACAGCGGGCGTCTCCAGCCTCCCTGTAGGAGCGGGCCATGCCCGCGAAGGGGTGCGCATCGCGTGGACTTGTTCACAATGAGCATTGCTGCCGCGTGGAGGCGTGCCAGTCGTATGCGTGCTCCCGCCGTTCACCGGGCGGCAGGTGGCGTGACGGCCTGCGGCACTGCCTGGGCACAGGCCTGCAGCTCCTGGGCATGAAGCGTAGAAATAGCCCAGTACGTCATGCCAGCGCTGTGCCAGTGCCCGAGGTGGTCGCCCTGATGTGTTGTCCGAGGGGAGACCGGCCAGGCAATGGGGGCTGGTGCTGGCCAGAGCCAGAGAAATATGGGTGAATTTATAGTTCTTGAAGAAATGTATAATATTTGGCATGGTGTCCGGCTATAGTTGAGCAACCCTTCGCTCTGAAGGTGATAGGGCTTTGGAGCGGGGAACTGCGCAGCAGAGGAACGCGCTGCGCTTGATCATCACGGTCGTGGGGAGGTAGAAGGTGAGACCATGCACAACACATACATCGTGACAGGCACACTGACAGATACCAGGACCGTGACGTTAGATGAGGCATTATCCTTGATGCCAACCAGAGTACGCCTCATGGTTGAAGCACTGACGCCAACTTCCAAGCGTTCATACCAGGAGGTCATCACAACCATGCGTGCACAGCAACGGGCGCGCGGTCATCAACCCCCAACACGTGCAGAGGTGGAGGCCTCTGTGCAAGCCGAGCGGGATAGTTGGGGGGCATGATGGTGCGTGTATATCTTGATGCTGCGCCTGTTATCCACGCGGTGGAAGACGTCTCTCCCTATGCCCCTGTCGTAGACACACTACTCTCCGCGTCCGGCGTTGTGCAGATTGCGAGTGATCTGACACGCCTGGAATGTCGTATCAAACCTCTGCGAAACGGCGATGCCGCATTACTCAAGGATTACGACAACTACTTCCATGCGGCTGTTGCAGAAATCGTCATTTTGTCACGTGAAGTCATCGACCGTGCAGCTGAAATTCGTGCCACATATGGCTTCCGAACCCCTGATGCGATCCATCTCGCTGCTGCGGTCGTCTCAGGCTGTGAGGTATTTCTGACCAACGACCATCGGCTCGACCGCTTCGCGGACATCACTATCAAGATCATTCAGCCATCATAAGCCAAAAGAGTATGACAACGCTCTCGTTCTGCTAAGCAATGACCGCTAAGGCAAGCAATGCCTGTCATTTCCCCCCTCCCTACGCAATTACTTCGGTCTGGTAAGAATGTCTTTGAGTTCTTTTTCCAAGTCCCCCTGTCGCGGGGATGCACGACGCACCTGTGCCGCTTGCGAGCAGGCATCGCGTTTCCAGATCGTCATCTCTTTCTCCAGATCGACTTCCTTCCACTTCGGATGACCGTTTTGTTTCAAGGCAGGCAAGTGATCACGCACCACCTGGCCAAGTTGGGCAAGTTGCTCACAGCGTGCACGATGATACGTTGAGCCACGGTCCGAAAAATCGAAGCTGATCAGCACGGCCTGAACGGCGACGGTTTTGATTGGGGTCGTGAACCAGGCATAGTCAGACGGTGCGATGGCAGCAGGGCCGTATTCCTTGAGGATGCGTGGATCTTCCAAGGGTACAAAATGGACATTCTTGAGGAGCGCTGCGTGTTGGGGATTCTGTTGTAAGTCGTTCATGTTGGCAAAGAGTTGCACGGGTTTGCCGGCGACATAAAACATCGCATCGGCCTTGCCCGAGAGCACCTCACTGACCCCTTCTGGCGGGGGCAGTTCGAGACGTTCAGCGGGTTTGACATTCAGCAAGCGTAGGAGATTCGTGGCGGTAAGCCAGTTACCACTCTTGGGCGTACCCACAACGACGCGCTTCCCTGCCAGATCCTCAAAACGTTGGATATCTCGCCGGGCAAACAGGTGCACCTCTTCATTATAAAAAGGAAAGATCAGACGGAGTTGGGCGGCAATGCGACGCATGACGGCTTCGTCCGAGCGGGCGAGAAAACCCAGCACGTCCGATTGCACAATGCCCATGGCCGCATTTTCTTTCCTTACTAAACGTCGGATGTTGTCAAGAGAACCTTCAGACTCCTTCACGACAATTTCCAGACCTGCTCTCTTCCCCACCTCAGCAATCTCCCGGCCAAAGCGGATATAGGTTCCTGTCGGAGAGCCGGTTACCATACCCATCGGAGAGCCGGTTACCATATCCAGGCCCTTAGAGCATTTTCATAATTTACGCACTGCATATCCGGCTTTATAGAAGAAGTTGTTGCAATGGGATGGGGTGACCGCATCATAGATCTTACCAATGGCGCTCCAGAGGGCTTCGACGGTGCGTTCGGCGAGAGTGCGCAGC
>SXND01000058.1 GCA_005777235.1 Pseudomonadota bacterium
ATCTCCTGACAGACAACACGCGCTTCAGCCGACAAACGGACAACGCACTTCTTGTGCATGGGGAAGCCTCCTTGGGATCAGAAGCTTCCCAACAATCCTCAAAATCAGCAACCCCAATTTTTAGCGTTGAAGGGGCACTAGGCACGGTCCGTGGTTTGCGCTACACTGACGCGCACGCCCGATCTCAACCCACCCCGGCCACTACGTTGTTGGCCCCACAGAAAGGAGCCTTGTATGCCCCGGAAGCCCGCCGTGAGCCTTGCTGCGGTTGCTGGACGCCGTCATTCCACGCTTGAACTGGCCCAGAGCATTGAAAAAGAAGGGTTTAGTGGGATCTATTGCCCGAGTTTTGGGGACGGCATGGGCCTGTGCGAAGCCTTAGCCTTGGTGACCCATGAGATCCCCTTTGGCACGAGCATTGCCAATATATACACGCGCCATCCGACGGATTATGCCCAGAGTGCCGCCTTGATTCATGAGCTGTCGCATGGTCGCTTCCGGTTCGGTATTGGGGTCAGCCATGCGCCGACCTACCACCGTCTGCAGCTCAGCGTTGACACCCCCCTGCGTGATATGCGCCGCTTCATGGCGGATCTCCGCAGCGGCGTCGGCCAGGCGGGGGAACTCCCGCCCGTGGTACTGGCGACGTTGCGGCAGAAAATGGTGCAATTGGCGGGCGAGATCGGGCAGGGCGCCGTGTGGGCCAATGCGGCGCGCTCACACATGGCGCAGTCGCTCAGCCACTTGCCGACGGAGAAACGTCAGGATCCGACGTTTTTTCTCGGCAATATGGTGCCGATCTGTATCTCGGATGATAAAGCCGCTGCGGCAGCGGTGAACCGGCGCACCCTCAGTAGCTATGTACGCCTGCCGAATTATCAGCATTACTGGATGGAGGCAGGCTTTGAGGAGGAAATGCTGGCAATCCGTGCCGCCATTGCCAACCACGAAGACAGCACCATTCCCGACTTGATGTCGGAACGCTGGCTGCAGCAAGTGACGCTCTATGGCAGTGCGGCGGAGGTGCGCGAGGGGATCGAGGCGTGGTACGAGACCGGCATCAACACGCTGATCGTGGTGCCGTCGTCCACACGGGGTGGCCAGATGGTGGCGTTTGAGGAGATGATCGCGGCGTTGCGCTAAGCGCCTATCCCAGACAGGGCGACCGGTCAGTCGCCCCGTCCGAGCGGGAGCGATGCTCAGAGGGGTTGGAAACGTTATGCGTCGATTCTCCGTGGGGCCTGCTGCCACCCTGTCACCACTGTGCCAGCGTGTCCAGCAATGCTCATTTTGAGCCATATCACACGATGCACACCATGCCCGCGCGGTCTCCGCTGACGTAACCGCCATCGCGCCAGCCACAATGAGCCTGGCTGAGCGGGTCTCTGGCCCAAAAGGAACATGTTGTGCACTCGATCAACCTACGTAGCGATCGCTCGCGGCACGCTCGCCAGCAGGCTACCGCACAGCAGGCTCATGCTGACGACGTCGCTTTCACGTTCCTGCTCACGATACCAGCCATGGTATCCGACCATAAGTAAAAAAAGTCCTATAATAACGGTAAAGACTTCCCTCTGCGGCCACGGACGCAGGTCGATTAATTGGTGTAAGGCGAGCAGAGTGACGGCGCCGTTGTCTATCGTCGTGACAACGTACCAGCGTCGCCAGGCAGCCTGCTGTACCAGCCGGACCGCCAGGAGACTGCACACGCACATCGTGGCACAGAACCCGACGATGCTCCATGACCAAGACGCGACAGTCTGTATCCAGTGCGCGTCAGAGCTGATACGGGTGAGACTGTAGAAGGTGGAGGACACGAACGACAGGCTGAGTAACGTGTTCGCCGCCTGGAACGTGGCGTTGGCCAGTGAGGCCACCGCGGTGTGCTCCAACAGCGACCACCGGTAGCTGAGTAACAGCAGCAGCCCACCACTCGCAAACGCCAGGAGATACGCTGCCGTGGAGACGCCGCGGTAGGTCAGCAGCTGCCACACCGCGCCGCTGGCCATCAGCGTGGTCAGGTGGACGCACCAGGGCCGCGGGCGGAACACGGTGCTGACCAAGCCGTAGAACACCGCTGCTTCGGCGAAGAAGCCCGCCAGTGCCAGGTTGCTGCTGCCCTTCGACAATCCGCGTGAAGCCCTCAAAGGCTGAGAGGCTGTTTGAAAAGTCGTCCATAGGTGGCATCAGCGCAGTACACGCGGGGGATGAACGCCAATCCAGACCCCACAGACCGCCCTGATGCCGCCTGGGAGTGTCTGAAAGATGTCCTCCCACCCCCCAAGCCTGGTGGGCGCCACCGCGCGTGGGCGATGCGGGCGGGCGTCCCTGCGCTCTGGTCGGTCGTCGCCGGGGGCATCCCATGGCGGAGGCTGCCCCATGCCGAGCCCCAAGGGCCCAGGGTGTCCTGGTCTTGTCGCCCCTGGCGCGCCCGGGGCGCCGGGCAGCGCCTCCACGAGCCCCTGCGCGCCCAGGGGCGTCCGCCGGCCGGCCGCCCGCACCACCCCACCGCTGGC
>SXND01000059.1 GCA_005777235.1 Pseudomonadota bacterium
AGAAAGCGGTGGGTGGCGTGGCCGTCATCAACGTGGGTGCCGCGACGGAAGCGGAAATGAAAGAAAAGAAGGCGCGTGTCGAAGACGCCTTAAACGCGACACGGGCCGCGGTGGAAGAGGGTGTGGTGCCTGGTGGTGGTGTGGCCTACCTGCGGGCTGTGCCGGCGTTGGAGAAACTGGAAGCGGAGCTGACGGGTGACCAGCGTATTGGTGTGCGCATCGTCAAACGCGCTATTGAAGAGCCGTTGCGTAACATCGCAACAAATGCTGGGGCCGAAGGCTCCATCGTGGTGCAGCGCGTCCGTGAGCTCAAGGCGCATGAGGGGTATGATGCGTCTTCGGATACCTATGGCGATATGCTGGCCAAGGGCATCCTCGATCCGACAAAAGTGACGCGCAGTGCCTTGCAGAATGCGGCGAGTATTGCCGGATTACTGATGACGACGGAAGCACTGGTGACCGAATTGCCCGAAAAAGAATCCACCCCGCCGATGCCTGGTGGTGGCGGTATGGGTGGTATGGGTGGTATGGAAGGCATGTACTAAAGTACAGCCTGGGGCACCTCTCGTGTCATCGAGGCACGGGAGGTGCCGCACACCACGCACTACGCTGAGCGAATCATCTCGAGGAAATACTGGTGGACGCGGTACGCCTGGGTGAGCTCAGGATGGAAGGACGACACCAACACGTGCTCCTGCCGTGCCAGGACGACTTCATCCTTACAGGTCGCCAGGGGCGTCACCCCGGGCCCCATGGTGACGATCTTCGGGGCCCGAATAAACACCATCTCGAACACACCCGGCCCCAGGGCTTCTACCAGCGGTGTCCCGAGCTCAATAAAACTATCAATCTGGCGCCCATAGGCATTGCGTTCGGCCACAATATCGATGAAGCCGAGACTGTCCTGGTGCGGACGACGGGTCTCCCTGGCTAGGAGGATCAATCCGGCACAGGTACCAAAGAGCGGGTGCCCTGCGGCGTGAAACTGTTCCAGCGCTGGACGCATGGCAATCGGCGCCATCAGTTTGAGCAGTGTGGTGCTTTCCCCGCCGGGAATAATTAAGCCGTGCACACGCGCCAGTTCGGTGGGCGTTTTGACGAGCTGCCACGAAACTCCCAGTGCATCCAGAACCTTGCCATGCGCGGCGAAATCGCCTTGCAGTGCCAGGACACCCACCTGTCGCATCTACCAACCCCTTGTTTGCAACAGCTCGCTGCTATCCAACGTGCTGATGTTAATCCCGACCATGGCCTCACCCAGATTCTCGGAAACCCGTGCCAGCAGATCAGCATCCAGATAATGGGTTGTCGCTTGCACGATGGCTTTCGCACGACTCACAGGGTCACCCGATTTGAAAATGCCCGAGCCCACAAACACCGATTCCGCCCCGAGTTGCATCATCAGCGAGGCATCAGCAGGGGTCGCGATGCCACCCGCAGCAAAATTCGGCACAGGCAGTTTGCCCGTCTTGGCGATGAGCTTCACCAGTTCATACGGGGCGCCTAATTCCTTGGTCTCGGCCATGAGCTCTTCGTCCCCGAGCACGGTCAGGCGTTTCATGGCGCTTTGCACCGCGCGCATATGCCGCACCGCTTCCACCACATTGCCTGAGCCCGCTTCGCCCTTGGTGCGAATCATCGCGGCGCCCTCACCGATGCGCCGCAGGGCCTCGCCCAGATTGCGACATCCACACACAAAGGGCACCTTGAAGGCAAATTTGTCAATATGATGGGCCTCATCTGCCGGGGTGAGCACTTCGCTCTCGTCAACATAATCCACCCCTAAGGCTTGTAAAATCTGCGCCTCGGCAAAATGGCCAATGCGCGCTTTGGCCATCACAGGAATGGACACGGCTTTCATAATTTCTTGAATCTTCGTGGGGTCGGCCATGCGTGCCACGCCACCCTGGGCACGGATGTCGGCGGGGACGCGTTCCAGGGCCATCACCGCCACGGCCCCGGCGTCTTCGGCAATTTTCGCCTGGTCGGCGTTGGTCACGTCCATAATGACGCCACCTTTGAGCATCTCCGCCAGGCCAGTCTTTAATGTGAATGCTGTGTCTACCATGTCCGGCGCCTCCTTACGGTTGAGCCCTGCCAGGGCTCATGACTGCCGTCCTCCTGAGTCCAGTACAGAGACGCTGTGGTCTGTGCCCGCGACGTGAGGAAACTGCAGGATGTCAAGCACGAACGCTGTCTTGCCTTGGGGGAACGGGCCATCTTCATGGATGGCTGCCTCGGCAGGCGAAATAGTATTTACTGTAGAGGGTATGATTCACTGCTGTCAAGCACATTTTGGGACACCAATCCCGGTGGATCTTGACGCTTAGAGCCTCGTCTGTTACCGTTGGACTTTACGCACGAGGCTGGGCGTTGTTGGGGTCTTCTGGGCCTCCTGTCGAGCGCGAGCTGCCTGCGTAAGATGTCTTCATCCACCCTGGGTGCATCCATGCTGAGTTATCACGATGCGGTCGCCCGCATGCTGCAAGACGTACAAGGACTCCCGAGTGAACGTCTGGGTCTGCTGGCTTCCTCTGGCCGTATTGTGGCGGCGACGCTTGCCTCTCCCAACGATGCGCCGCCGTTCGCACAGTCCATGGTGGATGGCTACGCGGTGCGCAGTCGTGATACCCACGCCGCGACGCAGGCCCACCCTGTCCGCTTGACGCTCGGGCCGACCCTCATGGCGGGCGCGAGCCTCGGACAGCCCCTCACACCGCATCAGGCTCTGCGCATCATGACTGGTGCGCCGCTGCCACCGGGAGCCAACACCGTCATCAAGCTGGAAGAGAGCACAATCGAGGACGGCGCGCTGATCCTGCGGCAGCCACTGCCCAGCGGATTGGGCATGCAATGTCGGGGTGCTGATATCCGGCGGCAGACGGTCATTTTACACCCAGGGCAACGCTTGACACCGCAGGGTATTGGCCTCGCGCTGTCGCTCGGGATTGATACGGTGGAGGTCATCCGCCAGCCACGGGTGGCGTTGATCGCGCCGGGGGATGAACTGTTGCCGCCTGGTGCACCATGGCAGCCAGGAAAAAAGTGGTGCAGCAACCTCTACGCGCTCGATCTCCGCACCCAGGAGGTGGGAGGGAGCAGTGTGAACCTGGGGATTGTCCCCGACACACTCGACAGTCTCAGCACGCAACTACAACGCGGCTTAGAGGCCGATGTCGTCGTCATCCTGGGGGCTTCGGGGCGGGGCGACCACGACTTTGCGGCCCGTGCTATGGCCGCCATTGGCGCCGCAACGGTCTTCCGTGGCGTCGCCGCCAACCCTGGACGCAGTGTGACCGTCGCCCGGTGTGGGTCGACACTCATCGTCGGTCTGCCAGGATCGCCCTGGGCCGCGTTTGTCGGTTTTGAAGTGTTTGTGTGGCCCATACTCCGTGCCTTGCTGCACCAGAAGCCCGCGGTACCTCATCCGCACGCGGCAACCCTGATGCAGCCCCTCCGTTTCCGTCCTGGCATGACGTCGTTTGTGCCCACGTGTGTCCAATCGACGGCAACGGGGATGCAGGCCTGGCCCGTCACAACGCTCCTCGCGGTGGCACGCACGCCCTCTGCTCGCCTTGGGCTGCTCGTGGCTCCACCGCATCGCCGCCAGCTGCCAGCCGGGGCTAAAGTTCGTATACAACCGATAACTGCCTGGTAGGTAAGGGGTTAGTTCTATGGCCTATCTTGAGGGCTATTCGTCCCCTTGACATCTTTTATTGCAGCTTGCATTATTGTGTGAATTGCCCATCAAAGAAACTAACGCATACTATGACTGTCCAGGCCATGACTGTACAGGAGATGTCCGCCCTGTATAAGCCTAGAGGCTGGAGGGACACGATTTGAGCACATCTTTGCCACCATCCATAGCATCCCGTCTCTCTCTAGAATCCCCTGACACCCTGGTTGCCCATCAGGCGCTGGCCAACGGCCAGAGCGATGACGACCGGCCTCCAGAAGCTGGCCTGGTGATGCAGCGCTATTGGACGCGTGCTGGTGTCCATCCCTACGACGAGATTCTGTGGGAGAAGCGCACGGCGCTCATTGCCGGCGACGATGGACGTCCCATTTTTGAACAACGCGACGTCGACTTTCCCCAGGTGTGGTCGCAATTGGCGACGAATGTCGTGGCGTCGAAATACTTCCGTGGCCCACTGCATGCGCCCCAACGCGAAACCTCGGTGCGGCAGTTACTCGACCGCGTGGTCCAGACCATCACCACGTGGGGACAACAGGGGGGGTACTTTGCGGCCGAGGAGGATGCCACGATCTTCGCCCAGGAGCTGACGCACCTGCTGCTGCACCAGCGTGCGGCGTTTAATAGCCCGGTGTGGTTCAACGTGGGGGTGGAAGAACGTCCACAAGCCTCCGCCTGTTTTATCATCGCGGTCGAGGATTCGATGGAATCCATCCTTGAATGGTACCGCCAGGAAGGCGTCATCTTTAAAGGCGGCTCGGGGGCTGGCGTCAATCTCTCCAAGATACGCGGCTCGCACGAGCCACTTTCCAGCGGTGGCGTGGCCTCGGGGCCCTTGTCCTTTATGCGGGCCGCCGATGCCTCGGCCGGGGCGATCAAGTCGGGCGGCAAAACCCGTCGGGCGGCAAAAATGGTGATCCTCAATATCGACCATCCCGATGTGCAAGCGTTTATCCAATGTAAGGCCGACGAAGAGCGAAAAGCGTGGGCCTTGATTGATGCCGGCTATGATGCCTCCCTCGACGGGGCAGCCTATGCCTCGGTGTTTTTCCAGAATGCCAACAACTCCGTGCGGGTGCCTGATGCTTTTATGCAGGCGGTCGAACAAAATCTCGACTGGCATTTGCGGACGGTGACGACCGGGGAGGTCTGCGCCACCATCCCCGCGCGACAGCTGCTACGCCTGATCGCGGAGGCAACGCACCTCTGCGGTGACCCAGGCATGCAGTTTGATACGACGATGAATGCCTGGCATACGGTCCCCAACAGCGGCAGAATCAATGCGACGAATCCCTGTAGTGAATTCTGCTTCCTGGATAATACCGCCTGCAATCTCTCGTCCCTCAACCTGTTACAGTTTGTGGACGCGGATGGCGAATTCGACGTGCCAGCCTTCCGCCACGCCGTGGCAATTATGATCATTGCGCAGGAAATTCTCGTGAGTAACGCCGTCTATCCCACGCCGGATATTACCCGTCGTAGCGAGGACTTCCGCCCCTTGGGACTAGGCTACGCCAATCTGGGGGCTCTCCTCATGGCGCGTGGCTTGCCCTATGACTCCGATGCCGGCCGGGCCTATGCGGCGGCGGTGACCGCCCTGATGACCGGTCAAGCGTATTTGACCAGTGCCAACATTGCCCACGTGACCGGGCCTTTCGCCGGGTATGCCGAGAACCGCGAGCCGTTCCTGCACGTGATGCGCAAGCACCGCAACAGTCTGCAGCAGGTGGAGCACGCCGTCGTGCCGCACGATCTCATGCAGGCCGCAGTGGCGGCATGGGATGAGGCCCTGGACGTAGGGACACGCTATGGCTATCGCAACGCCCAAGCGACCCTTCTGGCGCCGACAGGCACCATTAGCTTCATGATGGATTGTGACACGACCGGAGTCGAGCCCGACATTGCCCTGATTAAATATAAAAAACTGGTCGGGGGCGGGACCATGAAGATCATCAATGCCACCGTGCCACTAGCCCTTAAGCGCCTCGGGTATCCGCCGCATCAGCGTCAGGACATCGTGCAGTACATTGACGCGCACGAGATGATTGAAGGCGCCCCGGGTTTACGCGAGGCGCATCTCCCGGTGTTTGACTGTGCCTTCCGGCCCGCGCATGGCATGCGGTCGATTGCCTGGGAGGGGCATGTGCGTATGATGGCGGCCGTGCAGCCCTTCTTGAGTGGCAGTATCTCCAAAACCGTCAATATGCCCCCAGATGCAACGGTGGAGGACATTGAGCACGCCTATCTCCTGGGCTGGCATCTTGGGGTCAAATCTCTGGCAGTGTATCGCGACGGCTGCAAACGCACCCAGCCCCTCAATACGCGTGCCACAGCCGAGAGCGCAACACCGGTTGCCAAACCCATCCGGCGGCGCTTGCCGGATGAGCGTCCGGCGATTACCCATAAATTTTCCATTGGCGGGCATGACGGCTATGTCACGGTGGGCATGTTTGAGGATGGTTCACCAGGAGAAATTTTCCTGGTGATGGCCAAAGAAGGCAGCACCATCTCCGGCCTGGTGGATGCTTTTGCCACGTCGATCTCCCTGGCCTTGCAGTATGGCGTGCCCCTCAAAGCCTTGATCGACAAGTTCAGCCATATGCGCTTTGAGCCGTCAGGATTCACCAATAACAAAGAGATCCCCATTGCCAAATCGGTCATGGATTATCTCTTTCGCTGGCTGGCCTCGAAATTCCTTGATCACGAGGATCGGGCTCGCGTGGGTGTCCTTGACATATCTGAGGACGGCGTGATGCAGCCGTTCTTGCCGGGGATGGTCGCGCCCGGTGCCGTGCCTTATGGGAATGGCAATACGCCGACGGCACAGGAGGAGCGCTTCCCGTTCCGCATGCAAGAAGATGCCCCGTCCTGCGCGGAATGCGGCGCGCTGATGATTCGCAATGGGGCGTGCTACAAATGTTTCAACTGTGGAGCCAGCAGCGGCTGTTCATGAGGAGGGAGATCTCTATGCCTGACACCTCACTACACTGGTTGACGCTCAGCGAGCTCGCGCAGCGTATCCACACCGGAGCGCTGTCGCCCCTTGAGCTCACCGAAATGCTCCTGGCGCGCTTAGAAGAGCTCGACGGCACGTTACACGCCTTCACCTTGGTGACGCGTGAACGTGCCCTGGCCCAGGCGCACGCCGCGACGCTGGCCTTGCAGACGGGCCAGGAGGTTGGGCCCTTGCACGGCATTCCCTATGCCGCCAAGGATTTGTTTGACGTCAAAGGCTTGCCAACGACCGCGGGCTGCACACTGCTGGAGCGCAATATCGCGGCGGCAGATGCGGCGGTGATTCGGCGTCTGACCCAGGCAGGGATGATCCTGCTCGGGAAGACCCATACCGTGCAGTTTGCCTACGGTGGTGTGGGCATAAATCATCACTACGGCACCCCGCACAATCCCTGGCAGGCGGTGCCCCATGCACCAGGTGGATCGAGCAGTGGCTCGGGCGTCGCGGTGGCCGCGGGGCTCGTGCCCATGGCGTTGGGCAGCGATACCGGGGGCTCGGTGCGCATCCCCGCCGCGTTGTGTGGCACGGTGGGGCTCAAAACCACCGTGGGGCAGATTAGCCGCGCTGGCGTGTTCCCGCTCAGTTGGACACTCGATTCCATTGGCCCATTAACGCGCTCGGTGGAGGATGCGGCGCTGGTGTATCAGCAGCTGCGGGGGTGTGACCCTGCCGACCCCTCGACCCAGGGGGTGCCGTCGCAGGATGTGTTGATGCGTCTCAAAGATGGCGTGCAAGGCTTACGCCTGGCGTTTGCGGAAACGCTCTTCTGGGACGAGGTTGATCCGGAGATCTCCCAAGCGGTACGTGCCTGTGGCGCGGTGTTCAATGGGCTTGGAGCCCGGGTGGACAGTATCGCATTTCCCGAAGCCGTGGAAGCCCAGGAGTGCCATCCACGGGGGCTCGTTGTGGCAGCGGAAGCCTATACGCTGCACCAGGAGCGTCTTCAGGCGCATGGTGCGCAGTATGATCCGATTGTGAGCGCTCGTATGCGTCAGGGGCAACACGTCAGTGCGGCTGAGTATCTGTCCATGCTGCGCTCCTGGGCGCCACTACGCGCCAAGGTGGTGGAGACGCTGCGCCAGGTGGACGCGGTCCTTGTGCCAACGACGATGATCCCACCGCTGCCCGTGGCGGAGATTGATGCGTCAGAGGCAGCGTATAGTGCACGCAATCTGCAATATCTCCGGAACACGGCGATCGGCAATGTGCTGAATCTGTGTGCCCTCTCCATCCCGTGCGGTTTCACCAGACAGGGCTTACCCATCGGCCTGATGATCTATGGCAAGCCGTTTCACGAAGACATGGTGCTGCGTGTGGGCTATGCCTTTGAACAGGCGACAGCGTGGCATCGTCGCACGCCGGATCTGGCCTGGGCCACCTGAGGCGAACACCGGCAGCGTCTACGTCGTGGCTGTGGATGGGGCTGGCTCGATGGCTCGCCGGTAGAGCCGCCAGGTCCATTCGATATCCGTGGCGGCACGATGGGCGTCTTCCCCGTCCCGCACGACCTGGAAGTGGCGGGCGATGGTGCCGAGTCCTAAGTGCATATCGGCAGGGAGTTGCCCCAGGAGTTGGAGCCGTTTATAGAGACTCCACACGTCAAAAATATGATAATCGAAGCGCCAGGGAAGCCCATAGTGTTGATACGCTTTATAGAGGAATGCCTCGTCGAACTTGGTGTTCCAGCCACTCACCAGCGCCCCGTCGGCACAGCGGCTATCGAACTGGCGTAACACCTCGAGCACAGGCGGAGCCGCATCAATGGCTTCCCGGGGAATTTTATGCACCGCGGCAGCACCCTCAGAGTGTTCCACGTCGCCCGGATTGGCCAGAGATTGCCAGTCAGTGGCCTCGCGTATGCCGTCGGTCTCGAAGATACAGGCAATCTCTATAATGCCGTGCCGTGCAAGATTAAGCCCCGTGGTTTCCAAATCGACAAAGACGAGTTGCGCCATGTGGAGGTCTGCCTTCTAGAGCGGGAGAGGTACTGCCACGTTGTGACCTGTGGGAAACCCAGGGACGCCGTGTTGCAGAGCGGGTGCCATAGTAGCGCAGATTCCCGCAGTCAACCAGTGTTGTCTGCGCCCGCACGCAGCTTGCGTGCGGACGGGCTTTTCTGATACTCTACGCCCAACAGTCGTGTGGAGCCACAGCAGGCAAGCGAGAAGGTATGCCGGCGATGCAACCAAGTTTTGCAGCAGTACGCGAGCGTTATCTGGAAGAATTGCTGATCCATGAGTGGTATGACGTGCGGACCCTGGGCAAAAAGCAGCGTCAGGATATGACCTCACCGCCCTACCTGATGGAGCTCCTGCGTTATGGTCAGGTGACCGCGGTAGAAATGCACAGCCATACGCCGCGTTCCGATGGGCGTATCGAGCCAGAGCGTATTGGCGCCTGGACCCATGCCCTGTATCGCAAAGGCTATTTCCGGTCTGCGTCCCTGTCCGTGCCACTCGTCGTCATGGTGACGGATCATGACTACATCTATGCCGCACAGGATTTACAAGCCATCCCGTACGAAGAGGGTTTGACGTTTTTGCCTTCGACCGAGGTCAGTACGGCGCATGGGCACGTGCTGTACTACGGCTCACATCCGGAGATTGTCCGGGAGTTGGATTTAGCGCAACAGCAGCTGTCCGTCAAGCCGGATGGCCCGGCGTTTTTTGCTATGGTGCAGGCCCTAGGCGATGGGGTTGCCATTCCCGCCCATCCCTACCGAGAAACGAGCATTCTGCGCACCCTCCCAGGGGCTGACTTTGCGTCCAAGCTCATAGCGGTGGAGATTCTCAATGGGAAGACACCCGCCGACCAGAATCGTGCGGCCATTGACTACGCCAGGCAACACGGCTTGCGCGGGGTCGGCGGCAGTGATGCCCATCAAATGTCGAGTCTGTATTCCTACGTCACGCTCTTTGACGGCCCCATTCACACCGTCGACGACCTAGTGCTGGCGTTACGTCAGGGAGACTATTTTCCTGTGCATGGAGAACATCTACGAGTCACAGAGGAATAACGTATGGCCTCGCACGTGGACTGGTATTATCATCGTAAAGGGTGAACAACGTGTGCCAAAGCCTCCAAGTTTCTGGAGGCGCACGCCATTACCATCCAAGAAACGGTCCCGGCCAGCCGCAAGCTCGGTCGGACTGAAGCCTTGGCTATGGTGCAGGCGTCGCAACGCCTGATCGCAGCGAAAGGCAAACAAGTCACCAGCACGGAGCTGCACACAACCCGCCCTTCAGACGATGTCCTCGCGGGCTTGATGCTCGGGCCGACGGGGAATCTGCGCGCCCCGCTCATGCGGGTCGGACAGACTATTGTCGTGGGGTATAATGAGCAAACTTTCCGCGAGTTGTTCACGTAGCGCTCATCTGAGGAGAGCCCATGGCGAAGGAAGTCATTGTTTATAGCAACGTTGGTTGAGGCCCCTGCCATCAAGCGATGGAGTATCTATCGCAAAAGGGTGTGCCTTTTACCGAAAAAAATGTCTCGCGTGATCCCAGCGCGATTCAAGAGCTTATCGCCATGAAAGCCCGCTCGCTCCCCGTGGTGGTGATTGGGGACCAGAAGTTGCACGGTTTCAACCCCAAAGCCATCGACGAAGCCTTGGCGAGTTAGTTGTCTGGCACATTGTCGGTGATTCATGCGGTGCGTCGTACCGGCTGGAGCCGAGGCGACGCACCGGCGTGATGGCCCGGATGACACCGCTACGCGGATCGACTGACAGGCGTGTGCTGGGGCAGACATCCTGCCATCCCCATGCGCTAGGCACCTGCGGATTCTTGCCTGCCAGGGCATGTGGCAGAAACATCGCCACATATTCCTATGCGAGATCATCCTGATAGAAACCCTTGACCGTGGTGAGATGCTGCGGCAACGGCACGACGCGATCCTCCTGCCTCTTCCCGTCCCGCACCACTGAAATCAACAATGCTCTAGCGCGGGACAATGACGCGCAGCCCATCCATGTAAGGCTGTAAGACATCGGGGATGGTCACACTCCCATCCGCTTGTTGATTCATCTCCAGCAAGGGAATGAGAATACGCGGCGAGGCGATCACCGTATTGTTCAGCGTGTGCACAAACCGGATGGTCCCATCGGTGTCGCGGTAGCGCAGCCGCAGGCGCCGTGCCTGGAAATCATGAAATTTTGAGGCCGAATGGGTCTCACCATAGCCCTGGCGGCTGGGCATCCAGGTCTCAATGTCGTACTTCTTCACCTGGGGAATACCGAGATCCCCGCCGCAGACGGCCACCACACGATACGGCAGGCCCAGCGCTTGCAACAGCTCCTCCGCGTTCTGCAGGATGTGCTCATGCTCGCGCGCTGAGACCTCAGGATCGTTGGCGCAGATGACCACCTGCTCCACCTTCTGAAATTGATGGATACGGTACAGTCCACGTGTGTCTTTGCCATACGTCCCGGCTTCACGCCGGTAGCAATTTGACAGCCCCACATAGTATTTTGGCAGCTCGTCCTCGCGTAAAATCTCGTCGGCATGATACGCCGTCACCGGCACCTCCGCCGTGCCGATAAGATTCACCTGATCTTCCAGCAGACGATACGTTTGCTCCTGCCCGGCCGGGAAATAGGCTGTCCCCACCATGGCCTCGTCTTTCACCAGATGCGGCACGAGCATAGGACAAAAACCCTTACGCACCATATGGTGTAACGCCAGTTGCAACACCGCTTGCTCCAGCAGCACCCCGGCATTTTTCAGGAAATACGTCCGCGAGCCCGCCAGTTTGACGGCGCGTGGGATGTCGAGAATGTCCAACAGCTCACCCAGCTCCACGTGATCACGCGGCGCAAAGTCAAACTGCGGGATTGCGCCCCACGTTTTAATTGCCACATTATCCGCGTCAGTCAGCCCGTCCGGCACGTCGTCAGCCGGCACGTTGGGCACCCGCAACATCAGGGCCTCGAACGCCGCTTCCGTCTCACGCAACGGTTGTTCTAGGGCGCGGCTCTCTTCCGCCACCTGTTTCATCTGGGCGATGGCTTCCTGCCGGGTGGCGCCTTGCAGGGTGGGGATCTCCTTGGAGACCTTATTACGCAGCGCTTTGAGATTTTCGACTTGGCTAATGAGGCTGCGGCGCTGTTCGTCCAAGGCGAGGAGTTGGGGGATATCAATCTCCAGGCGTTTTTTGCGCGCACCAGCCTGCACCAGCTCAGGATGCTCACGGATAAAGCGAATATCGAGCATGCGACTTCCTACGTTAAACGTGGGTTTCGACCGTAATGCCTAAAAGTTCCTGGTAGCGCTCGTGGATCGGATGGTACACCTCAGCGAGAAACTCATCCACCTGCTGCACGGCACGGCCAATATACGCTTCCGGCGCCGGTTTGTCGGGAATGTGCTCGCGCACCGACGCAAAGGTGTCATCCGTGTGCAAGCGCTGCAGGAGGTCGTTCGTGCCGCCTTCGACACGCATGTGATGCCAGGTGTCCATGGCATGCTGACGAATTTTTTCATGCAAGGTCTGACGGTCGCCTGCGGCTTTGACGCCTTCCATCATGAGATTTTCCGTGGCCAAAAACGGCAGGTAGTCGGCGACGCGCCGGGCAATAATCGCCGGATACACCACCAGACCACGCGCCACTTCCCGATACAGAATGAGAATGGCATCGACGGCGAGAAAGGCTTCGGGAATGCTCAGGCGCTTATTGGCGGAATCATCCAGCGTGCGTTCAAACCACTGCTCCGCCGCGGTCAGGGCGGGATTCAGGCTGGTGCAGATGACGTGCCGCGCCAAGGCTGTCATGCGTTCACTGCGCATGGGGTTACGCTTATACGCCATGGTTGAGGAACCTACCTGGTTGGCCCCAAACGGCTCTTCGATTTCCCCCATGCTCTGCAGCAGGCGGACGTCATTGCTAAATTTGTGCGCCGATTGGGCAATACCTGCCAGGACGTTCACGACGCGGCTATCGTACTTGCGCGGATAGGTCTGCCCGGTGACCGGCAGCGTGCGCGCAAAACCCATGATTTCCGCCACGCGCTGGTCAATGTATTTCACTTTCTCTTCATCACCGTTACACAATTGCAGGAAGCTCGCCTGCGTCCCCGTGGCCCCTTTCGAGCCGTGAAAGTGCAACGTGTCCAGATTATGTTCGAGGTCTTCCAGGTCAAAGGTCAGATCCTGCAACCACAACACGGCCCGCCGTCCCACGGTGGTGAGCTGGGCGGGCTGAAAATGCGTGTAGCCCATGGTCACCAGGGCGCGATGCTGCGCCGCGAATTGCGCCAGGGCGTGCATGGTGTTGACCAGGCGCGTCCGCACAAGGTGCAAACCGGCGCGCATTTGGATGAGGTCGGTGTTATCCCCCACAAAGGCGCTGGTAGCGCCCAGGTGGATAATGCCGCGTGCGGAGGGACACTGTTCGCCATAGGCGTGGATGTGGGCCATGACATCGTGACGCAGTTTTTTCTCCTGCGCCTCGGCCACCTCAAAGTTAATATCTTCAATGTGCGCCCGTAGTTCGGCAATCTGGGTGGGGGTAATGTCTAACCCTGCTTCGGCCTCGGCCTCAGCGAGGGCGACCCACAGGCGCCGCCAGGTTTGGAATTTGTATTGCGGTGAAAAAAGCCAGCGCATATCTTTACTGGCATAGCGTTCGACCAACGGATTAACGTAATCCTGATAGCGATCAGCGGCCTCAGTCACAACACATCCTTCCTGGCCTACACAAGGTGGGCACGTGCAAACGTGACAGCATTCCGGCATATCTGCACCCCCATCCCCTCCTCTGGCAAGGTCTCGCGCGTCCAGCGTGGGTGATGCGTGTAGTGCACATAGGCTTCTGGATGGGGCATTAAACCAAAAATGCGGCCACTGGGGTCACACACCGCAGCAATGTCATCGATCGCCCCATTCGGGTTCCATGGGTAGGCCGCCGGGCCGCCATCGGGCCCGCAGTACCGCGCCGCAATCTGCCCCTGCGCCTGCATGGTCTGCAGCACCGTCGCGTCACGCGGCACGAATTTCCCCTCCCCATGGCGCACGGGGAGATACAACTGCGTGATCCCCTGGATAAACGGCGACTGACAGCGCGGGTCCATCTGCAGATACACCCAGCGGTCTTCAAAGCGTCCCGAATCATTGGCCGTCAGGGTCGCCTCTTGCTGCCATGGCCCCCCCGCCACCGCCGGGAGTATACCCAGGCGTACTAACACTTGGAAACCATTGCAGATACCGAGGACGAGTTTACCATCGCCCAGGAACTTGCTCAAGGGACGCTCCAGGCGATAGCGGAGCTTGGTGGCTAGGACGATCCCGGCGGAGAGGTCATCGCCAAAGGCAAAACCACCTGGAATGACCAGGATGTGGAAGCGGTCGAGCTGCTGCGGCTGGGCCAGGAGATCCCCCAGGTGCACACAGGTGGCGTCCCCGCCTACCGTGGGAAGGTTAAAGGCATAGGCCGTTTCCTGTTCACAGTTGATCCCGTAGCCGGACAAGATAAGTACGTGGGGTTTTTGCATACCGCGTGATCACTTTCTGCGAGGCAAGCGTCCAGACGTCGCGCACGATTCTCGTCTGCCATTGTAGACCACGCGGGCGGCGCCGTCACCCTACACGTTCCCGGATCCCTGGCCATACGGCAGACTCCTATCCTGGTACCACGCCCACGAGCAACTGCAGTTCGACCTCAGCACGTACGCCAAGACCCTCCACATAGAGACCAGTGGCTGCAGCCCGCGCCGACCCAAGACCCTCCACATAGAGACCAGTGGCTGCAGCCCGCGCCGACGCCATAAAGACCTCTGCGCCGAGGTGTTGGATGGCGAGGTAGGCGGGTCCCGTAGAGGCCAAGGCTTGTGCGGCGACCTCCACGTCGGGGAATTCCCAGTGCAAGCGCAGGGTGGTGCGAGCGCCTGGGACAAGGCCGGCATCCGTCATGAGCTGCTCGGCCACGCCCGGGCGGCTGATGCTGACCAGCGCTCCGGTATGCGCACGCTCGCTCTCAGCAGTCTGCCCAAGCACCGCAAACAGGGGATAGGCCTGCATGCGCCGCTGATTGCCCCAAAAACTCAGGCCCACGCAGCCGCCGGGGCGAACCACTCGGCGGGCTTCGCGCAGGGCCTCACGACCGTTGCCCCAGATCCCCCGGAAACTCGTCGCCACATCGAAACTGGCGTCGGCAAATGGCAGCTGAAACATATCGCCGACATGCACGGCCGCCCCAGGGGAGCGTGCCGCTGCAATAGCGGTGAGGCGTGCCGAGGCGTCCAGGCCGGTAGCCTGCGCCCCACGTGCGCTCGCCAGCTGCACGGCGAGCCCCGCCCCGCAGGCGATGTCCAGATAGCGGGTATTTGTCCCAACGTCTGTCTGGTCAAGTAAGGCGGCATACTCCCGCCAATGCAGGTTCTCAAACAGATACGCAAAGGTTGGGGCCTGTCGCCCCCAACCGGTATCGACATCTTCCCAGGCCATGGTGGCTCCTTCTACAGCGCTTCCCTTGGTCACAGGCCATGATGCATGGCGTAGGCCGCCGCCGCCGTGCGATTGGCGCAGCCGGTCTTGGTCAGGATACTGCGCACATGGGTGGCCACGGTGTTCAGGCTAATGTACAGCGTCTCGGCAATGTCGCGGTTACTCTTGCCCAGGGCCACCAGGCGTAACACGTCTACCTCGCGCTGCGAGAGGGCGCTGAGCGCGGCAGTCACCCCTAGGAACAAGGGTGCCGGTGGGAGATGTGGGCTCACCTGTTGGGTAATACGCTCGGCGAGAGCCCGCATGCCAAGCTCCTGGGCCGTGGCAAGCGCCGCTTCCAGGAGGGGCGTTGCCTGAGCAGGGTCGTCAGACTGGTGACGCGCCAGGAGCATACGGGCGTACTGGTATTGCGTATGGGCCAGCCAGGGCCGCGCGTCCATCCGGGTATTCATGGCCAGGGCGTCCTCGAAGTGCTGTACGGCCTCATCCCAGCGTGCCATGGTGGTCGCAAGCATCCCCAAATAGCGCGAGGCAGCGCCGTAGCAGACGACACCTCCGCCCACCACAATTGTGCGTCCAGCGTAGGGGCTGAGCAGGTGATACAAGGTGGCCGCCCGTGTCGTATCGCCCAGAGAGACACAGATGTCGGTGAGGTATGACAGACAACCGGTCCAGAGGCCATCATGGGAGAAATCGCTAAAGTCGTGCTGCGCGAGAGCCTCAAACTCATGGCGTGCCTCTCGTAGCCGGCCAATTTCGCTATAGAGCAGGGCCAAACCCGGCCGCCAGGCCGAAGCCACGCCATGCTGCTGGACAAAGTACTTGAGAGCCGGTTCGACTTCCTTGAGACGTCCCTGTTCACGGCGCAGGGTAAACATCTGTATGCCAAAAGCCCCCGCTATGTTTTCTTTCTGTCCTTGTGCTCCAAGCGCAACGCTCTGGAGGGCCAGGTGTTCTGCTTGTGAAAAATCACCAGCGAAGAGCGCTCGCATGGTTCGGAAACCTGTGGTGAGCATAACATAGCTCGATTGCTGCAGTTCGGTGTCGCGCTGTACTATGGCCTCGATTTCGACATCTGCCTGCTGTATCTCACCAAGTTCGAGGAGGTAGAGCATGCATCGGCTGTGCGCTTCACTGATGAGTTCCGCACTGCCCGCAGCCCTGGCCAGCTCCAGCATCTCTGTCGCGTCGCGCAGTCGTGCCGGCGTATCTGCTGGTTGCCAGGAGAGGTTCAGGAGACTGCCAAGGTTAAAAGCCAGGACTCCTGGGTCGCCGACACGACGGGCGACTTCTACGGCCTGGTGGGCATACGCAATCGCCATGTGTTGGACCCCCATATACAGAAGAGCGCGGGCGAGACTTCCCAGAACTCTGGCACGGAGAGCGTTGTCTGCCACATCGAGTGCTGTCAGGGCTTCTTGCAGTAAGAGTGCTGCGTCGTCGTGCATACGAAAAAGACGCCATGACGTCTGCTCAAACTCCAGTGCGGCATGGGCCAGATACGCAACGTTCCCCAGCGTCCTGGCGCTGTCGGCTGTGCGTTGAAAGGTGGCAAGGGCGTGTTCCAACTCGCCTGCCTTACGTTGGGCTTCACCCAATTTCAGGAGGATGGGGCAACGTTGGGCTTCGTCCACTGACGTCTGACGCTCTACAGCCTGGAGGGCCATGTGGTAAAAGCGTAGAGCTTCCGCATAAGCCGAGAGGGCCATACTTCTGGTACCAGCCAGCATGGCATAGGCGATAGCCCGGTCGACATCGTCTCCGTCAGCCGCGGCAAAGTAGTGATACGCGAGCTGCCCATAGTGTTCTTCCAGTCGGTCCGGGAACAGCGTCTCCAGGGTCACCGCGACGTGATGATGCAAGGCACGGCGCCGCATGGTGAGGAGACTGTGGTATGACGCCTCCTGCGTAAAGGCGTGTTTAAACAGGTAGGTCATCTGTGACGGCACCCCACGCTCGTAACAGAGTTCCGCCTCAGTGAGGGCCATGAGATGGGTTGTCAATTCCCACTCGGGCAGCCCTGAGACCTCTTTGAGCAACGCCAGACTAAATTCGCGACCAACCACGGCGCCCATCTGGAGCACGCTTTTGGCGCCATCCGGTAGCCGGTCAATGCGTGCCAACAACACTTCTTCCACCGTCTCAGGAACCTGTACGGCCGTATTCCCAGGCGTGAATTGCCACTGTCCCGCGCGGAGTTCAACAGTCTCGGTCTCTTGCAGCGCCTTGACCAGCTCTTCGAGAAAGAAGGGTACGCCTTCGGTTTTATGGAGCACCAGCGTTGCCAGGTCGTCCTGGATGTGGGATGTCCCGAGCAAGGCGGTGAGCATCGCCGCGCTTTCGTGGGCCGTGAGGTGGGTCAGCGAGATGACGTGGTGATAGGAGCGGCGCGACCACGTGGAGGTAAAATCGGGTCGATAGGTGCAGATGAGCAAGACGCGGGCTCCAGCTATGTGCTCCAGCAGGTAGGTGAGAAATTCGGTGCTGGTATGGTCAGTCCAGTGGAGATCTTCGATGGCGAGCACCAGTGGCTGTCGTATAGCGCTGGCGCAGAGGAGCAGCCGCAACGCCTCAAACGTCCGCTGTTTGAGGGTCTCCGGAGGTAGGTTGGTGGGTAGGCCGGCGTCTGCCTCTCCCGCGAGCACATGCAGCATATAGGGTACAGTCGTTTCGAGTCCTGGACCAAGCGCTGCAACGCCACGGGCGATCTGCAGGCGTATGTCCTCGTTCTGGGCATTGGCATCAAGCCGCAGAAGTTGTTTGAGCACTTCAAGGATCGGCAGATAGGCGTGGGTAGAGCCGTAGGGGCTACAGCGGCCATCGAGCCAGAGGACATCCTCCGAGAGCAGCGTCTGCCGGAACTCATACAGCAAACGCGATTTTCCCAGCCCGGCATCGCCAATGATCGATACCGCCTGGCCGCGCCTGTCCATGGCCATGGCAAAGCACTGCTGTAACAGCGCCAGTTCCCGTGCTCGGCCAACCAGGCGGGTAAAGCCGCGCTCCCGCGCCACATCAATACGGGCACGTCCGCTGCGCTCCCCCAACACCCGGTAGGCGCGCGCCTTCGTTGTGGTGCCTTTCAGCGGCATCAGCCCGAGGTCCTGGCACGCAAAATAGCCTGCCACAAGCTTGTACGCCTGCTCGGTGATCTGGATGGTCCCCGGAGCCGCGGTCTGTTCCATGCGAGCCGCCAGGTTGACGGTGTTGCCAATGGCTTTGTAGTCCATGCGCAGGTCATTACCAACCGTGCCAACGATTACCGGCCCGGCATTGATCCCCACCCGTATCTGCAGAGTGACCCCACGCTCGCGTTCCAGCTTGTGGCTGAACTGGGCGATAGCGTCTTGCAGAGCTAGCGCCGCGCGTACAGCCCGCTGGGGCGCCTGTTCCACCGCCAGCGGGGCGCCAAAGAAGGCCACAATGCCATCGCCCGTCAGCTCATTGACCGTGCCCTCATAACGATGTACCTCATGGATGAACAATTCATACAGCTCATCCATGAGCGCAAAGAGCGCTTCCTCGCCGAGGTGCTCGCTCAGGGTGGTATAGCCAGCGACGTCGGCAAACAGCACCGTCACCAACTTGCGTTCCCCCTCCAGGCGACCACGATTGGCGAGAATTTTCTCGGCCAGATGGCGCGGTAAATAGCCCTGCAGTTGTCCCAATTTCTCGTCGAGCGCGGGCTGGCGGGTCGGCGAGGCGTGTGCGCCCATGGCAGGCCCTGCCGCGGCAGGGCGTGGTGTCAGGCCGTGTCCGCACTGGGTGCAGAAACGCATGTCGGCTTTGACGAGGTTCCCACACGCTGGACAGGACGCCTCCAGCGGCTGGCCACACTGTGCACAGAACCGCGCCTGAGGCTCGTTGAGGTAACGACAGGCTGGGCAGGCCATAGCTCCCCTCTCCGTAAAAGCCACCTTGTTGGGCCCTTGGCAGGACACTGGTCGCTAGCGTCGCGTCCAATTTTAGCCTAGTATAAACGCCGTGCGTGGTGAAGACAAATGCGGCGGTAGGGAGATGAGAGACTGATGCCAGCCGTGCCATGTCTCTAGGAGGAGGCTGCTATGCCACTTTTCTTGATTGAACGCAACTTTGCTGAGCAACTGGAAGTGAATCGCGACAGCGTGACAGCAGTCACCCAGGTCAACGTCGACATCGGTATCCAGTGGCTGTTTTCGTTTCTCAGTGCTGACAAAAAGAAGACCTATTGTCTGTATGAGGCGCCCAGTGCGGAGACCATTCGCGAGGCGGCTAGGCGTCTGGATATCCCGGCGGACGTCATTGTTGAGGTAGGCGAAATACGACCGGAGATGTTTGCCTGAGGGCAGTGTGTCGCCATGGTAGCGCCCTTTGCCTGGGAACGCCGGGCTCCAGCCCGGCTCCGGAAGCCACGCTGGAGCGTGGCGCTCCCAGGGGGAAGATATGGGCGCAGGTACTGACGCCCTGGCTCTCTAGCCCCAGCGCGGTTGCTCATCAGGATCGATACCCAGGACAGCCTTGGCAACGAGTTCATGCGTCAGCGCCGAGTTGGCCGGGTGCAGGCGTCCGAGGCGGGCGTCACGAAACAGCCGTTCGATGCCGGATTGTTTAAAGATGCCGAAGCCGCCCATCAGGTCGAGGGCCGTATCGACGACGCGCCAGGCGCCCTGCACGGCGCGATACTTGGCCGCCACGATTTTTAGCCCCCACAGGGCTCCGTGATCCACCCCGTGAGACCAGTCCTCGGCAATGCGCTCAATATGTGGACCAATGGCCTCCATTTCTAACACCATCTCCGCAATACTGTGCTGCACCTCAGCGTGATAGGCCATCGAGCGTGACAGGGCCAGGACCGATTTTTTCTTGACGTTGTCGATGGTCAGGTCGAGCGCGCTCTGAGCCAGGCCATAGTAGATATTGGCAAAACCGCGCAGCGCCCAGGCAAAGATGCCCAGGACGAACAAATCAATCCCTGCAGCGCCGGCACGTACGACGCGGGCAATATATTTATCCGGCACAAAGGCGCCTTCCAGGAGCGTATCATCACTCTGGGTGGCGCGCATACCCAGCGTATCCCAGGTGGCTTTGATGGTATAGCCCGGCGTGTCGCGGGGCATAAAGGCGTGCACGATTTTGGGGGCCTGTGGATCACTCGTATCCATGCCGTGCAAGCCAAAATAGGTCCATACCGGGCTCAGACTGCCAAAGAACTTGTGTCCGGTAAAGCGGTAGCCGCCATCTACCCGTTCGGCTTTGGTGGTGGATAAGAGACTCGGAATATCATTGCCCGTTTCGGCGTGTCCAGCGGCAAATACGGCCCCGGCGGCAGCGTCCCGTCAGAGCCATTCGAGTGAGGTATCGCCACTGCGCCAGAGGTCGGCCACCAGGCCGGTCCAGTATAGATGCATATTGATGCCCAGGGCCGTGGCGGGGGCGTGATAGGCCAGACGACGCTGCTCGCGTCCGGCCTCCGCCAGGTTGAAGCCGAGGCCGCCCAACTCTTGTGGCACAGCCATGAGCAGATAGCCTGCCTGGCGTAACTCCTCAAAATCCTCGTGAAAGAAGCGATTGTCGCGATCATACCCCGGCGCCCGTTCGCGGCACCGAGCCAGCAGGTCATCCGAGAGAATACGGTGCGGTGTGGTACTCGCCATGATTCGTCCCCTTTGTCGCACGTAAGGCTGCGTGCGTCTGAATATTGCCGGATGGCTGGGGAGAAGGATACGGCCTCAGGCCCTACGACAACATCGCCAGATCTGCTGATTTTGCGTGGAGAGCTCTGGATCGTGTGCCTTAGTATGACGTCATCAGAAATGGTGAGTGGGCCTCTCGTGGGGCAGAGACAGGCTGGTTGCCGCCGCCCGCGCCGCCGTCATAAACGCCTTGGCGCCACGGTGTAGCATGGTGCGATAGCCGGGCCCAGTCGCCACCAAGGCCTGGGCGGCGCCTGCAACGTTAGGGCATTCCCAGAAGAGGCGCATGCTGGTACGGTCTCCTGGGAGGAGCTCGGCGTCCCGCATGAGCGGCTCGGCGACTCCTGGCGACCAATGTTGACCATAGCGCCGGTGTGTACCCGTTCGGCCTCGCGGGTCTGCCCGAGGATCGCGAACAACCGGTACGCGGCCATACGCCGCTGATGATTGAACGGCATTTCGCCGCACAACTTGCAGTCACATGTGCACAGGCCGGGGAAATTCAACTCATTCATACTGATGTTGGCATCCACTGGCTGTTTTCTTTCCTGAGCGCCGATACAAAGCAAACCTCTTGTCTCTATCAAGCCCCCAACGCCGCGCTGATTCGCGAAGCCGCGCCGCGGGCCAATATCCCGGCGGACGTCATTGGAGAGGTCAGTGAGATGCGGCCAGAGGGCTTCCGCTCAGAGCCGCCCTGTAGGCTTGCCAAGGCAGGCTGGGTGAGGCCCCCAGGCATGACCCAGCGGTTTCCCCGCCCTCCTCCAGCCCCCCGCCTTCGCCCTCCCCCGCTGGGGAGAGGGAAAACCCACTGGGATAGGCTCCCAGTGGGCGTGCTATGCGCGTCTGGCACGTCTTACTGCCCGACCAGTTACCCGATAGGGTCCAGGCCGAGCGTCAGACGCCCGGTAAACAGGAGTTGCCGTTTCTCAGGCAGGGGATGGAAGCTGGCGCCGTGGACATCGCGCAGCAAGCGCTCTAAGCCCAGACTGCGTAAGAACCCTGCCCCGCCCACAACTTCGAGGGCTTTCTCCGCCGTATGGATTACCCCGTTGGCCGCGATCGTTTTGCTGATCAAGATGGCACTGGCCGTCTCATTGGTTGGCGCGAAGCGATAGTTGGCGGCCAGGTCGATCATGCCTTGCAACGCCATCTGCGCGGTCACCAGGGCATTTTCCATCTCGCCAACCAGATACGGCAGAGACGGATCCGGCTGTTTCTTCCGCGCTTCCTGACGCGCGAGCGTTGCGGCGGCTTCGGCTACCCCGACATAGACCGCCATAATCAGCGGCATGGCGACTGTTACCACCACGTTCCAGAACGGGTGCCACTTGCCCTGTGGCCGACGCAGGCTGATCGCGCTGTCCGGCACGAAGACCTCGGTGAGGAGCACATCATGCGAGCCGGTGGCACGCATGCCCAGCGCGCGCCAGCTCTCCATGATCGTCACCCCTGCGGCACTCATAGACACGGGGAAATGTAGTACGGTGGGACCGCTCTCCGGGTCATCGTAGGGCGCGCTGGTCACCAGGATATTGCCCACGGGACAGCCGCTGGCAAACACTTTGCGTGCCGTGACACGGTAGCCCCCATCGACTTTCTGCGCCATCCCGGATGATTCCAGCCAGTCTGAAGCGCCCGTACTCACCAGCACGAGTTGCTCCGCCACAATGCGTTTGAGGAGTGGCTCGACGGGCTGTCCCTGCTGCCAGCGCCACACCGTCGCTGCCAGCAAGTGCGTGTGCATCGATAGCGCCAGGGCGGTGGAGCCGCAGGCGTGCGCCAACTCGCGCAACAGGGCACACAAGTCGGCGTGTGAAGCCCCCCCGCCTCCCAGTTCAGTGGGGACGCCAGCGGAGAAAAACTGGTGGCGTTTGAGCGCGGTGTAATTTTCGGTCACGAAGGTGTCGTTTGCGTCATGTACTGCAGCGCGGGTCGCAAAGTCTGGGCCGAGTTCTTGCGCGGTCCTGACCCAATCCCGCGTGGCGGTATCTGTCGCACAGATGGTGGATGCAAAGGCTGTTGCCACGATACGTCTCCTGGTTGCTGACAGCGTTGTACTGTCTATTATGCTGAGGATGCGTAGGCCGTCACTGCACAGAAATATACTGCAGCGCCCCTGGCGGTCGCATGACCAGGGTTAAGCATTTTGGGGCGTGCAGAGAAAAGAGCGTGGCCCGTGCAGCATAGTCAGGAATGACTACCAAGACCTGTGTCGGGCGCGGCATGGTCAGCAGGACGCAGCGCCTCACGGGCGCCTAGCATCTTCTACCAGGAGGCTGTGTCGCCTGGCATACGCTGCCGCCTCTGTCCGATTCGCGGTGGTGGTCTTGGCGAGAATGCTGCGCACGTGATTGGCCACGGTGTTGGGGCTGATACATAGCGCCTCCGCAACATCGCGATTGCTTGTGCCAGCCGCGAGGAGACGTAGTACCTCGACCTCACGCTGTGTCAACCCGGCAGGATACACGTGAGCGGGGTGCGGCTGCGGACGTAAGGAGGCCTGGCTGACACCGATGCGGGACGCCAGGGCGGGCATGCCCAGCTCCTGGCTCGTCTGCAGCGCCGCGGCAAGCAGCGCTGCCGCCTGCTCCTGATCACGCCGTTGCCCACGCGTTAGCAGCATGGTGGCATACTGGTACTGGGTGTGTGCCAGCCAGGGACGTGCCCCCATGCGGGTATTCATGGCCAGGGCCTCCTCAAAGTGCGTCTGGGCTGGCGACCAGTCCATCATGGTAGTCGCGAGCATGCCCAGATAGCGGGCCGCGGCGCCATACGACGCCCCGGTAAAGCCGACCACGATATTTTGGCGTGCACAGGGGGCAAGCAGACGATACAGTGTGGCGGCACGGGCGGCGTCACCGAGGGTTGTACACACCTCGGTAAGGTAGACGATGCAGGCCAGCCAGATGGCATCCTGCGGCATATCCGCAAAATCGTGGGCTGCCAGGCGCTCGAATTCGGCACGCGCCTCCGGGAGGAGCCCGAGTTCGCTGTAGATCACCGCGAGTCCTGGCCGCCAGGCCGTCCGCCCCGAGGCGGTCTGGACAAAATGCCGGACCAGCGGCGCAAGCTCCTGCAAGCGTCCTTGCTCGCGGCGCACCGTAAACATGTGGATACCAAAGCTCCCAGCGGTGTCCTGGCCGCGCAGGCGCTGCCCAATAGCGCAGGCATCCTGCGCTAGCTGTTCTCCCTCGGCCAGGCGTCCGTCAAACACCGCCCGCATGGCGCGAAAAGATGCGCACACATAGAGATAAAAGGGTTGGCGCAGTGCTTCGGCGTCACGCATGTAGCGGGGCAGGTGCGTGTCGATACGTGGGATCTCCCCGCGTTCCATCCACCCGACCAGGCGCCAGGACGCGGCTTCCAGCGCCATATCTCTGTCACCCACCGCCTCAGCCAGCGTGAACACCTCGGTCGCCGCCTGGAGACGTGCGTCCACGTCGTCGGGCCGTGAGTGCATGTAATAATAGTGCGTCCGTAGCGTCGCCGCGTCGCCTGTGCGCCGGGCCATGGCCACTGCCTGCCGGCCTACGGTGACGCCCTGGGTGAAAGAGCCCGCAAACACCAGGGCTCTGGCCATACTACCGAGGACGCGCGCCTTGAGAATGCTCTCCTCCGTCCCCAGAGCACTGCTGGCCGTTTCGAGCAGCTGGACGGCGGCCTCCCCAGGCAGTCCTGGCCGCCAGCTCGTCTCTTCGAAACCGAGCGCGGCACGTGCCAGGTCTGCGACCGCGCCCAGGCGGGAGGCAAGCTCTGCGCCCTGCTGGAAGACTGCCAGAGCGCGGTCGAAGATGCCGGCCTTCCTGTAGGCCGTGCCCAGAGCGAGCAACAACCGGCAGCGTGTGGCTTCGTCGCGAGGTTCCTGTAAGGCCAGCGCCTGAAGCGCCATGTCATAGTAGTGCGCTGCGGCCTCATAGGCGAGGGCCGCCTCAGCCTGCGCCCCGGCCCGCTCGGCATAGAGGATCGCTTTATCCAACGACCCGTCAGACCGTGCCGCGTAGAAATGGTGCGCCAGCTGGGCCAGGTGGGCTTCTATGCTTGTGGCATGCAGGTGCTCGAGGGCTTCCCCCACACGATGATGCAAGTGCGTCCGACGGACGGCCGTCAACTCGTCGTAGAGCGTTTCGCGGATGAGGACGTGGGTAAACTGACAGTGGCCGACCATCTGCGGCGCCTCTTCGATCAAGCGCGCCTGCATGGCTTCTTCCACCATGGGCAGGAAATGCTCTCGCGACCCCTCGTCCAGCAATGCCCCGAGGTCTTGCAGCGCAAATTCACGACCGATCATCGCGGCCAGCGTCAGCAGGTGCAGGCACGGTGGTGATAACCGATTCAGACGTTTGCCGATGACGGCACGAATGCCGTCGGGGACCATGAGGCGCAGGTTGCGCAGGTGGTACCAGCGTGCGGACGTCGCCGCACTTTCTTGCCTGAGCAGCCGGACGATTTCGGTCAGAAAGAGCGGATTGCCTTCCGTCTGGGCCTGCAGCGCTTCGACCAGCGCCGGCGGCGAGGTACCATCAGCCGTGGCCGCCACGAAACACCGGATGTCCTCTGCAGTGAGGCCGCGTAAATGCAGGCGCTGGAAGGCCCGTTCACGGCCTAACTCGGCCAGGGTGTCGGTGAGCGGATGCTGGCGTGACAGGGCAATATCGCGGTACGTGCCGACGACCAGGACGCGACTCTCGCCGCTTTCCTGCGCCAGGAATTCAAGCAACAGGAGCGAGGGTTTATCGGCCCCGTGCAGATTCTCCAGCACCAGCACCAACGGCTGCCGCTGTGCCGCCTGGCGGAGAAAAGCGGTCATGGAGGTAAACAGACGAAAGCGGGCTTGCTCGGGATCTTCAATGGGAACGGACGTCGGCAGGTCGGTCAGATGCCCTCGCACCTCAGGAGCCAGCGTCCCAAGATCCACGGCTCCGGCACCCATATCCGCCCGCAGTGCCGCGGCGTCGTGGGTGCGCCCATAGGTGCGCAGCATCTGGCTCCACGGCCAATACGGGGGCGCCCCTGGCGTCTCGGCGCAACGCCCCCAGAGAACCAGACCCCCTCGTGCCCCAGCGTGACGGGCAAACTCCCGGACGGTGCGCGTTTTGCCGATGCCAGGCTCCCCGCTGAGCAGCACCAGACGTCTCCGACCAGCCAGGGTGTCCTCCATGGCGGCCTCTAAGGTCGCCATCTCCGCCTGACGCCCGACAAACAGACTGTCATCCCAGTGATCTGGGGTGTAAGGCGGGGTCGAGCCCAACGTTGCGCCTGTCCGCTCAGTCATAGTGGACCCTCCGGTCATTGGAACCTTCACAATCAGCCGAGAGTCCTTGGAGCACATGCGATGCTTCCAAGTCAAGACAATTTGATGGATGAGAAGCACGGGGCGGGCCAACCGCTGGCGCTCCCCCGCCGAGCCGCGTAGAATACACACCCTGCGCACCCCTTCCAGCACAGGAGGTGCCCATGACGCTTGCCCCCGCCGCCACTCTTCACCATGTACCGCCAGATGGCCACCAGGCGCGCCTTTGACGCCCGCGCTGTGGCCGAATGTCATGCCGGCAGCATCCCGGGTGTGGTGTACGCCTCTCTCGGCCAGGAAGCCATTGCCATGGGTGAGTAGATATTGGCAAAGCCGAGCAGCGCCCAGGCAAAGATACCCAGCACGACCATGTCAATCCCTGCGGCTCCGGCGCGTACCACGCGGGCGATGTATTGATCCGGCACAAAGGCACCTTCCAGGAGCGTATCATCACTCTCGGTGGCGCGCATACCCAGCGTATCCCAGGTCGCCTTGATGGTGCAGCCCGGAGTGTCGCGTTGCATAAATGCGTGCATTGGTACAGTCTCCTGGGAGGAGCTCGGCGTCCCGCATGAGCTCCTGGGCGACCAACGTTGACCATCGCGCCGGTGTGCGCCCGTTCGGCCTCGCGGGTCTGCCCGAGGAGCGCGAACAACGGGTACGCGGCCATACGCCGATGATTCCCCCAGAAACTCAGACCGACGTACCCACCAGGTCGTACCACTCGACGTGCTTCACACAGCGCCGCCAGACCATTCCCCCAGATGCCATGCACACTGGTGGCGACAGCGAAACTGGCCTCCGCGAACGGCAGCGCAAACATGTCCCCCACGCAGATGTCGGCTGCCGGGGCGCGCGCGGCTGCCAGCACGGCCAGCCGCCGTGAGGCCTCCAGGCCCGTGGCGGTCGCCCCACGTTCGTAGGCCAGTTGTCCGCCCCATCCGGCCTCACAGGCAATATCCAGGTAGCGTATCGCGGGCCCGACTCCCGTGTGCGCCAGCAGATGGCGATACTCCTGGCAGTGGAGATTCTCCATCGTCTAGGCGAATACCGGGGCACACCGGCCCCATGCCTCTCCCTCTGAGAGCCCGGCGTCTGCTGCACGCCTGGCATGATGGTCGCATCTGACGATGGCACGTGTCGGCTCCAGCCCTCTGACAACAGAGGTTCCGCAACAGCAGCGCTGGTCTGCGAGTCTGTACGCTGGTATCTCTGCATTGAGGGAGATACCCATGCCTCTCTGTATGATCGAACGGCATTGCGCCGCACAACTTGAAGTCACACGTCCACAGGCCGTAAAGATTCAGCCTATTGAGCTCTCGTGACTCTCCTAGCACGCACTGTTCTCTCGACCTTCTGGGAACGCGTGTGCACGCGCGCACACGCGTTTTCTTGTAATTCGTCCTATGAGGCGACTATAATTGCCCAATCATCGACAGGGTGATCCACGGGACTTCTCTCGCGAATATTCCCTCTGCCATTGGTCAGCATGAGGGAGATCTGATGATCGACTGGAACGATTATTTGATGATGGATCAACAACGTACGCTGCAAGGTTACACTGATGGTTCACAACACGTTCGAGAGCAGACTCGTCAAGCAGTGGCGCGCTGCTCCATGCAAACGTTCAGGCTCCAGCGGTCACTAGAAGAGCATGGGAAATGGTGCAGGACAGCGATAAAACCGGCTAGCTTCCCACCAGGCTGGGATGAAGAATGGGTGCGGAAGGTACTCGCCCACGACGCAGAGCAGACCGCAGACGAGGCCATGGTAGAAGACGAGGCAGTGCTTGTCAAATCGCCCCAGACGGTGATGGAAGTGCCCCATGCACTCGTGCCGACCATGCGGGAGTTCCTTGCGAAGCACTAGATCTGAATGCCGGAGGGGCCCAGACCAAACCTGCATCAAGTCATCGAGCGAACTGGGAATAGCGTCCGCTCGTACTGCGTTCGCGCTCTGCCTCGCGGCTCATGCACGGCGCTCGGCTTCGCAAGGATGCAACTGGGGCGTCTCGTCTTTGCGTTGCCCTGCCCCATCTTTCCCTGCCCGTAAGAAGGACGCTGTGCTCGACTTGCTACGCCCAGATACGAACTCTGGGTATATTCTGCAGTCGCTATCGCGCCTTGCAGTATAAGAAGAGTGAAGAACTATTTACCTCTGATGACTAATACCACCTTGTTTTCATCTAGAAGAGAGCCTCAAAAACGTCTCTTTTCCCACTGTTTCCTCCTGATGCTGGGAAGCCTCGTCTTGCTCTACCTCGGCGTGACTCTCCTGGTGGATCCCCGTTGCCATTTCGGGACTAGTATCTTTCCCTGCCTCACGTTGGACTCCCGCCGCGACAAGATGCGGCTCTTCGCAGAGTACAACCGCCTCGCGCCCATAGAAGGTCTGATTCTCGGATCGAGCCGATCGATGAAACTCTCCTGCGCTGAGCTGCAAAAGAGCACGGGACTGCGATGGTTTAATTTTTCCGTTGACAGTGCCCGCACTGAGGACTACCTGGCCATTTATCGATGGACCCGTGCGTCTGATGCCAAGTTGAAGGCTCTCGTTATCGGGCTTGATGTGGAAGCGCTGCACGATCTGAACGAGCTCGATGATCGCCTGAAGAGCAACCCAGCGCTCATGGCTGTTCTCGATGATGCCAGGCCGAGCGTCTATAGCCGCACTAGCGACTTTCTCGGGCTCATGAAAACTGTCTTCTCCAGGTATTTTGCCCAGGATGTCTTGCGGTCTGTGAGGGCGGCTTTTGTGCGGCTCCCTGCCTCGAGCACGTTCGATAGTGATGGATTTCTCCACTACATTCAGTGGGAAGACGAACGGGCAGCAGGAACGTTTGACCTGCGGAAGAACTTGGAGAAGAGCCGCGCCGAGTACCGACAACGCTTCATCGAAATGCAGGGGCTTTCTGTGCGACGCAGGGCACATGTCGAACGCCTCATCAAGGAGGTGCAGCAGGACAATGTGCAGGTGGTCTTGTGGATAACCCCCGTGCACACCGATCTCGCTGCGTTCCTGGATCGGACAACCGGCTACTCCAAACGCCTGGAAGAGACCCGTCTCTTCGCGGTGAGGCTCCAGGTGGAGTATGGGCTTCCGGTCCTCGACTTTAGCACGCCATCCACATTTGGAGCTACTGATGCGGGCTGGTACGACGGCGGCCATATGGACGAGGACAATGCGCTTCTGGTTGTAGATCGGCTGACGAAGGAGCTGAAGTAGCATGGTCTTTAACTCGAACATCTTCCTCCTGGTGTTTTTTCCAATCGTTTTCGTGTTGTTCTGGCTCTCCACAACCAAGAACCAGCGCTATATCCTCCTGACCGTCAGCGGGTACGTATTTTATGGCTACTTGAATTGGAATTACTGCTTCATATTGGCTTTTTCGAGCCTCGTGAGCTTCGTCTCGGCACTCATGATCCAGCGGGCCAAGGGGTCTCTCGGCCGACGGCTTTGGCTGCTCTCCGCCATCTCGGTGGACTTGGCCCTCCTCGGTTTCTTCAAGTACTACAACTTCGTGGCTGAGATAGTCAACGATGTGGCGGGCAGTGGGGTCATACCCCTCCTACATATCATCCTACCCGTGGGCATCAGCTTCTACACCTTTCATACGATTTCCTACATCGTAGACGTAGCGCAGGGCCGGGTTCGTGCCACAAGCAACATCTGGGAGTACTTCACCTACGTCTGCCTCTTCTCGCAGTTGGTGGCTGGTCCTATAGTTCGTTTCAGGCAGATAGAAGAAGATCTTGAGCATATAGATCTTGTGCTTCCCGAAGATTATGTCGCCAAAGGAGTCGGCTTCTTCGCGGTGGGTATGGTCAAGAAGGTCATCGTCGCCGACACGATTGCCCAACTCATTAACCCCATGCTTGCCAGCTACAACACGCTATCTACGGTAGGGGCCTGGGGTGCCGCGCTCGGGTACACTTACCAGCTGTATTACGATTTTAGTGGCTATTCGGACATGGCGATTGGCTTGGGCTACCTCTTTGGGATCCGCATCCCCCAGAACTTTAACGCCCCGTATCAAGCGCTGGGCAGTCGCGACTTTTGGCGCCGCTGGCACATCAGCCTCTCCACTTGGCTTCGAGACTACCTCTACATATCCTTGGGCGGAAACCGGAAGGGTGTGACGAGAACGCAGATCAACCTTATCCTCACCATGTTACTCGGAGGATTATGGCACGGTGCGAGCTAGACTTTCGTCGTCTGGGGGCTCTATCACGGTGTTCTACTCATCGTGGACCATCTCGCTGAGCCGCTGACCTCCCGTTTGCCACAGTTGGTGTTCCGGTGTGTTACGCTTCTCCTCGTCATCGTTGGGTTGGTTCTCTTCCGCTCAACGGATTTCCCCATGGCGGTGGGCTGGCTCCAGAGAATGGCCGGGCAGGGTCCCGCTGGAGCGGACGGCTTGCCGCTACCTCTTCTGGCCATGGTCGTTCTCTGCTTTGCCGCTTCAAACATCCTCCCTTCCAGCTGGGACTTCCCATTCAAGCCGACCCTGCGATGGGCGATCCTCAGTGCCACGTGTCTCTTCGTGGCCTACCTGTTCATGAACGGTCGTGACACAGTATTCCTCTATTACCAGTTTTAGCGTGAGCCTTGCTGCTGGAAAAAAGTGAGAGTGTTAAAAAGTAGAGAGATATGGCATATTGTCTCGCAAGACTCATGAAGAGGCCATATTTTGTGGGAGGTGATGAGCGGCACACATCAGAGAATGCATGGAAAAAAGCGTGGCTGGGTGTTTGACGCCTCGGGGAACCACTTGGGGATTATTCGCCTGCCAGACATCCCCGCCAACTACGCCTGGGGTGCTCCAGAGCATCGCACCATGTTTTTTTACCGCCCGCACGTCAGTCTATAGGATGCGCAGGCATACCCCCGGCACGCGCATCCCACGGGCGTAGGCTTATCGTCCCAGTGTTGCATCACGGAGGGCCGCAGCATGCCAGCACGGACAGGGCAACAGTATCTGCAGGGTTTGCAGGAGCGAGAACGAGACATCTGGCTCGGTGGTGAGCGGGTGAAAGATGTCACCACCCACCCCGGCTTGCGACACGGCGCTGAGGCGATCGCCTCGCTGTATGATCTGCAGCACGACCCACAATATCAGGCAGAGATGACGTATGTGTCACCCACGACGGGCGACCGTGTCGGCCTGTCGTTCATCATCCCGCGCACCATGGACGACCTGGTACGACGGCGCGTGATGATGCTGCACTGGGCCCGTACCACCTGCGGTATGATGGGGCGCTCGCCAGATTTCATGAATGTCTCTTACGCCGCCTGGGCCGCGGCGGCACCGTTTTTTGCCAGAAATCGTCCAGCCTTTGGGGAGAACATCCAGCGCTACTACACCTACATCCGTGAACATGACCTGACCCTGACGCACTCGCTGATTAACTTACAGCGCAGCCGTAGTGTGGCTGGCACGTTTAACCTGGCCGAGGACACGGCGCTGCGGGTGGTCAAGGAGACGGACGCCGGCATTGTCGTGCGTGGGGCGCGGGTGCTGGCGACGCTCGGTCCCCTGGCAGATGAGATCGGCGTGTATGCACCGCGCATGGGGCGCATGACCGAGGGCCACAGCCCGTATGCCCTCAATTTCGCCATTCCCTGCGGCACGCCGGGCCTCAAATTCCTGTGCCGCGAGAGTTTTGACGTGG
Source organism: Pseudomonadota bacterium (assembly GCA_005777235.1). Taxonomy (GTDB): domain Bacteria; phylum Tectomicrobia; class Entotheonellia; order Entotheonellales; family Entotheonellaceae; genus SXND01. Next base: position 31,787 of record SXND01000059.1, read on the forward strand.
GGCAGACGCACTTCGAGCACCCCCTGGGCTCACGCTTTGAGGAGATGGACTGTGTCGTGTTCTTCAATGATGTGTTGGTGCCGTGGGAGCGGGTGTTTATGCTCGGCGATGTTGGGCTGGTGAACACCACCGCCGCCACGACGCACTCCTCCAACCATACGGCGCATCAGGGCGCCGCCAAGAACGTCGCCAAGTGCGAGCTGGTCCTGGGTACGGCGCTCCTGATGTCCCACGTGCTGGGCAACGCGCATCTGCCGCATACGCAGGAACGCCTCGGGAAGCTGATGATGTACACTGAGCTGATGAAAGCCTGTATGCGGGCCGCGGAAGCAGACGCCACGCTGGATGAATGGGGCGTCATGTGCCCGGCGCAACTGCCCATTGAGATCACGCGCAATCTGTTCAGCACGGCGTATCCCGAGATGGTGGAAATCCTCCAGCTCCTGGGCTCCAGCAGTTTTATGATTCGCCCTAGTGAGGCGGATTTCCACAGCCCGTTGGCCCCCGAGATTGAGCAGTATCTCGCGACCGATGCCGCTACGGCGCATGAACGCGTCCAGCTGTTTCACCTGGCCTGGGATATTGCCTGTAGTTCCTTTGGCGCCCGCCAGGTGCTGTATGAGCGGTTCTTTGCCAGTGATCCGCTCACACGCGCCCAGTTTCTCTATACCATTTATCCCAAAGAGGCGATGGTGGCACGCATCCGCAGCTTTTTGGGGCAGGATGATCATGAGGCCGAGGCGCTATCCCCGCCTTAATCGGCGCTGCCCACCGCCTGCGGACGCCGTGGCGCCAGCGGATCGCGCAGTGGCACGGTGATATCGGCGGCGCCGTGATGCGTCACGTTAGCTGTCTCGTCCTGATCCGTCTGGATAATGTTACTGCCATACGACGTAATCACCGGGATGTCGGCCTGGGCAATCGGCGCCATCCATGCTTTACGCGCCAAGGCGGCGGCGATGTAGGGCGCCAGTGCCGCTGCTTTGCGCGCCTCGCGCTCGCTCTCACCGGCCTGAAAGTGCGGCATCACGCTGGCGGCAAACAGCTCCATAGCTTCACAGATGTGGGCATGCTGGTTCTTGCCGCCTTGCTGGATGAAGATGACTTGATCAACGCCCGCCTCGGCATACTTCGCCAGATGCTCCTGCACCTGGGCCGGCGTGCCAATGCCGCTGCCTCGGCCCACTTCCGCCATGGCGTCGCGGGCTTGCTCAAAACGCTCCCAGACGTTGGTCGTGCCCGGCTCGTGCGCCCCAAAGACGTAGTAATGCCCCAGCGCATAGCCAAAGTAGCGCAAGCCATCGCCGCCGCGGCGTTTGGCCTCCTCGGCATCATGGTGCACGGAAAACCCCGTCACCATCGCGATGTTGGCGTTGACCGTGTGGCCAATGGGCACGCAGGCGTCGGACTTGATGATCTCGTAGTATTCCTGCACCCACTTGCTGGCCTCTGCCGGATCGACAAAGGCAAAAGTCAAAGCCCCAATGCCGTGCCGGGCCGCAGCGTGGATGGTTTCACGTCGTGAGCACGCCACCCAGATGGGCGGATGCGGCTTCTGGAACGGCTTGGGCAGCACGTTACGGCAGGGCATGGAGAAAAATTGCCCGTCAAAGCCGGGATAGGGGGCCATGGTCATCATGTTGGCCGTTTGCTCAACGGCTTCGGCCCACATGGCCTTTTTCTGGGTGTGGTCAATGCCAAAGCCCTCGATTTCGACCCGTGAGGCCGACTCGCCCGTGCCAAAATCCACCCGACCGTCGGAGAGCAGATCGAGCGTGGCCAGACGCTCGGCCACCCGCGCCGGAGGGTTGTACGCTGGGGGTGACAGCACCACGGCATGCCCGAGGCGGATAGGGGTGGTATTGCGGGCACAGCACGCCAGAATCACCTCGGGGGCCGAGGTGTGGGAGTATTCTTCCAGGAAGTGATGCTCGTTTTCCCAAATGTAATCAAAGCCCAAGCGGTCGGCGAGTTCCACCTGCGTCAGGGCCTCTTTGAGCAGCTGGTACTCTGAGTGCTCACCCCAGGGGCGCGGCAGCTGATGTTCATATAATAAACCAAATTTCATGCGCGACTCTCTTCTCTCTGCGGGTGCGGTGGCCAGCGCGTCAGCGGCGCTGGGGCCGCCTATCATGCCGTACGGCCGGCATGGGCGCAAGCTGTGGGGACTCCTGGGCCTGCCGAGGCGCTAGCGCGTCAGGAGCTGTTTGGCAATCGTACTGAGCTGCATAAACGACGTGCCCTCGTAGATTGCCCCGATTTTGGCATCGCGGAAGAATTTTTCCACCGGCGCTTCGGTGGTGTAACCCAGTCCACCGAACACTTCCACCGCCTTGGACGTGACATGCTCCGCCATCTGCGAGGCAAAATACTTCGCCATGGCGCCCTGCTGCGCAAACGGCTCGCCCGCGTCCTTCAGGCGGGCGGCATTATACACCAGCAAGCGGGCCGCCTCGACCTGCGTTGCCAACTCGGCCAGCTGAAACTGCATGGCTTGAAAGCTGGCAATGGGCTGGCCAAATTGCTGCCGTTGTTGGGCATAGGTGATGGCGGCGTGCAGAGCCCCCTGCGCCAGGCCGACCATTTGGGCGCCAATGCCAATACGCCCTTCGTTGAGGGTTTCAATGGCGACTTTATAGCCCTGCCCGACGCTGCCGAGCACGTGATCCTGCGGCACCACACAGTCGTCGAGGAGCAGTTCACAGGTGCTACTGGCGCGAATCCCGAGCTTTTTTTCGACGCGTCCCACAGCAAAACCTGGCATGTCACGCTCGACCAGGAAGGCCGTAATGCCATGGTAGCCCTGGCTGGGGTCCACGGTGGCAAAGATGATGTACAGGCCAGCCTCGCGTCCGTTGCTGATCCACAGTTTACGCCCTTGGAGTACATAGGCATCACCCTGACGCGTGGCCCGGGTCTGTAAGGCAAAGGCATCGCTGCCGGAACCCGCTTCGGAGAGGGCATAGGCCCCGACCGTATCCTGGGCCAGGCGCGGCAGGAAGGTGGCGTGTTGCGCGGGCGTGCCCCAACGCAGCAAGGCGTTGCTCACCAGGGTGTTCTGCACATCGACTAGGACGCCGACGGCGGCATCGACGCGGGAGAGTTCTTCGACGGCCAGGCAGGACATAAAAAAGCTGCTGCCTGCGCCACCGTAGGATGCAGGGATTTCCACGCCCATGACGCCAAGCGCGAATAGACCAGGGATGAGCGTCGCATCGTACTGCGCCGCCGCATCCATCTGGGACACCAGGGGCGCAATGCTCGAGGCGGCGTAGTCACGTACGACAGTACGGAAGAGCGTTTCTTCGTCACTCAGCACCGTGAGCGGACGGACAATTTGGGTGTCGGGCGGCGGCATAGGCGTCCTCTCTGTGTATAGGGCCGTGGCGGGGTGCGGGCGCTGATTGTACACACTTTGGCGCTGGCTGCCCACAGGCCTGTCTACGCCGCTCCCCTGCCGGCGCCACCGGGAAATCCGGCATGCTGTGCGGCTTGGCCGTGGGCGGTGTCTGCCAGCCGTGGGTCAACTCCTGAACACGCTCGGCCAGAGACCCGTCCAGCATGGCTGCAGGCGCGTGTCCTGGTCGGCACGGCTGCCCACGGCCACGACGGAGCGCTTAGGCTTGATCGGGGCGTCACCGGGGGCGCCACGCCACAGCCAGCGCACGCTGGCCGGTGTGCTGGGACCGTCGGAGGTTTCGGCCAGGATGGACACGCCGGTTGACAGGTGCTCGGGATGGTGCTACACCCTCCACAAGACACAAGATCGCGAGTTAAGAGGGATAGACGCATGGATGTCACAGCCATCACCGACGCACTCGAAACCTATATACGCCCTGCCACGTTCCCTGTCGGCATCACCATGCTGCCGCCGGGCGCAGCGTTCCCCCCACGCACCCGCACCCCCGCCGATCTCGGGGCGCATTTTGCCACCTGTCAAACCATTAATATCGTACGGCGCTATGGCTGGTCCATTGGCCTGGCGGCGGAGCACCATTCTTGCCCCCTGGGGCTGGTCGCGTTGGGCTGGAAGCCCAATGTCTCCTATCTACAAGAGGGCAATGCCTGCATGGATATGTACACCGCCAGCCTGGAGGCCGGGGCACGCATGGAAGCCGCCGTACCCAAGTTCGAGGCGGGACGCTATACCAGTTTGTTTGCTTCCCCGTTACGCAATCACCCCTTTGCGCCCCCGCATGTCGTGGTCGTGTTTGGCAATTCCGCCCAAGTGATGCGTCTGGTGCAAGCCGCGCTGTATCACCAGGGAGGCTACTTACCCTCGTCGTTTGGCGGGCGCTTAGACTGTGCCGATATTATCGTCAAAACCATGCAAACCGACGCGTGCCAGGTGATTCTCCCGTGTACCGGGGATCGGATGTTTGGGCAAACGCAGGACGATGAGATGGCCTTTGCCATTCCTGCATCCAAGATCGAGGCGGTCGTCGATGGACTGCAGAGCACCCACAAAAACGGTATGCGCTATCCCATTCCCACGTTTATGAATTACACGGCACCTTTCCCCCCCAAGTATGAAGCCGTGTGGGCCCTGTGGGGGGAGACCAGGCCTTCTGAACGTGAAAGGACATAGACGATGGACTGGCAGGTATTAAGCACGACCCTCCGTGAGCTGCTCAGTTTGGAGATTCCCCCCATTGCGATTACGTTTTTCGAGGCCGTCCCGCCGGATGTCCCCGTGTACGAGGGCGTGACGCCGCCTCCCACGCCAGACGGGCGCACGGGCAAAGTGGCTGCCGGCTGTGTCTTCTGGATCCAGGCGGCCGAACGGACGTTTGCCACCCTCCCGGCGGATCACGGCAACTGCAGTGTCGGCAGTATGACGCATGGCCTGCGTACCATGCAGGAGGTGGCGGGGAATGCCGACGTCGCCGCGCTGCTCGCCAGCGGCTGGGTTACCATGGAGATGGTGCCACAGATTCCGGTGCTCCAACAGCGCCCCGCGTGCATCACCTATGGCCCCCTGGCCGAGACTCCCCATGCGCCGGATGTGGTGCTCCTGCGCCTCAATCCCAAGCAGGTGATGATCCTGCACGACGCGCTCCCCGAGATGCGCCTGGAAGGCAAGCCCCAGTGCCACATTATCCCCCTGGCGCAGGAGCAACAGGTGGTCGCGGCCAGCGTGGGATGCATGCTGAGTCGGGTGCGGACGGGCTTACCGAACAGCCAGATGACCTGCGCCATTCCTGCTCGCCGTGCGGCCGAAGTCGTGGAGCGCCTCCGCACCACCTTGGCGGCGGATACCCTGGTGGCGGCGTATGCGGCAGAAGACGCCCGACGCTTTGGCGCACGTCCCTGAGCCGTGGCGCCCCTGCAGAACGCCCACGGGTGGAGCCTGACGTCTGCTATGTCAAGCAGCCCGGACGTTAGCTTGGAAAAAACTTGAAATTTCCCAAGGATTGCCTCTACCTGCTTGTGATATAGTGGCGCCTCCAGGATGGGTGAGGCTAGGCACGTTGCGGGGTGACCGATGTGGTCAGCCCTCGCCTGGGCGCACCAGTCCCTCATGTGTGTCCCTCGTCGCTGTGCAGAGCAACCTGAGCCCAGGAGAAGTAGACATGCGGTGCTTCCTCGTCATCTTCGCGGTATGTCTTGGGCTGGTAGGATGTGGAGAAGATGCTCCCCATAGATCCTCAAGAACCGCCGTGCCACCACCTACCGTCACACTGCCGCCCACGAGCCCACCAGCGCCCACGAGCCCGCCAGCACCTGCTACATTGGCGGTGGACTTCGCGCCCCTCACGTCGCAGGAGGCGACCAGTGCATCGCCCACGCTCGATGCCACGCATGGCATCAATCCGCTCAACGAGCAGACCCTCACCTCCCCACGGTATAGTATGCGTGTTGCAATTTTTTAAGCACTACTACTTTGGAGTATCTGCGATGTGGCGTTCCTTGTGCCTGGTGCCCGGTATCTCCGCTTGGCCTTGTGCTTGGCTTGTGCGCGTGTGTCTCGTCCTCGGCCTGCTGGTGGGGAGTGCACCCGGGGTGCAGGCTGTGGTGCCGCGCACCATCGCGTTGCGCGGTGTTGTGACGGAGCGCGGCACTGGTAGTCCGCTCAATCGCACCGAAACTGTCCTGCTGACCCTGTACGACACCGCGCTGGGACGTACACGCGTGCTGTGGTAAGAACGTCAGACGGTTCGCTTTCTCGATGGCGTCTACCAGCTCACCTTGGGGGCGGCGGGTGACAATCCCCTGCTGGAAGACCTGTTTAGTAGTGGGCACATTGAGCTCGGGATCACGATTGGGGACGACGTAGAACTCCAACCGCGCTTGCAGATCCACAGTGTGCCGTTCGCGTTTGAGGCCATTACGAGTGAGAACGCCACGGGGGATATCACCCCACAGTCCGTCACAATTCGGAAGAACGCTGAAGCATTTATCCCCGTGATTGACCAAGATGGTCGCTGGATAGGCGATCCCACAGGACTCCAGGGGCCGACCGGGGTGCGCGGTGCCACAGGGGCTCAAGGGCCGACCGGGCCGACCGGAGCTCTAGGCGCGACCGGGCCCCAAGGGGCCACCGGGGCGTCCGGCGCAGCAGGTGTACCAGGGACCCCAGGCGCCCCTGGAGCAGCTGGGGGCGCCGGCGCCACCGGCGCCACGGGGCTCACCTTCCAGGGCGAATGGAGTGCCAGTCGCACCTATGCCGCCAACGACACGGTGAGCGCTGGGGGGAGTAGTTACCTCTCGCGGCAAAGCGGTAATGTGAACCAGCCGCCTGCCACGAGTCCCGCGTTTTGGAGTCTGGTGGCCCAAGGCGGCGCCACCGGGGTGACGGGCGCCACGGGTCAGACCGGCGCCACCGGCGCCACGGGGACGGGCACGGGCCCGGGAACCACCGGGGTGACGGGTGCCACGGGTCGGACCGGCGCCACCGGCGCCACCGGGGTGACGGGCGCCACGGGTTGGACTGGGGCTACCGGCACCACGGGCGTCCCCGGCGTAGGAACGACCGGCGGTACGGGCGCCACCGGCGTCCCCGGCGGTACGGGCGCCACGGGGACCACCGGCGCCCGTGGCACGACGGGCGAGACGGGGGCGACAGGCAGCACGGGCGGTACGGGCGCCACGGGAACCACGGGTCTCAGCTTCGCAGGGGCGTGGAGTGCGACGACCGTGTACGCGGCGACCGAGACGGTGAGCTTTGTGGGCAGCAGCTATATTTCGCTCCAGAGCGGTAACGTGAATCGCCAGCCGGACATCAGTCCTCTGTTCTGGAGTCTCGTGGCCCAGGGCGGCGAGACGGGGGCGACGGGGACCACCGGCGCCACCGGCATTGGCACGACGGGGGCCACCGGCACGACGGGCGCCACGGGTTCGACGGGGGCCACCGGCATTGGCACTACCGGGACGACGGGCGCCACCGGCACGACGGGGGCCACCGGCGCCACGGGGGCGATGGGGGCCACCGGCACCGGTACCACGGGCGCGACCGGGAGTCCCGGCGCCACCGGGTCCACCGGCGCCACGGGGGCCACCGGGATCGGGACAACCGGGACGACGGGGGCCACGGGCATTGGCACCACGGGTTCGACGGGTTCGACAGGTGCGACGGGGGCCACGGGCATTGGCACGACGGGCGCCACCGGGAGTACCGGTGCGACGGGCTTAGATGGCAGTGCGAGTGCGACGGGGGCTACGGGTTCGACGGGCGCCACCGGCACGACGGGCATTGGCACGACGGGCGCCACGGGGGCCACGGGGATCGGCACCCCGGGCGTGACGGGGGCGACGGGGGCCACGGGGGCCACGGGCATTGGCACGACGGGCGCCACCGGCATTGGCACCACGGGGGCTATCGGGAGCCCAGGGGCCACGGGCAGTGCTGGGACGACGGGGGCCACGGGCGCGACGGGCATTGGCACGACGGGGGCCACGGGGATCGGTACCACGGGGGCCACGGGGGCCACGGGTATTGGCACGACGGGCGCCACCGGCACTACCGGCACGACGGGCACCACCGGCGTAGGCACGACGGGGGCCACCGGCCCGGCAGGCGCCACTGGTAGCACGGGAGTGACGGGCGCCACCGGCTCTGGCGGTGCGGCAACATTTCTGCAAGGCGCAGTCCTAAACAGCACTAGTACTACTGCATGGTACGCCAACCTGTCTGGTGATGGCTCAATACAGACAGCTAATGTACCTGAATGGTCCGTATCGCCAATGCCCTTTGCTTGCACCTTCAACAAACTCTACATGTTCGCACGCTCCTATCTCGCTAGCACTGGTGCCAGTAACACCATCTCTGTGAACCTCGTGAAGAATTCCGTCGATCAGGCGTTGACCTGTCAGTTTACCGCGACATCAGCGGCGGGAGTAAGCTATAGCTGCAACGACACTGCTCACTCACTCACCTTACGCGACTGGAACGAAAAAAGTGTAGAATCGCCCGTATGAAATCACAACCGATAGCAGATTTGTATTCCGACTACTTGCTGGCGTCGTTTGGGGCGACCACGGCTACCGGGCTGAGCGCACTGCTGGA
>SXND01000060.1 GCA_005777235.1 Pseudomonadota bacterium
CGTAGGGCACGATAGCTGCGGCGGGTGTCACTCCTCGTCTGCTCCTTCTGGATTGGTCGCGCTTGCCAGGGAGAGTCTACGATGAGACAACCTCTCACTACACACTGCAAGACTACTGAGCACCAGTGTCCGGTAGTGAATGCTTTTTATGGCATAGTGTTTTGAAGTTGTACTGTGTCCCAATCCATCAATCTGCGGGAATATGTACCACATCCAGTGAGTTCGCTTCTGGCCGCTTCTTAACTCTGGGAGGACACTATCGTAGATCCTTTCTTGCGCGCTCGTGAAGCGATTTAAGTCAAACGGGTCATCACGACCGATAGTATCGCTTGCTTTTATCATGCTTGACTCTTTGTTCTGCCTAACGCCGGCGGTGAGCCACCGCGCCATGTACCGCACCCGCAGACCACACAACCCCCATTGGCGCGGTCGGCTCCACTGCTGTGTTAGACCGCACGGGTGCGTACCATGGGGTCCAATGCTCGGGCGTTTCAGCCCGGTTCCGGGTGAGGTTCACGTCGTTTCAAGGCCAAAAACCCTCCCCAGGAGCTTGATGATTGCTCCACAAACCATATACATTCCCATCAAGGCTGGCACAGCAAGATACATGCAAACGCTTGATGATCGCGCCTGCGGTAAATGATCACGCACCGCCAGAAACGGCAGGACATTGATGGCATGGTAGTTTGTCATCGGATATGGCAGGAAGAAGAGCATCCCCGGGGCATTGATGAAATAGAAGAGACCGCCATCCCCCAGCGCCTGTGCCAATCCCATGACTATAATGTACTGCCAGAGCGTAAAATGGTAGCGGGTAATGAAGCCCCAGATCACCGCAAAGATCACGAGATAGGCCGGCAGGGTAAAGAGGAGATCAAGCGCATAGTGGATCAGCCCCTGCGCCAAGGAAGTATCCCCGCCAATACGCAGCGAGAGAAAGACCGGCATGGAGATCATATGAAAGCCCTCCACCACCGCGGCAAAAACGGTGCCCAGCCCAATGAATCGTGCCTTGTATGTACGCCAGGGGACAGCCTGCACCCACGTCGAACGCCAGGCGATTTGGCCAAAGAGGAACACGATCACCAAGAGGCGGGTCATGCTCTCAGATGAGAGACCGGCCAGCGCAATCGCCAGGCCAATGGCGAGCGTTGCCCATAGACAATACAGGGTTGGCCAGAGCGCAACCTTCTGGCCAACCGATACCAGCAAAGGCAGCACAGCCCCTCCAAGTTGCCGTCATCGCTGACGTATAGGTTTCCACAGAACGTCAAACGGCCTCACTGCGGCCGTTGCCTCTGCGCTCACTGCGCGCTTGTCTTGGGATCTTTCCTTTCCTGTTTCTGGCGTCTAACGCTGCGCACTGGCACGGACACGCTGCCTGCTGCACGATCCCACCTCCCACCATGCCGCAGAGGCTGGCACGTGCGTGCCTAATCCCTGTTGGACCGCCTACACCCGCTCAACCATGAGGAGCGCGAGACCGGCGTACATGCCAAAGATCGCATGCGATGCGATACCCGTCACTGAGGCCTCCTTCTGTACATGATGCCGCCAATACTGCGCGCGGCGATCTCTACGCCAAGAAACGCTGCCTAAAGACGCTGTGCCAGGAACCGCAGCAGCCGTGGTACGAGGAATCCCGAGAAGCTGTTCGCCTCCTCCACCGGGTCCTGCATCCAGAAATGCGGGGCGGACTGCACGATGACCGTACGCACGTAGAAGCGCGCCTGTTTCAGGGCCAGCAGAAAGGCCTCGGATTGTCGGGGGAGACAGATGTCGTCGTTGGTCCCCCAGACCAGCAGGAACGCGGTGCTGTTGTTGGCGAAGGTCGCGTGCGCAATCGGCGAGGCGGCGTACCAGGCGCGGCGGTCCTGCATCGGCGGAAAGCCCATCAAGTTCTCGGAGACATTGTCGGTGGGGCGGGCAATCAGGTTGTGCTCCCACGCCGCTATCAGGTCATACGAGCCATAGACCCCGACGACCGCCTTCACGTGCGTGCTCACGCTGGCATAGGGGTCATCGCGATAGGCATTGACGTAGTCCGGGGTATCCCCCGCGAGGGCCACCAGCGCGCTGAGAGAGGCGCCGGCGGAATCGCCCATCAGCGCGAGGCGCGCCGGGTCGATCCTCAGCTCCGCGGCCTGGCTTCGTACCCACTGGACGGCCGCGCGCACGTCATGCAGCGCGGCCGGGTACCGGTTCGCACCGTCGCGGATCAGGCGGTAGTCGATGCTGAACACCGCATACCCGCGCTCGGCGAGATAGGGGCCCATATACTGGTAGATGTCGCGGCTGCCGGCCTGGTAGCCGCCGCCATGCACGGCGACGATGGCCGGGCGGATCTCCAGCCCCTCGGGCAGCCAGAGGTCGCCGACCAGGGCGGCACCGTCATGGGTGCCATACTGCACGGCCTTGCGTGTTTCCATGCTGCACTCCTGTACGGACAACGGTTACTCAGAGCGTGGTGCCTGCTTTCCGCAGAGCCGCACCTCATGGCTGAGACGAGGCACGACATTCGCCCGCTACACGAAAGGAAGCAAAAAGTTGAGTAGAAGAAAACGCCCCCCGCGCCGTTGCCGGCGTTACGGGCCTTCCACCTCCCTAAACATTCAATAAAACGATGAGTGACAGGAATATCCAGTTTTAATACTAATATATTTAGTTCCTCTCATGAGATTGCCTGCGTGTTCCGATTTACTCTGTGAAGCCGAACGCCGGCGGTGAGCCGCCGCCCCCACCCACCGACTGCTGCAGACCCACAATCCTAGGCTGGGGGCGGTCGGCTCCAGTGCGTGGTGAGGCGCCACGCCCTCGCCGCTGAGGGCCGCCTGCCTGGCCGGGGGCGGGAGACGGGGCTTGGTCTCGTGGCCGTGGGGGCGTGGGGTTCCCGGTCTTGGGGGTGCTCCCGGTCTTGGAGGTTCCCCGGTCTTGGCCCGTGCGTCGCGGTGTGGGAGCGTGTCTCCTCCTATGGTGAGAGGTGTTCCCCACGCCTTCGGCGCCTAACACTGTATTCGATGACTCCGCGTCGTCACGAAGCACCCTTATGGTGCTTGACGACTGGTTGGCGTCTGAGGAGGGCGAGAGGTGTGCTCTGCGACACTGCGTTGTCCGAGCACGCCTCTCAGCAGGTCAATGAGGTTCCTGTCCATCAAGCACCCTTGCGGATGGTGCTTGACAACTGGTTGGCGCAGCATAACTAGCTGATCCCCAGCTCCGAGCGCAACTCCCGAATGGTCTCGGCGCGTGAGCGTACGGCCCGCCGTTGGCGTCGGCCAATCGGCTCATTCTCGACTTCAGGAATGACTTTGATGGCCACAAATACCGGGCCTTCCATGGCCATGATGCCGTCAATATCGCGACCAAACTCTTCCAGCGAGTCGAAGTTAAACGTCGCAGCGTATCCAGCTTCTTTGGCGACGCCAGCGTAGTTCATATTCTTGGCGTTGGGAACCGGCTGGCCGCCCGTGGTGGCATAGCACTCGTTATCGAGCACAAAGTGCACGAAGTTCTTGGGGGCCTTGCCGGCAATCGTCGCGATAATGCCCAGGTTCATCAGTAGGGCGCCTTCTGAATCAAACAAGACGACTTTCTCGTTGGGGAGTCCGAGCGCTACGCCGAGGGCGGCGGCGGCAGTGTGCCCCATGGCACCACCCAGCATCAGGTCGCGCTTCTGATTGGTGGTAAAGTCGGCCCAGTGCTTCCCAGACGTCCCGGTTGGTACGACAATAGATTTGCCCCGGTGGGGCTCAAACACTCGAAAGACATCCGCTGCAGCAATCATGTTGTGTCTCCTTCCATCGACGTTGTCAGACTGAGAGCCTCTCCCAGTCGGCCATCCACAGACCTCTCCACGGCGTAGAGGCGACCGACCGGTTGCCCCTCCCAGGAGAGGCGCTTAGCGATTAAAACCGTGATATTCGTCGCCCACCAGCACGGCGACTGGGCGTTTGGTGGCACGCGCCTCCTCGAAGGCCAGGGAAATACGCGAGGAGTCACCGTCTTGTTCGATCAGGTAGTAGTTGATGCGGAAGGCATTGAGAAATGGCTCAGTGTAGCGCGCCGCCGAGTCGGAAATGACGCCATGACGCGTCCAACCGCGGTAGCCAACCACGAATACCAGCGGGAAGCCGCTATCCAGCGCCATACCCCGGATCGAATCGCCGGATTCCAGCATGCCGGTGTTTTGAATCAGGCACACCGGAACTTTCCCGGCGATGTTGAGTCCCAGCGCCACGGCAAAGGTTTCCCCTTCACGCGAGGCCGGAATGGTCTCCAACCAGTCCTGCTGTTCCATCAGCTCATACAGGTGATTGGTTTCACTGTCCGGGATGGTGATGACATGCGTCACGCCATTTTTCTTAAACTCCTCCACGATGGTCTCGGGACGGAGTAGGGCTGCCTGTTGCTCACTCATTGTTGCTCCCCTTTCTGAGTTCCCCGTTGCACTTCCCCTCTCCCCGCAGGAGAGGCATCCTGTAATTGATAAATCTGTACGCGATGCCGTGAATGCTCGGCGACGTAGAGCCGCCCCGCGTGATCCACCCGCACAGACACCGCGCCCCAAAAACGTTTTTCTTGCTCCAGGTTGGCAGCACTGTGGCGTTTGGTAACAATATCTGGGCTTGCTTCGAGAAATTCCGCGGCCCATTTGGAGAGCGTCGCATCACCGTACAGCGTGGCTAGGTGCCTCCCGTCCGGCTGCAGAATCTGCACACGCTCATTGCCCCAGTCCGCCACAATGATGTGCCCGGCTTGGTCGATGCACAGCCCTGTAGGTCGCCGGAACTGCCCGTCGTCGGTGCCCGTACTGCCGATGAGCGCCAGAGAGTGTCCTTGTGCATCAAACACTTGCAAGCGGTCATTCCGCCAATCGGCCACGTAGACGTTGTCGGCGGCATCCACGGCGATACCCCAGGGCATGTTCAGCTGTCCGGCAGCACTGCCAAACGTACCCCACTGCGTCATGTAGCGCCCAGCAGGGTCGAATTTTTGTATCCGATGGTTCCCAGCATCCACCGCCAGGAGATGCCCTGTCGCATCAAATGCCAGGCCCGCGGCTCGCTTGAAGCAGCCTGCTTGCGTGCCAGGACCACCCCAGCAAGCGAGCAACGTGCCATCCTGGGCAAACACCTGCACATCATGCCGCCATTCATCGCTGATGCACAAACGCCCCTGGGGATCGACCACCATGGCGTTGGGCCACACCAGTTGACCCGGCCCAGTGCCGTACCTGCCCCATTCTGCCAGATACTCTTCATCCAGCGTCATCAGGCCAATACGCAGCCCGCCATTAGGGGCATCAAAGATATTCGAGCGGCTCAGGACAAAGAGCCGTCCATCCCCCGCCGGCGCGACATCGTACGGATTGCTCATGCCACGCCCGAATTCCACGAACATGCCAATGGTCTGGCTGTAGTGATACGGACTTGCCACGGCTTCCCACCCTTACACGAAGGCCAATTGTTCAAAATGACCATTGACGATTGGCGCCGCCTCGACCTGGAACCAGCGCTCGACAATGGTGCTATAGGTGCCGCGAAAATCGTTATTATAGGCGAGATTCCCCTCAATGAGGGCGTTGCTGCGTAGGCTGGGATATTCGCCATACATGCCGCCCTTGACCGCATTGCCGAGTACCATGGCCATCCCACCAGCGCCATGGTCCGTGCCCGAGCCGTTATCACGCACGCGGCGGCCAAATTCGGACCATAGGAGCATGAGGACATCATCCGCCGCGTTATGGGCCTGTAAATCGGCAAAGAAGGCGGTGACGGCCTCGGCAATCTCGCGCCACAGATTCGCATGGACCAGGAGCTGCGCTGCATGCGTGTCAAAGCTACTATGCGCCGCGTAAAAGACCCGAGTGCCCAGGTCAGCCAGTTTCACCTGGGCAATGCCCCGCAGGCTTTGGCCAATGGCGGTCTGGGGGTACATGGTCGTGGAGCTGTACTTGTCAATGGCTGTACGCAGGATATCGGCGCCTTTCTGCGCATCGAGCCCGGTCTGCCCCATATAGCGCATGGCCTCCTCCACGCCGGACGGCGTAGATGGCGTCTGGGGTAGGCCCTGGTCCTGCCAGCCATCGTCATACATCCACGAAAACACTTCCAGCGCGGCCTGACGCTGCGACACGCTGGCCAGACTGGTCAGGAGACCATAGGAGTCTAAGGCCGCCACCGACGCCACCGGCACACCAGCCAGCGACAGGGCGCGTGGCAGGCCGCGGCCAAAGTTCACCGCCGTTAAGACATTGTCAGCGCGTGGGTCGAGATCACGCACCAGCTTGCCGAGCCAGCCATCGCTGGACATGGTATCGGGCTGCGCGGTGTACCAGATGTCCATGGAACGGAAGTGCGAGTAGTCGGGCTTGGGGTAGCCGATGCCGTTGATAATCGCCATCTTGCCTGCATCCCACCACGGCTTTAACGGAGCCAGGCTGGGATGGAAGCCATACTGCTGGTCGACGGGCAGCACCTGCTCGGCGGGGATATGCACGGTCGGACGCTGGTCATAGTACAGCGGGTTGCCGTAGGGCACGATGGTGTTGAGCGGATCGTTGCCACCGGTGAGCTGCAGCACTACGAGGGTTGGGGTCGTTAGGGCCATGACAGCCGTTCCTTTCTGCGCAGGGCTACGTCATCTGAAATTCACGTGTGGCCGCAATGAGCGCCAATAACTCCCCAACGCGCTGCTCCGCGGCCTGGCTGTCGTGGGTGAAGTCCACAGGACCGCCCTCGCTGAGGAAGGTGACCAGCGCCGCGTGCGTCTTGGGGCGGACCGGCATGGGGCCCAGCAGATCAAGACAGGCATCGACACATTGCGTTGGCGCTAACGTGCCATGCGCCCGCAGGCGTGCCATCAGTCGCTGTACGCCGGGCTTGCGGATGTCGCCGAGCTGCTGAGCGCCGAAATTGACCCGTTCGACCAGGATCCCCGTGTCAAGCCACTCCTTGCCCATGTGCCAGCCCTCGACGCTGGGCGGATTCAGCAGATCCTGCCCCATATAGCGACATTCCAATGAGATGGCTTGAAAGCCCGGTTTGGGCTCCGTGTAATCGCCGACGAGACGCATAATCCCGGCGACGTATTCGGCTGGACTTTTGACCTTGGCGTAGTAGGCATGCGGCGAACGGAACACCTCGGAGAGAAAGAGGGACCGCAGCATGGCACGCAGGTCATAGCGCGAGGCGTGATACACCTCGGCGAGCTGCGCGATGGCCTCGGCATCTGGTACGTCGGCGACAAAAAAGAGGTACAGGCGTTTGGCCAGAAACAGACCCGTGGCCGGCTGGCGCACAATGATGTCGATAATATCGCGACCGTCAAAATTCCCACACTCATTCAGAAAAGTCTTGGGACCGTCATCGTGCAGCGCGGGGCGAAACGCAAAGGTCCAGGGAAAGCGGCCATAGGGTTTCACCGCTGGGAGCGGATCCTCGAACGTCCAGCCGGTAAAAGCCCGGGCGCAGTTTTTGACGTCATCCTCGCTGTAGTTGCCGATCCCCATAGAGAACAGTTCCAGGAGTTCACGGCCATAGTTTTCGTTGTGGACATCTTTGGTGTTGCGCTGGTTATCGAGCCAGAACAGCATGGCCGGGTCTTGCGACAAGGCGAGGAGGATGTCGCGGAAATTCCCTAGGGCCACCCCACGAAAGGTGGCGATCTGGCGTGCCATCTGCGGGGGATGCTCGACCTTGGCATTCCCCGTGGCAAACAGACCATGCCAGAAGAGGGCCATTTTTTCTTCCAGCGGGCGCGGCGTATTGATCAAGCGCCACACCCACACCGCCTGCGCCACATCAACTTTGCGTGCCTCGTGGAAATCCGGGAAGGAACGAAACAGCAGATCGTCTTCCAACGCCGGGGCCTGCTCGGGATGCAAGAGCGCTTCGACCGTGGCCGCATAACCCTGGTCCAGCGCGGCTTCGAGCCCGTCACGCGTTGCCCCAAAACCGGCACGCCGGAAGAGATGCCCCATCAGCTCAAGCGGGCTGAGCGTCTGCACAACTGTCGTATGCTTGGTGACCATCATTGGTGTCAATCCACGCCACACCCTAGGCATAGGGCGAGCGTTTGCAGAGGGGACGTATCGAGACAAGATTTTTCCACCGTATAGCACGCTGGGGTGTTTGTCAACAGGCACCGCAGGCTATGGCAATGCTCTGTGAGACAGTCCTGCGCCTGGAGCCTGTCATTTTTCTGACAGGTCTGCGTACGGCAGCTGTCATTTTTCTGGCAGATACCATATCCTCATCGCTGTCCATGTATCTTTTTCCAAAAAGATGCATGAGAATATGTGGTGTATTTTCAATGTGTTAGAATTTGTTCAGACTTTTTTTTACGTAAGGAATCTTTGGCACATCCATTGCACACTCTTATGGGCATCCAGCATGTACGGTGTTGGAGGCTTCACCAGCATCGTGGCAAACGAGACGCCAAGGAGAGGGCACGAGTGATGAGTCCAGTCGCTAGCCAGAATGTTCGTCAGACCCAGGCCCCACGAATCACCGCGCAGACGCTGTCACGCCGTACCACGCACCAGACACAAGGGTGTGACGCCGCAGAACGAGAGCAATTCATCCTAGAATATGCTCCCACCATCAAATATCTGGCGCAACGCCTGGCCATGCGTATGCCTGCATCGATCCAACTTGATGATCTCATCAATGCTGGCGTGATCGGGCTGATCGACGCTATTGAGAAATATGATCCGAGCCGTGACAATCTGTTCAAGACCTATGCCGAGTTTCGTATCCGTGGCGCGATGCTGGATCAACTGCGCGATCTCGACTGGGTGCCTCGTTCTGTCCGCCAGAAGAAACAGGCGCTGGATCGTGCGTATACGTCCTTGGAGCAACGACAGGGTCGTGCTGCCACCGACGAAGAAACTGCGGCATTTTTAGGGCTGGAATTGGACGAGTTATATGAGTGGCTCTCGCAGCTCCGTGGCATATCTCTCCTGAGCCTGGAAGCGCCGGGGCTGGCGCGCCAGCAGGGTGACACGGTGAACCTCCTCGACGCCGTGGTCTCAGGGGCCAGCGATAATCCGGCGGTGATCGCCCAAGAACGGGGCATGCGGGACTTGCTTGCCACAGCGATTGAGACGTCGTCCCATCAAGAAAAAGTCGTGATCTCGTTGTATTACCATGAAGAACTCACCATGAAGGAAATCGGCAAAGTCTTAGATATTACGGAATCACGGGTATCACAGATTCATACGAAATTGATGTTACGTCTACGCGCCAAGATGCAGGATCTTCTGGCCATCTGAGGTATCGCCATGCGCGGCTTCCAGTCCCCAGTCCTCAATGACGGGTGCTTCACCCGTCACTGCGCCAACGCTCTACGACCTTGCGCTACGAGGTCCATGCTCGCGTCCCTGGGCGCAGGACGCCGGGTGCTGGGCTCCTTGAGCCTATGGCGTCCCACCCAGACTGTGCCGTCATGCCTCTCCTTGCCCCTGTAGTCACCCGTACTGTTTAAGTTTCCTAGCCGATCTGCCGATACAAACCTCAGAACCTGACACCGTATCTTGCCGACCTTGCCGGCGCACAGCGCATGAGGATCACGTATGAGCCTGGTGGATAATACACGCATCGTACACCCGCCCACGCAAGGCAATCCACTCAAGGCGCGGCGCGTCACCAAACGACCACGTGCACAGACCTATTGCAGCACGGTCAACAGACAAGAGAGCACAGAGCTGCCGGAGCGTCTCCAGCTCCTCTGGGAGGTCTGGAATGTGGCGCATGCGATGCCAGACAGTCGAGAGGCACGCGTGGAAGCGGCGCGGCGTGCCGTGCAAAACGGTACCCTCTGCCTGGATCCCCTCACGCTCGCCACCTGTCTCTTACAACGCTCCAGCCCTGTGCAGCCTCATGTCGTCTCTGCGGTACCCCCGATACGCCTGTAGAGACGCGAGGGCGGCACTGCGCGGTGGTTGCGTCACGCGCTATCCCAAGGCGCCGCCACGTAGCTCCAGCATCGTCTGGGTAAACACCTCCCATACCCGCGGCGCATCGGCACACGTGTGGGAAGACATGTATCCCGTCGCCAGGTAGCTCCAGATGGCGATATCGTGTATCCCGCACTGCGCCATCAGACGCATTTCATCCCCAAGCAAGGACTCCTGACCAGCTGGCACGCGGAAGCCTTGAATCCACATCTGTGCGTGTTTGTGATGACGTTGGCAGGCTTGTAGGAGAGCTTCGCAAAACACCTGAGTCGTGGCCACCTCCCGACGATGCCACAGTGGGTAGGGATCCGTCGCAAGGATGTCAAGATGGGGATTGGCCGCAAAGCGGGCGCATTTACGCTGTAAGCCTTCGAGGTCCTCGTGTTCGGGCAGGATGCAGACGATGTTACGCAAGCCGTGGCCGGCGGCCATCGCCGTGGCATCCTGAATCAGCTGCAGCAGCGCTTCCTGCTTGCACTGTCGGACCTCGGGGGTCTCGGTGGTGGGGAAGGCTGTGCCATAGAGGTGTCGAAACTGCGCCTGACAACGCACGCAACAGCAACTCCACAGCCCTTGTTGCTGTGTGGCGCCAAAGGGGAGGGAGAAATGTGGCTCATCCCAGAAGATGGCGTCCGCGTGCAGCACCTCCGCCACAGTGGTGATCCAGCGTTGCAGATAGGTGCGTACCTCCGCAGAATTGGGACACAGCAGAGGGAGAGGCCGTCCGTCACTGCGCTGCTGTTGTCCTGCGAGATCCCAGGCACCGCGTTCACTAAAAGCTTCGCCCCCAAACACGCCGCAGACACCCCACGGATCGATATAGGCTTGCAACCCTTGCTCATGGGCATAGCGGACACAGGCGACGAGCGTCCCCTGGTAAAAACGGTGATCTTCTTCGGAGAACGTGAAGATGATTGAGGAAAATCCCAGGCGGGCAATGGCCTCAATGTCTCGTTGACAGTGCAGCGGATTACGTACGCCAAAATAGCTCACACCAAAGTGCATCTCTGCCTCTCCTGAGGCCCGACTCCGCTGGGCATGGGAAGTCGGGCCGCATACCGTGACTCACTTGGGCGTGTTCTTCCCCCGCGGCGATGGCACTGGCATCGGTACCGGCGCTGGGGCCTGCTCTTTGATCACTTGAGACCATGCCGTGCGCTGTACAGGGAGCGCGGGCTTCTCCCGAAACGGCGAGGCATGGGGGATGACGGGCGTCTGAGGAGTAGGTTTGTCCACCAGGGTAGCCACCGGCGCTTGGGCCTCTGCGGGCTGGGAAGAGGCAGGCAGGACAAGCGTCTGGCCGGTTTTGACATTCGTCTGTGGACTGAAACGATTCGCTGCCGCCACCGTCGTCACGTCGGTGCCATGGCGCTGCGCAATGGCAAAGAGGGTGTCGCCAGCACGGACCTTATACGTTTTAGCGTTGGCCTCCCGGACCGGTGGGGGAACCGGGATCGGCGCTAACACCACAGGGACGGACGGCGTGGAGCGAGATTCCACCACAGGACGACGCGGGGTGGGTGCAACGCGTGACGGCGCTACGGCTGCGGCCATCTGGGCCTGCGGTCGTGGCTCCAGCGGTGTGGGACGCGGGGCTTCCACCATCCGTGGTGGTGTCACCGGGGCTATACTTTGCTCTCTGATGCGCGGCTCCCTGGTGCGTGGCTCTGCCGGGGCTGGTGCTGCGGCCACTTGGGCCTGCGGTCGTGGTTCCCCCGGTGTGGGACGCGGGGTTTCCACAGTCCGGGGTGGTGTCACCGGGGTTAGACTCTGCTCCCTGGTGCGTGGCTCTGCGGGGGCTGGACGTGGCGTCGTCCATACCGCAGGCGCTACGGCGCTTGGGGGTGGGTCGACCACGGTCGGGGAGATGGCGATCGCGACAGGGGGCGGGACGGGCAAGGGCGTGGAGACAATCGGCGGCGTCGATGCGTCAATCACTGGATCTTCGAGGGAGTGTGACGGTATGACGTTGGCCACCTGTGGCAGTGCTGTGCGGCTCTGTGGCGCTTCGGCCACCTGTGGCTCCCTGACCATGGGGGGCGCCAGCATCAACGGTGCTTGGGCATGGGCTTCGAGGATCACCGGCTGCGAGGGTTCAGCAAAGGATCCCAAGTCGTAGGAGGCGCCGCCTGTCCGCGCCTCCAGGAACCCGGAGGGGAACGACCCTGCCGCTGGGATGTCGCCGAAGTACTGCTTATGATTGGTTGACACCTCAAGTGCTGCCAGGAATTCCGCGTAGAAATTTTGCGACGCAAAGCCAAACAACGGTCCCCGATAGCGCTGCACAATCACCCCAAAGTCTGTGGTGCCCATGGTCGCCACGGCCTGTTTCATCCCTTGCGCCCCATGATTATAGGCCGTAATCGCCAGCGGCCACGTGCCCAGCCTCTCGTAATTCTCACGCAGTAACCGTGCCGCCCCTTGCGTGGCCACAGAAATGTTGAGACGCTCGTCCACCACCCCATCCACCCGCATGAAGCGCCGGCCCGTCGAGGGCATGAACTGCCAGACCCCAGCCGCACCGACTTTGGACAAGGCCCGATTCTCAAATGACGATTCGACGTGCGGTAGCCGTGTTAGGGCCGTCGGGACGCCTTCGGCAGCAAAAATGGCTTCCATCTCCGGCAAATACGTCCACGAGCGCACCAAACCCTGGACAAAACGCCCGCGCATCCCGCCTTGAAAACGCATTCTACTCATCGCGGCTCGGAAGACCTCGGGCTCTTGCTTCCCCGCAAACATATCCCACACCCGTTGTTCGTCACCAGTCAGAGCGGTGCGTTTGCCGTCCGCGAGGGTCGCGAGGACCGTACCATAGCGGTTGCGCTCCTCATCAATGGCCGCTTGACGCCACGTCTGACCACTCGGCAGGTCGTTGTACCACATATGGTACACAATGGCGACATCCTCCATATCGTGTAACACCCCCCCCGTGGTCTCGAGTCCCGCAAACACGCGTTTCCAAAACTCCACTTTGGGGCGCAAGGCATCAGGGATAGGAAACAGCGCGGCGGACGCCATGTCTGCCTGCACTCCGGCCGCCCGCCCGAGCAGGCCACACAGCAGCAGACCGGCAGTCATGAGCCACGTCCGCCATCGGCGGCATCGTTGCGTCGTAGATGGTGATGGCATGAGATCACGGCCTCCTCTAGGCATGCGTCCGCACCGTGGCGATTTTCGTTTCCATCTCTGCTTGGAGCACCTTCTTTGTCAGTTGAAATTTCTCGCGGAGTTCCTGAGCCCCCACCATGGCTTCCTGAGGGGGACGTCGCTGCAGCAGCTGTCGGATGTCGGCCTGCATCATGATCTCTTTTTCCGCAATTTTGGCATCATATTGCTTGCGCAGATCACTGATGGCTTGGCGTTGCGTATCGTTGAGCGTGGTTACCGTCTCGTCATTGCCGGTGGCGTTGAGTTTTTCCATCGCCAGTTCGAGGGCGCTTTTCATCCCCGCCATGGTGTATCTCCTTGTCACACATTCGTAGTCGTCAGTCATCCGCCTGGGCGTATGCCGTGCGTGTAGAGTCTTCGTACGGTGTGTCGCTGTGCCACGCGGCGTCTTGCCAATGGATCGGGGCAGACGACGCGAGCGGCCGACCACCGAGCATGACCATCTCCAGATGGGTGAGGGCACGGAGATCCTGGCTCGGATCCCCAGCGACCGCCAGAATATCCGCTTGCTTGCCTACTTGCAGCGTGCCGAGGGTGTCAGCGACATCGAGCGCCTCAGCGGCCAAACCCGTGGCCGAATGCAGGGCTTGTAAGGGCGTCATACCCAACTGCTCCATGAGCTGCAGCCCGAGCACTGGCTCGCCAAAGGGCGTCAGATTGACGCCGTTATCCGTCCCATAGACCAGGCGAGCCCCCATGCGGTACAGCGTCGCCATAATAGCCTCGCGGCGTTCGCGGGCGCGCAACCCCTGGTCTTCGTCGTGGGTCCGCGTGGCTTGGCGCCGGAGACGTGCCGCGGGGTGATACCCCGCCGGCAGTGTTGGCACAATATACGTGCCGCGTGCAACGAGGCGTTCTCCGAGGCGTGGGTCATAGACAATAGCGCGTTCCGGCGTCATAAAGCTGGCATGCTCAATCGTCCGACAGCCAGCCTCCACCGCATGCCACATCCCTTCCACCCCATGACAATGGGCCCCCACCGTCAACCCCCGCGCTGCGGCGTCTTCCACGGCAGTACGTATTTCTCCGGCAGTATAGCTGGCGACCCCAGGGTTCGTCGTGGCGGTCATCCCACCACCTGTTGCCATAATTTTGATAAAATCTGCGCCCTCGTCCGCCAAACGCGCAATGGCGTCGCGTATCCCCGTCAGGCCGTCCGCTTCGCCATGGAAAAAATGGCAGTGGCCACCAGGCGGGGTGAGCGGGCGACCGCAGGCACGCACTCGTGGGCCCGGAATCAGGCCGCGTGCGATAGCCTCACGGAGGACAAACGTCGTCCCAGCGCGGCCACCACAATCCCGGACCGTGGTCACCCCAGCAAACAGCGACAGACGGGCGTTGTCTGCGGCGCGTAACAACAGGAGGTCATTGGATTCGTGCGCCAAATCGGCCACTGGATCTGCCGTGCCACCCCATATCAGGTGGACATGCGCATCAATGAGCCCTGGCAGTAGGGTACAATGGCTATAATCCAGGAGACGATCGACGTGCCCCCAGG
Source organism: Pseudomonadota bacterium (assembly GCA_005777235.1). Classification (GTDB taxonomy): domain Bacteria; phylum Tectomicrobia; class Entotheonellia; order Entotheonellales; family Entotheonellaceae; genus SXND01. The sequence goes on from SXND01000060.1 coordinate 14,628, forward strand.
CCCGCGGCGTCTCGTGGCCGCTGTGCACCGCGCAAATCTGCGTATTGTCGATCAGTAGCAGCGGCGCGGGGAGCACCGCCGCGCCTGTGCCATCAATCAGCTGTTTACCGCGCAAGATAAAACGCATATGATTTCACTCATAGAGGAAGATCAGTCTGACTGGGGGAGTGTACGAGAGCCGATGGCAGACGTCAAGCGTGGCTCTCTCTTGCGGTCGTGTGCTGGGAGGGAAAAGAGAGGGTCACGTTTCTGTGCATACGGTCGATACATACGCCATGGGCAGATAGCCTGCTTCCCTGTTGTAGAGAAGGTCTCATCGTATGGATTTTTTTGGCACATCACACAGGATAAATCGTTCCATAAATGTGCTGATGCTGGCCCAAAGTGCCACCACCCCTGAGGCCATACAGGCCATCAAGACGCTCCAGGGTTACGGTTCTCTGGTCATTCCGAAAATACTCGATACCTGTGTTAAGACGCGTCTCTCCGCGCCGCTGCTCACACTGCTCGCGACGTACGTGGCGCCAGAAACGTTGCCACTTTTTCGGCAGGGCTTGTGCAGTCCTGTCCCCCGCGTGGTGGCCACGGTAGTAGAGGTGTTGACGAAAAGCACGGATTACGATCCCCACCTGCTCCTGGATGGCTTTGCCGAGCCTGGGATCGCCAAATCCGCAGTGAAGCAGCTCCTCGACGCCCACAAGCAGTCACTCAATCCTGCCATACTGTTACGCGTGCTGGAAACCTTGAGTGCCGAAGATCGATCCCTCCTGTCAAGCCTCGTGCTGCAGACGGCCTCGGCGACTACCGTCTCCGCCCTCATCGCTCACCTGCAGAGCGATGAGGAAGACGTACGTTTGCTCTGCACGCAGACCTTGATGCGCTTTCCTATTGAGGCGGTGCGCACCGCCTTCTATACACTCCTCACCGATCCATCGTCGCGGCTCCGACTGGCGGCGCTTGCAGGGCTTGGGCGTTTACCGTTTCCTCCCGATTTTCCAGTGATTTTTCAGCGTTTAGCAGATGAAGATGCACGGGTGCGTGCTGAGACGAAACGGTTTCTCTCGCAGTGCCAAGTACCCCAACTCCTTGAGGAACTCTTCAACATCCTGGAAGACGCGGCCTCACCCATCCGCGCCGATGCCGCTGACCTTCTTGGGACGGTGCGTGATGTCCGGGCTATGCAGGCGACAGCCGCGGCCCGCCCCCATGCGACGGCGACATGCGCGGCGCTGTTGCGCCTCCTGTCCGCGCCCAACACCCAGGTACGTCGGATGGCCCTCGTAGGGCTGACTAGTGTCAAGAGTACGTTCGATATCACCTCGGTCAGTCCTTTCCTCTGGGACGCCGATCACCAGTCTCGACGGCTAGCCGTTGCGATCCTCAAAGATTATAAAGTGCCCCAAACTATTGAAGCCTTGAAGAAGGCCTTCCGAAACGAGACGTCTGTTGTCCGCTTGGATGCCCTGGCGATTCTTGATGTGATTGCCGACACACATATCGTGCGTGAAGTGTTGGGTTCGTTCCGTGAGGAAGAAGAGGCTATTGCCGAACGCGCCATCACGCTGCTGGGCTCCCGTGGCGCTACGCTGGTCATTCAGGCGGCCTTAGAGTTCACGGCGGATGCGGATGCGTATCTTCGTCGTACGGTGGCGACGCTCCTGACGCTGACAAATGACGCCACGGTAGTGCCCTATTTAGTAGACATGCTCGCCAAACCCGAGGCGTGGGTGCGGCGATGTGCCGCCGAGGTGTTGGGGATGTTAGGATCTAAAGGGCGCGATGCCGTACCGGCCTTGATGGCAATGGCCCTGCGGGACGAAGCAGAGGGGCTTATCGCCCTTGATACCTTAACGAATATCGGTGATGCGCGGGCCATCCCCGTCTGCCTCACCCACATGCAGCACGGGATGTCCACCCTCCAGGAAAAGGCTTTGCACGCCTTGGCGGTTGTGACGGATGGGAAAAATTTTGATGCAGTCTTATATCCTCTCTTGGCATTACGTGACAGCGTACCGCAGGCGCGAAAAGCCTTGTTCAATCAAACGGCTGTGACCATAGTGCGACGCTTTCCAGGCCGTCTCACCCTCGATAAAGTGTGGCCCACGATCATGACAGAAACCCAGGTCATAGAGGTAGACATCCCTGAGAACATGGGAGTCGTCGGGCCATCCCTTGTGGTCAATGTGGTACCACAAGAAGCGGTGCGTGCGCTGGAGGAGAGCCCAGCTCCCCCTACGGATGCTCCTGTCCCCCAGCTCCCAGCGGAGACCCCTACGGCCGAGGTGGTGGATCCCACGGCAGGCATCCCTGGGACCATGCTCGGCGGACGATACCTGGTCATCCAGCGCATTGGTGAGGGCGGCTTTGGCACCGTGGTGTTGGTCAAGGACACGGTGGTCAACGAAGAGCTGATTCTCAAATTTCTCCATCCACGCTTTGCAACAGATCAACTCATGATGCAGCGCTTTATCCATGAACTGCTCTATGCCCGCCGGATTACCCACGAGCATGTCATTCGCATTCATGATTTTTTACAATTCGGTCACACGTATGCCATTGCGATGGAGTATTTTGCGGGCCACAATCTTGCAAATGAGATTGAAGAGCAACGCTTTCTTACGGATAGGCAGCGCGGCTTTCATATCCTCGTCAGTATTTGTCGAGGCATGCAAAGAGCGCATCAGATCGGCATCCTGCATCGCGATATGAAACCGACCAACATCCTGATTAATGACGAAGGCATCGTGAAAATTGTGGACTTTGGGCTAGCGGCAGTGATGACAGATGACGCAACACAACTCACACGCGTCGGAGAAATGCTCGGCACCCCGCTCTACATGGCCCCTGAGCAGGCCAACAATGGCAAACTGGATGCGCGCACGGACATTTATAGCCTGGGGGTCATCATGTATGAGATGTTCACCGGACAGCCCCCCTATGGAGGAGACCGTGCCCTGGCGATCTTGTTCCAACACGTGGCGGGGAATCTGACGCCCCCGCGCACCGTCAACCCAGAGATTCCTCCCGCCGTCGAGGCCATCATCGTCAAAGCCATGGCGGTTGATCCTGGCCAGCGTTTCCAGCGTATGGAGGAGTTTGAGAGCCGTCTCCTCCCCCTGTTGAGCTAGCGGGGTACAGGGCCTCTGCGCCGTGAGGGGTTTCCCCCTCGCCTACCACATGGCCCCTCTCTCCCGCCATCCCTCAGGGGCACGAGGAACCGCGGCACAGCTCCCCAGGGTGCTTGCGCCTCTAGAGCGCTGCTAAAACTCGTGCATGCGTGGGAGCACTTCCCGACCGAACAGCTCGATGGCGCGCATCACCTCCTGGTGGGTGGTGCCGGCGTGCTGGAAGCCGAGGTCGACCACCCCCACGCCGCATCGGTCATGGAAGGCCCGCAAGTGCTGCACGATGGTATCTGGCCCTCCCGCCCACGTCACCTGCTCCCGCCGAATCGTTGGCGGAGCGCTCTGGGGACTGCCACCACTGACGTTGTGGTGGCGCACGTCAAACGCCTGTCCAGCGCGGGCGGCGAGGACGGCGCGGGTCACGGAAGCGCGCAAATCCGCGCCGCGCTCCCCCAGACCACTGGCGTGCAGCGCCTCCAGACGCTCTGCCGCCTGCCGGTCGGTCTCGGCGAGGAGGATACTGGCACGGTACACGACCTGGTCGGGAGTGGGTTGCCAGCCGGCATCCTGGCACCATTGGTAGTACTTGTCGGTGACCGTGGCCATCTGGTCCACCGGATCATACGAGACCGCGAGTCCCAGGTGATGCGAGGCGGCGTACTGCACCGCGTCGTCACTCCGGGTGGCCACGATCACCGGCGGCAGTGGCTGCTGTACGGGCCGTGGGCAGACCGACACGGTGCGGAAGTGATAGTAGCGCCCTTCCCAGGAAAAAGGCTGGGGCTCGGTCAGCGCCTTGAGCAGCAAGTCCATGCCCTCGAAGAGCCTGGCCCGGCCTTCCGCTGGATTCATACTGTAGGGCAAATCCTCGCTGGGGATGCCGCGCAGAAAGGCCATGATGATCCGGCCCCCGGTCAGGTTGTCCAGCATGCCAATCTCCTCGGCCGCCCGGACGGGATTGTGATGCTGCAGCAGTTGTCCTAAGAGGGCAATCCGTACTTTGGTGCAACGTTGCGAGATGGCTGCCGCCATGACTGCCGGATTGGGTGTCAGTCGGTTGCCTGAGTAATGGTGCTCCGAGCAGCTAATCCAGTCAAAACCCATCGCTTCGGCGAGCACACATTCTGCCATCCCGTCCGCGTAGCTCTGCATGGTGACCGCTGGGTCATGATAACTTGGCGGTACCGGCCAGGTGGTAGGAAATGTGTGGCGCTCTGTATAGCCCATCTGCGCAAAAAACGATGCCTTCATCGCACACCTCATGCCCTGGTTGCCGCCTACGCGTTGATCATACCGGTCTGGCGCCCGACGATGAACGTCTCGCGCCGTGCCACGTAGTCAGACACGGCGTTGACCAGGGTCTCGGGCCGCTCTGCCTCAATGAGGTGGCCGGCATCATAGATAAAGGCGATGTTGCTGTTGGGAATCCGTGCCCGGTAGCGGCGTGCCGCTTCAGGAGCCACCAGCATGTCCGCTGAGCCAAAGAGCACCAGCGTGGCGCAGGCAATCTCACTGAGCCGGCGTTCTGCCTCGGCATCGTGCTGCCCGCCGGTGAGGCGCTGCCGCAGCGCGTGTTCCTGAACCACGCTGGCGGGGTCAAGGTCCGCCAACCCTGGGGCCTGGCTGGGATGGGCGCACAGGCGCCGGACGATGTCTTCCGCCCTACTGGTCAGAGGACCGACCAGAGACAGGAGGGCTGTCGGGGCAATCAACACAAGGGCCTCCACCTGATCGGGCGCTTGCAGCGTCTGCCAGAGGGCCACGTGGGCACTGAATGACGTGCCAATGAGCGTATACGGGGCCGCGCCTACCTGCGTGGCGGCCCGGGCCATGGTGTGGGCCAGCTCCGGCACCGACTGGGAGCGCGTGTTGACCGCTGACGTGCCGCATCCCGGCAGTTCGAGCACTATGACGCGATACTGCTGGGCGAGCGTGTCGCGCAGTGTGGGTAGGCCCCAGGTCAGGCCCGCCAGCATGAGAACTGTCCCGATCGGTTGAGATGGGAGGGATTCCCAGGTGCGTATGCGGAAGCCGTCCACCTCAAGATGGTCTTCCTTGCCTAGCGCTGTGCGCTGCTGTCCCGCCTGTGTCATCGCGGTTCCCTTTACTGAGAAGTCACCCCCCACGCCACCATGTTGCACAGGTCGTGTAGCACCTGAGAGGCCATCGGCTCGGCACCAAGGCGTAGATGCGCCAGAAACTCGCGGTTGCCCTGCGGACCGAGCACAGGTGAGGCCATGGCGCCCTGCACGCCAAATCCACCAGCCTGCACTGCCGTTAAGACCTCCCAGAGCACCTGCTGGTGTTGGTGCGGATCGCGTACCACCCCGCGTTTCCCCACCTGTCCCTTCCCGACCTCAAATTGCGGCTTTATAAGCACGACACTGTCGGCCTCGGGGGTGAGCAGACGGGCCAAAGCCGGCAATAAGAGCCGCAGGGAAATAAACGACGCATCAACGGTGAGGAGGTCCATGGGCTCGGGCACCTGCTCGGGCTGGAGATAGCGCGCGTTGGTGCGCTCGTGCACAATCACCCGTGGGTCCGTACGCAACCGCCAATGCAGTTGGCCATAGCCCACGTCCACGGCGTAGACGCGCGAGGCACCGGCTTGCAAGAGACAATCGGTGAAGCCACCCGTGGAGGCGCCAACATCCATGGCGACGCGTTGCTGCACGACCACGTCAAATGCCGTCAGGGCCGCGGCGAGTTTTTCGCCACCACGACTGACATACGGGCTGGGGGCGCCGAGGCGGGTCACGGTGGCTTCGAGGGCAATCAGGGTGCCGGCGCGCGTGCTCTTTTCCCCGTTGACGGCAATCTGTCCGGCGAGAATGAAGGCATGGGCTTGCGTGCGGCTCAATGCCAGGCCGCGCTGCCACACCAGGACGTCTAGGCGCTCACGGGTGGCCATCTTAGAGGTCACGTGCCACAATATAGGCCGCGATTTGCCGTAGCCGTTCGGCAGCCGGGCCGAAATCGGCCAGCGCCGCGATGCCCTGCTGCATGAGTACGGTGGCGCGCTGGCGCGAGGGTTCTACCCCGAGGAGCCCCGGATAGGTGGCTTTTGCCAGCGCCGCATCCCGCCCCACTTGTTTGCCAATCACCGCCGCATCCCCTTCAACATCCAGCAGGTCATCAGCAATCTGAAACGCCCACCCGACATCGTGACCGTAGCGCTCCAGGGCCTGGACCTGTTCTGGCGTCCCACCGCCGAGGAGTCCCCCGACGGTCACGGCGGCGGTCAACAGCGCTGCCGTCTTGTGGCGGTGAATGTACTCCAGCACCTCCAGCGGCACGGGTTGGCCTTCGGAGAGCACGTCCATCACCTGACCACCGATCATGCCAAAACTGCCCGAGGCCCGCGCCATGCGATAGCTCACCTGTTGTAAGAGGGGCGCGGGAAAGCGCGTACTCAACGGCGGGCTGCTTAACACCTCAAAGGCGTGCGTCAATAGTGCGTCTCCGGCCAGGATGGCCATGGCCTCCCCGTAGACTTTGTGGTTGGTGAGCTTGCCACGACGATAGTCATCGTCATCCATGGCGGGCAGGTCATCGTGAATCATCGAGTAGGTGTGAATGTATTCCAGCGCCCCCGCGGCCGGGAGTACCGCCTCACTGTCCCCCCCGACCGCGGCGGCCGCCGTGAGGGTGAGAATGGGCCGGAGGCGTTTACCACCAGCAAAGACGCTGTAACGCATCGCCTCCATCAGGCGTGCGGGATAGGCGTCGGGGGCCGGCAAGAGTTGATCGAGCATCGCCTCGACCCGTTGGCGCTGTTGCTCAAGATAGTCCTCAAGAGGCTGCATAGGCTGAGGATCTCCCACCTAAGCACGAGGGGATGGTTCCCCAGGCGTAGTTGCGGACTCATCGTGTAGGACAAACGGCTCAGCGGCCAATGTCCCATCGGCTGTGGTGTGCAGGATGTCGATACGCTTCTCTGCCGCTTGCAGTTGCTGATTGCAGTGGCGGTAGAGATTCACACCTTCTTCATAAAACTGCAATGACTTCTCAAGGTCAAGGCTTGCCGTTTCCAGAGCCTCGACGATTTCCTCGAAGCGCTTCAAGGCTTGCTCGAAGGTCAAATCGGCCACCGTCAGACTCCCTCTGCTGCATGGTATCCACGGTACACGCCAAGGCACCGTCACTCAGCACGACTTCCACCTGTTGTCCGGGCTGCACGGCTCCGATGCTGGTCACGAGGCGTTGCGTGTCCAGATCACGACAGAGACTATAGCCGCGACCGAGGACCGCCAGCGGGCTTAACGAGTGCAGCGTACTGCCCAGACCGTTGAGGTGCTCGCGATGCAGGGTGAGCTGCGACCGTAGGGCGGCATCCAGCCGGTTCTGCAACGTCTGGACGTGCACTGCCAAGCGTTGCCAGCGTGTCCGTGGGTTCACCCGGACGAGCGTCTTGGCACTCTGCTGCAGCTGGTGCTGTCGAGCGTGCAGGCTGTCCTGCCAGCCTTTTTCAAGCCGGGACAACAAATCATCCACGTACTGTTGCCGCGCCTGCACCAATCGGTGCGGCTCACGGAAAACCCGACAGGCCATGAGGCGCTCTAACCTCACGTAGGCCTGTCGCCTGGTCTGGTGCAAGACGGTGCGCATGCGCGCCTGCAAGGCCTCGAGCTGCTGGCGCAATTCCTCCTCGCTCTTCGCGACTAGAGCATTTTCATAATTTACGCACTGCATATCCGGCTTTATAGAAGAAGTTGTTGCAATGGGATGGGGTGACCGCATCATAGATCTTACCAATGGCGCTCCAGAGGGCTTCGACGGTGCGTTCGGCGAGAGTGCGCA
>SXND01000011.1 GCA_005777235.1 Pseudomonadota bacterium
GGCTGGGAGCCGGAGGAAGACGCCCCACGCTTCCGAGCCGCCGTGCGTTGAGCCTCAGACGCTCTCCGCTCCCGGCTCCTCGTCGTCACGAGGCTCCGCCATCCAATACTGACCTCGCCGCTCCTGACGCACCCGGCTTCTGCCAACCCGGTGGGCCTTCCTGCTCGTGAATGCGATATCCCGTGCCTGGAAAAAACACGTCTCACACACATCCTCCCGTTTGCCCTGGCCATGTGCTGGCTCGTGCCATTGGCTGCCAGCGCCGCCGCATTCAAGATGCAGACGCTACAGCCACGCTATCGCGGCGGCTTGGTGTCCTCCCAGGGCACACCCACAGCGCTCGCCAAAGGCGACTGCAATGCGGACGGCTCCCCGGACCTCATTGCCACGTACGCAACCGGTCACGCCGGGATGGCCACCATCCATCGCGGCAACCCCGCGTGACTCTATGGCAAGGGCGCGGCGGGCCCCTTTCTAGATTACGTTCAGCGTTTCCTCGGTGTTGCTTAAAGGCTCGCTGTCTCCGCTTGCCGTGCCTGTCATCGTGGGCGGAGCCAGGCCGTGAGACCGGCAGCATTTTCTTGCTCCAGCAGGGCACAGCGTTTACCTTGGCTCTGCCCATCATGCAATGGCCGACGTGATTTACCATGGCTCGCTGCAGACCAGCGCGCTGATCGGCCACGCCTCCGGTCCCTTCCAACTGGACTTTCAGCTCGTGGACGGCGACGGAGTGCCCAACAAGACGATCCTGCTGACGGACTTCTAAGTTGGCGCGGGAGCACCAGCGGGGTCGGGCGTAGGCGCGGGGGGTGGGAGCGGCAGTCTCGCCCTCGGCGTCACACTATGTAGAGAGCTTGCTCACCATATGGCCTCCTTTCGCACTTTCCACCATCGCCCATTGGTTTTTTCTATTTGAGATTTTCGCACAAAGCCCTACTCTGGGCTCTCCTAACTTCCAAAGCATCTCTCGCTGGCACTCTGCTCTGGCAAGGAGCGGTCTATGGCTCGTTTGGGCATGTTGATTGACTTGCGCACCTGTATTGGCTGCCATGCTTGTTCGGTGGCGTGTAAAGCCGAGTTTGACGTGCCGCTGGGCGTGTTTCGCGACACCGTGAAGTACGTTGAGGCTGGCACCTACCCCCAGGCCACACGGCACTTTCTGCCGATCCTCTGTAAGCAGTGCGAAGAGGCGCCGTGTCTCAAAGCCTGTCCTACCGGGGCGGTGATCCGGCTGGAAAACGGTGAGGTGGTGATTAACAAGGGCGACTTTGACGTCCTCCCCATGGCTGAAGCCAGGGGATTCCTGGGAGAACTTACCCAGGATTTTCAGGTTCAGGTTCTTGTCGGCAGACCGTGTGGTCTGCTGCCGTACCCTGTTCCGGGCCGCGCCATCCGGCCCCTCTCGTTGAGCCTGAAGAACAATGAGAGCCTCCAGAGGTTCTTGCGAGACGTGCACCATTTTACGTGGCAGACTGCCTGCCACAACGCCCAATGCTGAGTGGTCGAAGAATCAGGGACAGCAGCAACACCCATGCGGCGATGGACACCATCTACTCCGCAGCCAAAGTATAGCATGATCCATACAACCCTGGCAAGATTGTTGTCTGGTGCTCCCGGGTCTGTATGCCGCCTGCGGCGACAGGAGGCATGGGCCTTCGGTCAACGCGCTGATACCCCATGGCTGAAGCGAGGGGCTTTACGCGCGTTTTGGGTAATGTGAACCGCTTTTGTATGGCGGCCTGCCCGTATGATGCAAGGCACCTACCTGCCTCCGACCGGAAAGTCGGCGTCATGAACCCGGTGCTGCAACCGCTACCGTCCATTCCCTGGCCACCGATGATTGGCTGGTATTTTATTCTGGCAGGTATCGCTGCCGGCACCTCGCTGGTGGCCGAGTGGGTGCGACCGCCGCACGAGCGCGGCGCGGTGGATTTTGCCTGGCACATGGCCTGGCTGGCGCTGCTGGCACTGCTGCTGTGCGGGGTGATCTTGATGCTGGATCTCGGACGCCCAGAGCGCTTTGGGCTCATGCTGAGCAGTTTCGCGAACCTCGGCTCGGTCATGTCGGTTGGGGCTAAGCTCATTGCCTTGAAGGGCATGTTGCTGGCCTACGTGCTGGGCCTGTTGTATTTCCGCCGCCGGGCCATGGCCGTGGGTGACATGACCCTGGCGCCAGGCATAACACAGACCGTGTATGCCGTGATCCCCGGGTTGCTGGCTGTTTCCAGCCTGTGTCTGGCGGTGTATCCGGCCATGCTGCCGGCCCGGACCTGGAGTGCGCCACTGGCCGCCAGTTCTAGAGCCGGGCTGTTGTTTGCCAGCACGGCGCTGCTCATGGGGCTAGCGTGCGGGTTGCTGCTGGTGCGTGACGCTGAGCATGCGGCCCGGCTGCGCAGTATACTGCTGTTTCTGATCGTGGCGCAGGTGGGGCTGCTGCTGTTCTCTGGCCTGGCGCTCTATGGGGGCGCCCCGGCCCCGGCGCATGCGCTGCGTACCCTGACGACCGGCAGTGCGGCAGGGCTGTTCTGGAGCGTAGCCGTGGGCGTGGGCCTGGGGCTGCCGGGGGTGCTCTTGCTGGCGCAACCGCAGCAGCGCGTGCTCAACGTGGCGAGCGCGGCCTGCCTTCTGGTGGGCGCGGCGACGTTGCGCTGGTTGGTGTTTTCGGTGAGCTAAAACCTCCCCCATAGGAAATAGACAGCTAGGCAGAGAAGCAGACATGCACTATACGCGGATGGTCCCTGTGTTGACGCTGAGTTTGTTGCTCGCCATGCTCTGCCTCCTCGAAGTCGGCCGGCGGCTTGGCCGGCGGTGGCGGGCGAAAGCCGCCGCGGAGGCTGTCGCGGGGGGTGGGGCTATTAAGGGGGCCATCTTCGCTCTGCTGGGGCTGCTCATGGCCTTTACCTTGTCAGGCGCAGCAGTACGGTTTGACACCCGTCGGCAGTTGATCGTCGAGGAGGCCAACGCCATTGGTACCGCCTACTTGCGGCTTGACCTGTTGCCAACGGACGCCCAGCCGCGGCTGCGGGAGCGTTTCCGCCAGTACCTGATGACACGACTGGACATGTATCGCAAGTACCTGGACAGTGCCGCCACGCGTGAGGCCCTGGCGCGGTCGGTCATCTTGCAGGGGGAGATCTGGACGCAGGCGGTCGCAGGGTCGCGCCTGCAAGACGCGCATCCGGATACCGCCAAGTTACTGCTCCCGGCCCTGAACGCGATGATCGATATCACCACCACCCGAAGCATGGCCAGGCAAACACATACCCCAATGATTATTTTTGCAATGCTCGGTGGTCTGGCACTCGCCAGTGCGCTTCTGGCTGGCCATGGCATGGCCGGTGGTACGAGAGGCAGCTGGCTCCATATGGGGGGCTTTGCGGTCATCATGGCGGCAGCGGTGTATGTCATTCTTGATCTAGAGTTTCCACGCCAGGGCTTCATTACGGTTGAAGCCTTTGATCAAGTGCTCGTGGAGCTACTAAAAAGTATGAAATGAGGTAGCACAATGGAACTGTCTCGGCGGGAGTTGTTGTTAGCTGGCGCAGCCACTGGGGCAGCGCTTGGTGGACTTGGTGTCCTGCATGGCCTGACCGACAGCCCGGTCGATCGCACGGCCTGGGCCGGGAAAACCCGCGGCATGGTGCAGCGCATTCCCTCCATGTGCCAGAGCTGCACCACCGCCTGTGGCGTCATTGCCACGGTCAAAGATGGACGGTTGCTGTCGATCACCGGCAATCCCGAAGACCCCAACAGTCGCGGCTCTGTGCGCGCCAAGGGCGTGGCCGGGCCCTCGCTGCTCTACGATCCATACCGCCTGCTCTATCCCCTGAAGCGCGTTGGGCCACGCGGTGGCGGCCAGTGGAAGCGCATCTCCTGGGACGAAGCGTACAACGAGATTGCCGAGCATCTGCGCCGTATTCGCGCCAGTGGGCATCCCGAAGAATTCGCCTTCCAGCAGGGGCGCAATCGCTCCACCGATATCATCAGCCGCTTTCTCAATGCCTTTGGCACGCCCTCAGCCTTCAACCACCGCGCCCTGTGCTCGCTCAACCGACGGGCGGCCATTCTTGCCACCATTGGGGAAAGCGATTGGGATCTGGGCGATTATGAAAACAGTCGCTATGTCCTGAACTTTGGCTGCTACTGGGCCGAGGCGCATCAGGGGCATATCCCCGTGGCCACGCGCATGATGCTCGGGCGTGAGCGCGGTGCCAAGATCGTCACCTTTGAGACCCGCCTGTCCAATACCGCGGCCCTGTCCGATGAGTGGTTCTGCGTCAAACCGGGCACCGATGGGCTGATCGCGCTGGCCATGGGCCAGGTGATCTGCAGCGAGGGACTGTGGGTGAGATCGTCTATTTGTCAACGACCCCACGGCTTTAGCCGTGGGCTTGTAACTACGGAGGCGTATGCTGACGGCGGAGCGACTCACTCAGCAACCGTGTGACGTTCCAGGGAGACTCGTCTTGCAGCCTGTCTCCTCGTACCAGATTCTCACTGGGGGCCGGTTGACACTTGTGCGGCACAAGGTTCCTTCGACCCGCTACGTATCAGACAGCCCATCCGCAGTTCTAGGCTGGGAGCATTGCTGCGCACTCTACCGATACGTGCCTGTCGCTCCATCGGCTGGGGCTGGCTCTCCTGAGACGCCCCGACGTCAGAGGAATCCCCGGTGTCGAGGCTCCATACGCTGGGCCGGGATATGCGACAGCTACTGTATGAAGTGTAGTATACTACTGTATTAAATGCAGCATAGTAGTGTAAGAAGAAACACCGAACACGCGCTAAACAGCTACGCAAAAACGTGGCACAAAGGGTGAACGAGGAAGAAAAAGCTGTGGTCGCTTCGCGGCAACGCGCTCTCCCTCCCCATGGCTCAAGCCAGGGGCTCCTCGCACGTTCTCTGTGGGCCATTCCGGCCCCTTAGGGGGACAGATCGCGCCACCACACCCGTGGCACCCGCTCCCCACGTACCAGCCCGCTTCCCGCGCCACCTCGCCTGTCCAAGCACCAGGATGCGGTGCCATGCGGGGTGTTGATCGCGAGTATAGCTGTGCTTGGTCCGCTCGCCAAGGGTCGGGAGGGCTTGCCGCCCCACGCAGCCTTGGTGCGGCGTCCCAACGACCGCTTGACCCCATGTCTCAAGCCAGGAGGTTGCGCGGTCGCTTTGCTCAGCCGCTGCCGGCAGCGGGAGTGAGGAACAAGCGGACGCTGGAGGCAGTCAGCGGCAGTGCTTTCTTCGGCGCAGACTCGCACAGGGACATGGCATTTCTCCCCAGACGCATGGCGTTGACGCCTCTCCACGCCTGTGGTTTGCTCAGCGTGCAGCCCTCCTCTGCCGAACATGCCGACGCTGCTCCCCGTTTTCCAGCGCGGCGGCGGCAAAAGGCGGCTCGCCCTCGGGTTCTGGAAGGTTGGGCAGGGTCTGGCCCTGAGGAACGCCCTGCAACCTTGCCCGTCTTCCTCCAGCAGAATGCAATCAAGGCACGAGGATTGCCTGGGGCGCACTATCTTCCAGCCATTTTGGCATGAATGGCCTCCGCAAAACATGCGGCTTGTTCTAGCGCATAGTCACAGCACAGATCCGGTTCATTCACCTCCAAATCGATCAGACAGAAGACCCCGGTGCCAGTGATCACACCATCGACGCGCGCGTAGAGCGGTATCACGGGCAGGCCCGCCAGCGGAAGCGGAGCGGACGCTGTAGGGCGTCGGCTCCAGGCCTGGCGTTCGGCACCGGCGCAGTGACGAGTGCGGGGACAGGGCCAAGCCGAACAAGCCCTCCACGCGTCCGTTGACCCAGGCAAGCCTGCGATGCACGAGAGGGTTAACACCGTCCTCACTCCACCGCATCCCGCTCCCTTGGAAGCGTTGTGGGAGGAGCTACTTCCAGGCACTTGCCACCAGCCCAGAACCGAGCGGCAAGGCTAGGCCGAGGGCAGGGATTTTCGTGCAAAGCGCAAAGAGGAAAAACTAATAGGCCAGGCCCTCTATTGCGGTGGTAGGCTGTGGCGCGAGCCTGTATACTGGCACCTTGCCCCGGCACGGCTCAGTCCGCGCCGTCCCCTAGCATCGGGCAAGGGGCATGCCGTTGTCGTTGGTGGCGCTCCCAGGAAAATCCGGTCTGTTACTCGCCCACACTGGACAACGGCATGGCCCTGAGCGTCGGGCTGAGATCATCGACATCCCAAGCGAAGAAGGGCCTCCTCATGACCACGACCAATGCGCCTGCGGTGATTGACCGCGCTGCCGTGGTGCAGCAGGACCTCGGCAGCGTCCTGCACCCCGCCGTGCAGCACAAGTTGCTCGAACAACAACAACTGGTGATCGTCTCGGCCAAGGACTCCACCCTGGTGGACGCCAATGGCACAGAGTATCTCGACGGCATGGCCGGGCTGTGGTGCGTCAACATTGGTTACGGGCGCACCGAGCTCGCCGATGTCGCGGCCACGCAGATGCAGTCGCTGGCCTATTACCCACATACGGCGATGAACGTGCCGGCTGCGGCCCTGGCCACGAAGGTCAACGACCTGCTGGGCGGCGATAACCACGTGTATTTCGTCAACTCCGGCTCCGAGGCCAACGAAGCGGGTTTCAAATTCACCCGGCAGTACATGAAGCACGAACATCCCGGCGAGTATCGCTACAAAACCATTGGCCGCTACCTGGGCTATCACGGCACCACCCTGAGCACCCTGGCCGCTGGCGGCATGGGCGACCGCAAGATGAAATTCGAGCCCCTGGGTAACAATGACTTCGTGCATGTGGCGCCGCCCTATTGTTATCGCTGCCCCTTTGGCCTCACCTACCCGTCATGCGAGCTAGCCTGCGTCAAAAACATCGAAGCCACCATCCAGGGCGAAGGCCCGGAAACCGTCGCCGCAGTGATCGCCGAGCCGGTGATGAGCGCCATTGGCGTGGCCGTGCCGCCGCCAGAATATCTGGTGGAGGTCGAAGCCCTATGCCGCAAATACGGCCTGCTGCTGCACATTGACGAGGTAATTAACGGCTTTGGACGCACCGGCAAACTGTTCGGCTTCCAGCATTCCGGCGTGCAGCCGGACATCGTGGCCCTTGCCAAGGGCATTGTCAGTGCCTACCTGCCCATTGCCGCCACCGTGGTGCGCAACCGGGTGTTTGAGTCGTTCTACGGCGATCCTGCCGCCAATCGCCAGGTGAATCAGGTCAATACCTACGGTGGGCATCCGGTGGCTGCGGCGGTGGCGTTGCGCAACATTGAGATTCTCCTCGAAGAGCACCTGACGGAGCGCTCGGCGGAAAACGGGCGCTATCTGCTCGATGGCCTGAACACGCTGCGCCAGCACGCCTGCGTCGGCGATGTGCGCGGCCTCGGCCTGTTGGCCGCGGTGGAGCTGGTGCTGGATCGCCAGAGCAAGGCCATCATGCCGGGGCCGCAGATGCAGCAACTGGTGGACTACTGTAAAGCGCAGGGCGTGATCGTCGGGCGCTCCATGGGCACGCGCTTTAACGGCAACTGTATTACCCTGGCACCGCCCCTGGTGCTGACGCGGGCCGAGATTGACCGCATCGTGCAGGTGCTGGATAAGGGGATTGCGGCGCTGACTGGCAACCGCTAAGCGTGGGCGGTGGGCGCGCTGGGCGCCCACCGCATCATGACAGGGCGATGGCCCACGCGATCCTGACACAAAGGTTGCAGGCGTTATGGCGAGCAAAATTCTCATCGTCGATGATGAGCCGTTTAACCTTGATCTGTTAGAGCAAGAGCTGACGGAGTATGACTACATCATTGCGCGTGCTGTGGATGGCGTGGACGCGCTGGCAAAGGTCGCCGGTTTTGGCCCGGACGTGATGCTGCTCGATGCCATGATGCCCAAGATGAGCGGCCTTGAGGTGCTCAGAAAGCTGCGGGCCTCGGAGCAGCACAAGGCCCTGCCAGTGATTCTCGTGACCGCCATGGCCAGCCAGGCCGACAAAATTGCTGGGCTGGAGGCCGGCGTGGATGACTACATCACCAAGCCGTTCGACGCCTTTGAGCTGCTGGCACGGGTGCGGGCGATGTTGCGCATGAAGGCCTTGCATGACCAGCTCGATGCCTGGAATCGCACCCTGACCGCCACGGTGCAACAGCAAGTAGCGGAGATCGAGCGCATGAACCGCCTCAAACGCTATCTCGCCCCGCAGATCGCCGCGACCATTTTAGCGGACGCCGTGGATCTGTTTCAGACGCACCGGCGTGAGATCACCATCGTGTTCCTTGATCTGCGCGGCTTTACGGCGTTTTCCGACGACGCCGAGCCGGAGGAGGTGATGGATTTCCTGCGTGACTATCACAGCGAGATGGGTCAGCTGGTGTTTCAGTTTGAAGGCACCTTAGAGCGTTTTATGGGCGATGGCATGGTGGTCATTTTCAACGATCCGCTGCCCTGCGAGCAGCATGTCCACAGGGCCGCCACCATGGCCCTGGCCATGCGCGACCGCGTGAAAGCCCTGCGCGCCGCCTGGCTCCGTAAAGGGTTTGATTTGGATCTCGGCGTTGGGCTGGCCACGGGCTATGCCACGCTGGGCACGCTGGGTTTTGCCGGCTGTATGGATTATGGCACGGTCGGCAAGCTGCCCAATCTGGCCGCCCGGCTGTGTGCGGAGGCCAAGGGTGGGCAAATTCTGACGGATCAAAAGACCATGAGCCATTTGGATGACCGCTTCGAGGCGGAGGTGCTGCCGCAGTTGCAGCTCAAGGGGATCAGCCGGCCGGTGATGGCGTTTAACATCGTTGGGGCGAAGTAAACTTAAGCCATCCCAGCATGGCCTTGCTGCCTCTTGATCTTGTCTAGGTGCGGGCGTGGTCCGCGAGCCCCTGACTGGCTGACGCCATGGACCTCTAGTGCCTCAACCGATCTCATGTGAGAGGTTTTCCTGGGAGCACCACGCGCCAGCGTGGCTGCCGGAGCCGTGCTAGAGCCCGGCGCTCCCAGGGGGTGGCTCGCACAAGAGCTCGGTTGAGGCACTAGGCCCCACCACACCCCCGCACAAACGCCTCTGGGAGGTCACCCGCAGCCGCCAGAGTGTCGCGATCCAGCGCACTCGGGGCCTGGTGCCGGCAGGTGTCGAGCCCACGTGCCCCGCGTAGCCGCGTGTGCCCAAAGACCGTCCCGCCCAACACGCACTGGCGCAGGTCCGCTTCGTGTAGGCGGGTGTTGGCCAGGAGCGCGTTTGCGAGATTGGCCCACTGCAGGTCGGCCCGCTGCAGGTCGGCACCGCGCAAATCGGCGCCGCGCAGATCCGTGCCCACCAGATAGGCGCCCTGGAAATTGGCCTCCCGGAGCTGGGCTCCGTGCAGATGGGCACCATGCACGTGGGCCTGCACCCCCTGGGCCCGGACCAGGCAAGCGCTGGCCAGATTGGCGCGCACCAGGGAGGTACGTTGCAACTGCGCGTCCGTCAAATCCGCTTGCATGAGGAGCGCGGCGCGCAGGTCCGCCTGCCGCAGATCGGCGCCAGTGAGATCCGCGCCGGTCAAATCGGCCTCGGAGAGCCGCGCCCCGTGCAGCGGCGCACCCCGCAAGTCCACCCCCGCCAGATCAGCCTGCGCCAGCTGCAGGCGCTCGCCCGGATGCGCCACCCGCCAGGCCGCGATGGCCGCCGCCCCGTGCCGCACCAGGGCCAGATGCTCAGGATGGGCCAGGGCCGGGGTCAGTGGGCGACGTACTGGTCGCGCCAGGCGTTCGTGCCTGGCAGCTTGACTAGGGACTGCGGCCCCGACCTCGGCCCCCGCCGTGTAGGCTTCGGCCACGGGAAATTGCAGCAGCAGGGCTTCGAGACCTTCGGCCCCGCCTTGCAGCCAGAAGGGGCCACTGTCCGCCGAGCGATACAGGCAAGCACCGCGCTGCAGCAGTGTGCCGTTGTGCCGCAGCGTGCCGTTGGCAACGAGCAGATATTGCCCGCCACTGTGCGTCGGGTCCGGGGCCAGTGTGCTGCCCTGCGCCCCCACCCGCAGGCACCAAGCGGCTAGGCCGTCGTCTTCGTGGGCCAGGACGCTGTCGCACATGGCCTGCGGCAGGCGTGGCAAGGCGTCCGCACTGCTGAGCTGCAGCGGCCCGGCCAGGTAGTGCCGCTTCGGGGCCGGCTGCATAAATGACTGGCTGGCTGGGAAGTACAGCGCGCCAGTATCAAAGCGATTGCGCAGGGTGAAAAAGGCCATGCCCGTGGCCCCGGCGCACAGCGGGCCGTAGCCCGTAAAACCGTTGGTATAATGCACCGTCCACGGCTGCACCTGGTGTTTGCCCAGGGTGCCGGCGCCGTCGATGATGACCTGGAATTGATTCACCAGGTGGAAGTGCGACGGGATGGTGCTGTGCGGCCCCTGTTCGACGAACAGGGCCATGGGCCGCTCTGGGGTCTCCACGGCGCCAGGAAACACCGGCGACACCCACACGTCTGTGCCATCTGGCAGGGCCCGCGTGCGGCGCTGGGCCTGGGCTGCGCTAAGCGCTTGCATGAGCAGCATGTTGTTATCCTTTCTACAAGCCCCCAGGGCCTACTGCCCCGGCTCCTGGAGCGCCTTGATAAGCGTTTGCATCTTCTGCAGATCCTCGCGCCACTCCGCATTGCTCGGGTCGCGCTGCGCCAGGCGTTCGCGAATGGCCAGGCTCTGCTGATACAAGAGCAGGGCCTCGGCCTGCTGCCCCTGCGCCTGCTGTATGAGCCCGACGCTCTGGTAACTGACGGCGAGATCGCGCTGCCACTGGGTGTTGCTGGGGTCGCGATGCGCCAAGGCCTCGCGTATGGCCCGGCTGGCCAGGTAGGCCTGCAAGGCGGCCGCCAGCTGGCCCTGCGCCACCTGCACGTTCCCGACGTTGTTGTGACTGACGGCGAGATCGCGCTGCCACTCGGTGTTGCTGGGGTCGCGCTGCGCCAGACCCTCGGCAATGGCCTGGCTGGCCTGATAGGCCTGCAAAGCGGCCGCCAGCTGGCCCTGCGCCACCTGCACGTCCCCGACCTTGATGTGACTGACGGCGAGATCGCGCTGCCACTGGGTATTGTCGGGGTCTCTTGCCACCAGTTGTTGCATGATGTCCTGGCAGGCAATGGCACGCGACAAGGCCTGTGGCATGTCGCCTAGTTGTCGGTAGATATCGCTATAGGCACTGAGCATGATGGCCATGCTGTGACGCACTTCCGGGGTGTCGCCAGCCTCCGCGTAGAGCTGCTGTAACACCCCCTCGGTCTGGCGCAGAATCTGTTCCAGGGCGGTGCTCTGGGTGCCCAGCAGTGGCTGCAGACCATAGACCAGTTGGCCTACCATAGTATTGGCCGCATTGAGGGCGTGCTGCACGTTGCGCTCGGCACGGGCCGCCGCCTGTTTGGCCGTTTCGGCCTCCTTGGTAGCGCGCTCGGCTTGCTGTTCCGCCCGTTGTTCTTCCTGCTCGGCGCGCTGCGTGGCCCGTTGCGCCATGGCGGTCTGCTGCTCGGCGCGTTGGCGCTGCGTGCGGGCATCGAGAAACAGGCCGGTCAGCACCGCCAGCACCACCCCGGCAATGAGCCCGGCGCGCAGCACGCCACGCCGCACGGCAGCGCGTTGGCGCCGCAGCTCAGCATCGGGCATGTTGTCCTTGATCCAGGCCCGGTCAAACACCTGGGCGTAGATGCGATTGCGCACCTGCAACAGGCCATCTCTGGGCTGGGTGATGCCGGCCAGACGCAGCAGGGTAACCAGTGGATTGGTGTCGTCGTCGCGCACACGCTGGCGGCGCTGCACCCGGGCGTACAGGTCCAGGACACTGGCACGGTCCGCCTCGTTACTGAGCAGGCGTTGGCTGACAAAGCGCAGATTATTGTCCTGACTACGCGCCTGCGGCGTCAGAAACAGCGCCGCACAGTGACGATCCACCGCCGCCGGTGTGGCCACGCTGGCATCCTCGGCCACGGCCTGACACAGACGCTGCGTCATATAGGGATGCCCGCCGGTCCAATACAGCGCGCGGTCCAGCAGGGGCTGGCCCTGCGCTGCTGGGCGTCCAAGGCCGGCGGCCAGGGGGCGGGCTTCGGCAGCGCTAAAATCGCTCAGCTCCAGGCGTTGGCCAATGTTAAACGGCGTGGTGCGCGGATCGCGGATCACATCCGCCGGGGCCGCAGCGCCCAGCAGGCAGAACGTCAGGCGCCTGAAGGCCGGGTCTTGGGCGCGGCGGTTGTAGCACTCGCGGATGGCGGCAAAAAACTCATCGCTCGAAAACGGCAGGGCCCGCACATAGTCGATTTCATCCACAAAGATGACCAGCGGCCGCGTCACCTGCGCCAGCACCACCGCGTTCAAGGCTGCCATCCAGCGCTGCAACGGCCCCAGGTGCCGGTGCGCCAGCCAGTAGTCCTCGACGGCGTCCTCCAGATGTACGCCCTGGCCCAGCAGGCCCAGGAGACCAAAGTACCATTGCTCCAGGCTGACGTTGGCCCCCAGGGTGGTCAACTCAAAGGCCACCGTGGCCACACCGTCGGCCTGCAAACGGCTGGCGGTGCGCACCATCAGCGACGATTTGCCCAGTTGCCGGGCGTCCAGGACAGCGCAAAACTCACCACGCCGCAGGCTGTCGTAGAGCTGCTGATCCGCCTGGCGGGTGATATACGATGGCGCATCCACCGGGAGATTGCCGCCGGTAACAAAGAACGGTGTGGTCAGCGGGCTCATAACCGGGGCACCTCCCGCAACAGATGGCGTCCGAGATAGGTGGCGTACAGCTCACAGCGCAGACGCGCCTGCTCTGGGGTATCGCCCAGCAGCACACCGGCACTGCGCAAACGCTGCCAGCTACGCAGATCAGCACAGGGGCGTCCACGCAGCACCTGGCGCACGGCCTCGCTGAGGGTATCGTCCTGACTCAGCAGCAGCAGCAGGCGCTTGAGGTGATCGCCAAACGGGCCATCATCGCGGGCGGCCTGCTCCTGCATGCTGGCAAAGTCGCGCTGCTGCGTCTGCATGTCATAGAGCCAGCGGCTGGTCAAATACGGCTGCCCACCGAGCAGTCGCAGTCGCTGCGCTACCGCGGCCTCATGCTGCAGTGGGCTGCCGTAGCACTGGTGCAAGGCTTCGACCTCGGCAAAGGTAAAATCGGCCAGGGGCGGCAGGGACGTGCCAACATTAAACGGCGACTGATCCAGATTGGCGATGAACAGGTGCGCCTCCGTGGCATACGACAGCACCAGGGTGAGGCGCGACCAGGGGCCAGTGGGGTCGCCAGAGCGGGCGTTAAGCCAGGAGCGGAACAGGCCAAACACCTCACTGCGAAAGTCGCAGGCAAACAGCCGGTCCACCTCATCCAAACCCCACACCAGATGGGCTTGCAGCTTGCCCAAAATCTCCCGGCGCATGTAACGCTCAAAGTTGTAGTTGGGCGGGAAGGCCGGATTCCACACCTGACTGGGAAAGGTATCAAGATCGAGCTTATCGGCCAGCATGGCGCCCAGGGCATGATACAGGGCCTCGGCCGAGGTGAGATGCGTGGCGTTGAATTGCTGGAAGTCGATCAGCGCCACGCGGTGTCCGGCCTGGCGCGCCTGCTGCAGGCCGCGTACCAGCAGCGAGGTCTTGCCCATCTGGCGCGCCCCAGTGAGCAGCACGATGCTGTCTCGGCGCGCCAGGGCCGTGGCCATGGTCGCGTCTATCGGGCGCTCGATGTACACCGAGGCGTTAAGCGGCACCGCACCGCCCGGCGGCATG
The DNA here is from genome assembly GCA_005777235.1 of Pseudomonadota bacterium. Taxonomy (GTDB): domain Bacteria; phylum Tectomicrobia; class Entotheonellia; order Entotheonellales; family Entotheonellaceae; genus SXND01. The sequence continues at coordinate 13,691 of SXND01000011.1, forward strand.
AGGCTGGGCGTCTCCCCAGGAGGCGGCTCTGGAGCTGGGGGCGCTGGCGCCAGCAACAGCGCTGCCGGATCGGCCAGGGCACGCAGCACCTCGGCGGTGAGCTGTGGGGTATCTGCCGGACCGCTCCAGTGTACGTGGCCCTGCATGGGGTCAAGCAGGTGCTCCAGGGGCTCGGGCAGGGCTGCGGCATACTGCACGCGGATCGGTACCAGCCGGGGCCTGCCGGCCTGGGCATAGGCCACCTCACGGGCCGCTTCCAGCATCCAGGCAATGATTTCATCGTGCACCGAGGCGGCGGACAGCAGGGGGATGACGACATCGGCCTGGCGCACGCGCTGTTCCAAATCCCGCGCCCAGGCCAGCCCAGCGGTCGCCTGGCGGTCGATGAACACCTGATGCCCGTGCGCGCTGAGCCCCTGCTCCAGTGCCGCCACCACCCGCATGTCCGGTTCTGCCTGACGCCGGGCCAGCAGCATGATGTGTAGGGCCGTGGTGCGCCGGACACTGAGCAATGCCTGGATGGCCGCAGCCAGGCGCGGTAGATGCTGGGCCAGGGGCGGGGTCCAGGCTTCCAGGCGCTGGGTGTGATTGATCAAGAAGCCCAGGCCGGGCGTTGACACGTTCTCAATGGCCAGCGGCACAATGGGGATGTGACGCTCGCGGGCCCAGAGCACTTCGTTCTTGACATAGCCTGAGCGGTCGGAGGCGGCAGACAACAGCAGCAGCAGCACCCGACTGCGGGCAATGACGCTGCCAATGCTGGCGACCCAATCGCTGCCGGGGCTGGTGTTACACGGGGCGATCCAGCAGCGCAGATGATGCTGCGTTTCGAGCCCGGCACAGACTTGGTTGGCCATGGCGTGCTCGTCGTGAGCGTAGCTGATAAAGACCTCGTGCGCCATAGTTACTCCATGGACTGAGATGGGGCGTGTACTTGCCGCAGTGCGCTGACCTCTCTAGCACGAAATAGCCTGATGATCAAGACAGAAAGTCGCAGACACAGCACGACAGGGTGATGGCTCCCAAACGTCCTGTCCACCGATGTGATCACAGACGCTGCAAAGCCCCGTCGTGCACGGCGAGGAGAGCAGGCGGTTAGGCCGTCTCCGGGGCAACAGAATGATCTTGCAGTTTCATGTGAGATGTTTTATTCTTGCATATATGAGCATTGCAACCAAGATCCTTAAGCTGCCTTTCTTACGTCTCAATCGGGCCAAGGCTGACGAATTTTCCCGCTTACAGGTGCTCAATACGCAGACGGCCAACGCGATACTGGTGATGCCGAAAGCCCAGCGCCGTCTGCTCACCACTAAAGCGTTTGCCCATGTGGAGATTGGCTCGGCATGGATGAACCAGACGATCCGGCATGCGAACGCGCGCACGACAGTTCAACGCTTCCAGGCGCTCCCGTTAGAGACCGGCCACCAAAACTGGACGCTGCATAAGGTCGGCGAGACGTACTCGATGGCCTTTGGCTTGCGCCGCGGCATTAAAAAGCGTCTGCCACTGGCTGTGCATCAGGCCTCGCACCAGCAGTGGCTGGACGCGATTCTTGAGGGCCGCGCCTCGCCTGGCACCGTGAAGCTCTGGTGCTCGCGCAAGGGCCTCTGGTATGCCTGCCTCGCGGTGTCGATGGAGGTTCCCGACGCTGAGCCGACAGGTCGCTGGATGGGGATTGATCGTGGGCAAAACGTGCCCCTGGCTGCGGCGACGCCAGACGGTCCGGTGCTCTTCTGGAAAGCCAAGCGTCTGCGCCATATACGCCGCGTTTACGCGGGCCGCCGCCAGCAACTGCAGGCCGCCGGCAAACACCACGCCGTCCAGAAGTTGGATCGGCACGAAGGCCGCATCATCACACATATCAACCACGGCCTCTCCAAAGACGTGGTGGCACTGGCGCAGCGTTGTGGTGCCGGCATACGCTTGGAAGATTTATCGGACATCAGGGCGCACGCCAAACAACGGCAGACGACGACGAACGACGCGGGCCAGAATCGAGACGCTTGGCCGTTCTTCCAGTTGGAACAGTTCATCATCTATAAAGCGCAGCTCGCGGGTGTCGCTGTCGAAAAAGTGCCAGCCGCCTACACCAGCAAAAGCTGTCACCACTGTGGCGCGCTGGGCACCCGCAAGAAACACGCGTTTGCTTGCCGGCGCTGCGACTACCATGCCCACGCCGACGCCAATGCCGCGCAGAATATCCGCGATTGGCACGGCCTGTGCTGTCCGCTGGTTCTTGAGGCTCCAGCGGACGGGGCACATGGCTTGCCCCCGAACACGGTACGGGACTCGGCTGCGTAAGCGGTCGGGAAACAAGAACGTGAACCTCCTTGGTCGGGGTTGGTGTCCCCGGCCTGCAGGCCGGGGAGGATGTCAAAAGGCAAATACACAGGGCGTGCCTCCAATGGGGTGTGGTATCGGCGCAGGCTGGGAATCCTCACATGGGCACATTACACGCACAGCAACGTGAAAGGAAACAGGCATGGCGGTCCGCACCGTGGGTATTTTGAGCCCAGGCGATATGGGGCACGTGGTGGGTGAGGTATTACGGCAGCATGGCATGCGCGTGGTCACCTGCTTGCAGGGACGGAGTGCCCGCACGCGCGGCCTCTCCCAGCAAGCCGGCATTACCGAGTTGCCGACGCTGCATAATCTGGTCCGCGAAACCGATCTGCTCCTGTCAATCCTGGTGCCCGAAGAGGCCATGAAGACGGCGCAGCTGGTGGCCCAAGCCCTGCGTGAGACCGGGGCCACGACGGTGTTCGCCGAATGCAATGCCATCGCTCCCCGCACCACCCGTGCCATTGCCGAGGTGATCACGGCCGCCGGTAGCCCGTGTGTCGATGCCGGGATCATCGGCTCGCCGCCCCGCAAGCCTGGCACGACCCGCTTCTATGCCTCGGGCCCTGAGGTCGAGGTGTTCGCCGAATTGGGCAACTATGGCTTAGACGTGCGCCCGCTGGGCTTGGAGATCGGCCAGGCTTCCGGGATCAAAATGTGCTATGCGGCCTTCACCAAAGGGAGCACGGCGCTCACCACCGGGCTGCTCACCATGGCGCGGAGCCTGGGGTTGTACGAGCCACTGGTCCAGGAATTTCAGATGAGCCAGGGCGAGCGCTATCGCATGATGGAGCGCCACATTCCTGGGATGACGACGAAGGCGCATCGGTGGGTGGGTGAGATGGAAGAGATTGCCCAGACGTTTGCGGATGCTGGGCTCACGCCGAAATTTCATCAAGCCGCAGCAGACATGTATCGCCTGGTGGCGTCGACCGCGTTGGCCGACGAAACCCCTGAAAACCGCGACCGTGACCGTACCCTGGCACAGGTGATTGACATCCTGGCGCAGAGCCTCAAGGCCTAGGTGTCGGCAGAAGCTCTGGGGTCGTGTCCGTGCGCCACAGCCGGTAGGGGGCCGTGTCCGGTCCTCCGCCAGAAAGTATGTTATGACCTACAAACTCGTCCCCGTTGACCAACCTGCGGTTGCCGCCCTGCCGATCTCGGCGCGTTTGCGCTCCCAACTAGTGTATTTTATGACGCCGCCGGATGAGCCGCACGTGCCACCGTTGCAGGCCCATGATTATTGGATTGATACGGCGCACAGCAACGAGTGGTTCGCCGATGGTGTCTTCGAATTGGTGTCACCGCTGGATGGCGAACACCCCACGGTCCTAGAACTCTCCGAGGAACAAGAAACCCTGCTGGAATGGCTGACCACGCATCAGGTTCAGCACATCCGCGTGCAGGATGTGCCGTAGGCGGCGACCATCCATGCCATGACGATTTTGTCCAACATTTTTGTGTCACTCCTCGCATCTTTGTCATCCAGCCTGCGTTCTCCAGGGAGCCTTCCCTCCCTGGCTCCCACAGAGAGCCAGCCATCTATTTCTGGCATAAGAATTGCTGTTCTCCATACATGACGCGGTACACGCACTCGTGTGTGATAGCTTGTGCATCAGAGGGGCAACACCCATGGCCTCCCAGCCCGAAGGACTGCAGCAACTTGCCACCCTTGTCAAAGTCAGCCAGGCACTCGCGGGTACCTTGCACCTTGAGACGGCCTTGGAGCGTGTGCTCGCCATTCTCGACCGTGGCCACAAGATGACGCCCAGCATGGTGACGCTGCTGGACACGTCATCGGAGGAACTGGCGATTGCCGTGGCGCATGGCTTAACCAGCGAGGGCAAGCGAGCGCGTTACCACATTGGCGAGGGCATTACGGGCCGTGTGGCCCAGAGCGGCAAGCCGATCATTGTGCCGCGTGTGAGCCAGGAGCCGATGTTTTTGAACCGCGCCGGACAGCGCAAGAACCTCCAACGCCACGAGCAATCGTTCATCTGTGTCCCCGTCATCATCAACCGCAAACCGGTCGGAGCCCTCGGGGTGGACATGCCCTTTCAGGAAGGGCGTCACTACGAGCAGGAGTTGCAGTTTTTACAGGTCGTGACTTCGATGATCGCCCAGGCCATCAACGTCAACCGCCTCGCCGCCACGGAACGGCAGCATCTGCGCGAGGAAAACACCTATCTGCGCGAGGAACTCCAGCAGCGCTACGACTTCTCGAACATCATTGGCAATAGCGGGCGTATGCGGCAGGTCTACGAGCAAATTACCCGCGTCGCGTCGACCAACACGACGGTGCTCATTCGCGGTGAATCGGGCACTGGGAAAGAATTGATCGCCCATGCCCTGCATTACAACTCACCGCGCGCCCGCCGCCCGTTCATCAAAGTGAGCTGTGCCGCCCTGCCAGAGACGTTGATCGAAACGCAACTCTTTGGCCATGAAAAAGGCGCCTTTACCGGGGCCCAGGCGCGTCGGCAAGGGCGTCTTGAGCTGGCCGATGGTGGCACCCTGTTTCTCGACGAGATTGGCGAACTCAGCCCGACTATGCAGGTCAAACTCCTGCGTGTCTTGCAAGAGCGGGAGTTTGAACGGGTGGGCGGCACCGTGACGCTGAAGGTGAACGTCCGCCTTCTGGCGGCGACCAACCGCGATTTGGAAAAGGCCATGGTCGAGGGCAGTTTTCGCGAAGATCTCTACTACCGGCTCAACGTGTTTAGCCTGTTTGTGCCACCACTGCGGGAGCGCAAGGAGGATATTTTATTGCTGGCGGAACGTTTTTTAGAGCAGTACACCCGTGAGCATGGTAAGCCCATTAAGCGCATCGCCACCTCGGCGATTGACATGCTCACTAGCTATCATTGGCCGGGGAATGTGCGGGAACTGGAAAATGTCATCGAACGCAGTGTGTTGGTGTGCGAGGGCGCGGTCATGCATGGGTACCACCTGCCACCGACGCTGCAAACGGCGGAGGGCTCCGGCACCGTGCCCCAGGTCTCCCTCACCGAGGCGGTGGAAGTGTTTGAACGTGATCTCATTCAGGATGCGCTGAAAACCACCCGTGGCAACCGGGCCAAGGCCGCAAAACTCCTCAACACGACCGAACGCATCATGGGCTATAAAGCCAAAAAATACGCCATTGACTACACGCGCTTCCGGGCCTAAAGCTGCGGCCCTACAAGCAGACGCCCTCATGTTGCAAGAGCCGCTGCTTGAGGCTGACCCCGCCCGCGTAGCCGCGCAGGCGTCCGTCGCTGCCGATGACCCGATGGCACGGGATAACGATGGCCAGGGGGTTCCGGCCATTGGCATGGCCGACCGCCCGCGCTGCCTGGGGGATGCCCAGACGCTGCGCCAGTGCGCCGTAGGTGAGCGTCGTGCCAAAAGGGATGCGTTGCAGCTCCTGCCAGACGCGCTGTTGAAACGGGGTGCCGACAGGAGCAAGTCGCACGGTGAACCGCTGGCGCTGGCCCTGGAAGTATTCCCGCAGTTGCTGGATGGCTGGTGCCAACGCGGACGGATGTTCCTGCCACGCGGGATCACGTTGTACAGGACGGTCGCCTTGTTGAAAGTCGGCGCGGATGAGACCCTGGTCTGTCCCGGCGATACAGACCAGGCCGAAGGGCGACTCGATCGTTGCATACCAGATGAGCTGTACTCTAGCGACTTGCGATGCCATCGCGTGCGTCCTCTCCGATGTTCCCCCCCAGCATGCAGCCTACTGCCTCAGCGCACCCGCAACCCTAGATCGCGCAGTTGCTCCGGCTCCACCACCCCCGGCGCGCCCATAAACAGATCCTGGGCGCGCTGCGTTTTCGGAAACGCGATCACATCGCGCAGGCTCTCGCCACCGGCCAGCATCAGACACAGCCGGTCAAAGCCAAAGGCAAAGCCGCCGTGCGGTGGGGCGCCAGCTTCTAACGCTTCGAGCATAAAGCCAAAACGCTCACGGGCTTGCTCCTCACTGTAGCCGAGGAGCTCCAGAATTTTGAGCTGCACGTCGGCACGGTGGTTACGCAGGCTCCCTGAGCCTAACTCCACGCCGTTGAGCACCAGATCGTAATGCGTCGCCCGCACCTGATGGGGCTGGGTGTCAAGCAGGGCAATATCGTCTTCCAAGGGCGCCACAAACGGCATGTGCATATAGGTGAGCTGGCCATTGTCCATTGCCTCAAAGAGCGGGAAATCCACCACAAACAGCGTGTCCCACGGACGGTTCTCGCGACGATCGAGTCGTTCACCGAGCTGCACGCGCAACCGACCAAGGATGTCACTGGCCAGGGCCGGACGGTCGGCAATGAACAACAGCAGATGGCCCGGACGTAACCCAGCGCGAGCGGTCATCTGCTGTTGTTCGTCCTCACTCAGATAGCGCGTAATTGGCGATTGCCAGGTGCCATCCGGCTGCACCCGCACCCAGGCCATGCCTTTGGCACCCCATTGGCGACTCTGCTCAACCAGACGGTCTAACTCGCTGCGGGAGACGGCCTCGGCCTGGGGAATGGGTAAGGCGCGCACCACGCCCCCGGCCTGGACGGCCTGGGCAAACACCTGCAAGCCACTGTGCGCCACGATGTCCGTGAGATCCACCAACTCCAGGGTGATGCGGGTATCCGGTTTGTCCGAGCCATAGCGCGCCATCACGTCAGCATACGAGGCGCGTGGGAAGGGGCGTGGCAGCTCAATGCCTTTGACCTCGCGGAAGGCGCGGGCCGTGATGTCTTCGAGCACGTTCAGGACGTCCTCCACGCCGATAAATGACATTTCGAGGTCGATCTGGGAGAATTCAAGCTGCCGATCGGCACGCTGGTCTTCATCGCGAAAACAACGCGCAATCTGGAAGTAGCCGTCGAACCCAGCCACCATGAGCAACTGCTTCATAAGCTGTGGCGACTGCGGCAGGGCGTAAAAGCTGCCGTGGTACATGCGACTCGGCACGAGAAAGTCACGCGCCCCTTCTGGCGTGGCGCGTCCGAGCAGGGGCGTCTCGATCTCATACAGCCCTAGATCGGTGCACGTGGCCCGCACCGACTGCAAGAGCCGATGGCGCAGGGCCAAGCGCTGTTGCATCACCGGACGGCGCAGGTCGTGCACGCGATGCCGCAAGCGCAGCGCGTCGTCGATTTGGGCCTCATCTTCGAGCGGAAACGGCGGCGTGGTGGCCGTGTTGACAATGCGCACCTCCGTGGCTACCAGTTCGACCTCACCAGTGGGGAGTTTGAGATTGGCCGCGTCCTCGCTGCGGTGCTCCACCCGACCGCGCACCACGACAACGTATTCGGCGCGTAATTCCCCGGCCTTCTCGTGGGCGGCGGGCGCTGTATCAGGTTTGAACACCACCTGCGCCAGGCCCGTGCGGTCGCGGAGATCCGCAAACACCACCCCCCCGTGGTCACGCCGGCGATGCACCCAGCCGCAGAGGACGACGTCCTGGCCGACATGCGCGGGCCGTAGGGTGCCGCAATAATGGGTCCGACGCAAACTCCCGAGTGGGTCTAACTGTTTCACACTGTCCTCCATGCGCCACAGGCAGCGCGCATCGTTGTGCGGAAAGGCTCTATACTACCACAGGATCACCTGGGTGCTACAAGGCAGCCAAGCATATAGGTACGACGAAGCAACCGTCAAGGCGACACCCATGCGCTGGTACCAAGCCGAGAGTTTCCTCATGCCCGTGAGCAAGCCAGCGGCGCAACCCCCTGGCTTGAGACATGGGGTCAAGCCGCTGCGTGTCCGTAGGACACGGGAGCTTTGCAGTTGCCTCCGACGCCGGGAGGCTTTACCATAGGCTCTGGTACGCTCTCGCACACCAGCCACGGGGGAAGCCCATGATCCAGCGGCAGCTCAAATTACGGCTCACTCCCGTGCAGGCCACTCAGCTTGATACCTGGCTGTGGCACTTGACTGGTGTCTGGAATTGGGCCATTCCCAAGATCGAGCAGGACGCCAAGCTGGGTATCTTCCCTACCCAAAAGGCCTTTCATAATCTGTTGGCAGGCCATAGCACCAAGCTCGGCATCCCCAGTCACACCCTGCAAGGCCTGCGCGACACGGCGTACAGCGCCTGGCAACGCTGCTGGAAGAAGTTGGCAAAGAAGCCCCGCCTCAAAGGGCAACGCAACCGGCTCACGAGCCTCCCGTTCCCTGATCCGTTCAAGAGGCCAGACAAGCCACGTATCCATATTCCAGGCCTCGGCCACGTCCGGTTCCATGCCCAAGACCTCCCCACAGGACGCCTCAAAAGTGGCCGGATAGTCAAGCGGGCGTCGGGCTGGTATCTCTGTCTGTTCCTCGACGCCCAGCCCCAGGCTATTCCGCATGTGGCTGATGGCGCGATCGGCATTGATCCCGGCTTTCAGACCCTCCTCACGTGCTCTACGGGCGAGAAGGTGGCGCACCCGCATGAACTGCGCCAGACCGCACAACGACTGGCGCAAGCGCAACGCGGTGGCCGGAGACATCTGACGGCCCGGCTACACGAGCGCCTGGCCAACCAGCGCCAGGATCGCAACCACAAACTCTCGCGCCGCCTTATCGCCGAGAACCGGGTGATTGTCTGGTCGAAAGATCACGCCAAGGGCCTGGCCCGATCTTTTGGCAAGAGCGTGGCCAGTGCGGCGCACGCTCAGCTTCGAGGGATGCTCGCCTACAAGTGCACTGCAAGCGGTAGGCAGTCCCTCGAAGTGCCGTCGCGTTTTTCCACCAAGACCTGCTCGGCATGTGGGAGCCTTTCTGGTCCCACTGGCTATGCGGGCTTGTCAGTCAGGCAGTGGGTGTGTGCGGCGTGTGGGGCCGCGCATGACCGTGATGGGAATGCGGCCATCAACACGCTCCATGCCGGGGTCGGAACGCCCCACGAACGCCGCCGTGAGGCGGCTCCCGGAATCCCCTGGCTTTAGCCATGGGGAGGTTCAACGAACGCCCCCTGTGGTGTGTCGCCCTGGGGCTGCTGTGCGGCAGTCTGCTCGGGACCGCGGTGGATCTGGCCCTGTGGCCTCTGTGCGGCGCCTTGGGCGTGGCGGGATGCTGCGTGCTGCTGCCCTGGCCACTCCAGCAGGTGCGGCGCTGCTGCCGTTTGGCACTGGTGGGGCTGGCATTGACCACGCTGCAACTGGCCTGGGCTGGCCAGACGCTGCCGCCGCATCACATTGCGCAGATGGTCGCGACCTTGCCGCGCCACGTGACGGTCGAGGGCACGTTGGACCGCCCGGTGGAGATACGGCAGGGGCATGCCTATGTCTCGCTGCAACTCCACCGCCTGGCACACGAGGCGCAGCCCTGGCAGCCCACCATTGGTCGTATCCGCTTGCATATCCATGCCGAGTCAGTGCCATTGCTGCCGGGGGATGTGGTGCAGGTGACACGGCTGCGCTTGTCGCCGGTGCGTGCCTCACAGAACCCCGATGGGTTTGATTTCGAGCGTTTTATGCGCTGGCAGGGGCTGCGGGTGGTGGGCGGTGTGAGCCGTCCCGAGCGTCTGGTGTTGCTGCAGCGCCCCGAGGGTTGGCGGCTCGACCGTACGCTGGAACAATGGCGCCAGCATCTACGTGCCGTGGTGCGCTCCCACATCCCGGCGCCCTATGACGCGGTGTTCCTGGCCATGGTGTTGGGGCAGCGTGGCGATCTGACGCCAGAGGTGGAACAGAGCTTCCGCGCTGCGGGGACGACGCATCTCCTGGTGGTATCCGGTCTCAACGTGAGCTGCATTGCGCTGGCGGTCTTCCTGGTGTGGCGCAGCCTGTTACGGGTGATCCGTAGCTGGTTACCACGTGGCTGGCACCCGGGCTGGCGCCCGACGCCGTGGGCCGCGCTCTTGAGCATCCCCCCGGTCCTGTTGTACTGTGCGCTGGTCGGTTGGGAAGTCCCGGCCACCCGCGCCGCCCTCATGGTCGGCAGCTTCTTACTGGCCCTCATGCTGCAACGGACCCGCGAACCCTTGCATGCGCTGCTCCTGGCCGCCGGGCTCATCCTGGTGTACGAACCGACCGCCGCACGTGACCTGGCGTTCCAGCTCTCCTTTATGGCGGTGGCGTGTATGGTCTTGGTGAGTACCACGCGTCCGACGGAGGAACCCCCTGCGGAGGGGCCTCCTGGGAACGCTCTACACCGTTGGCGTACATACCTGTGGACCTACCTCCTGGTCAATAGCGCCGCCTTTTTCGGTACGTTACCGCTCATCAGCAGCACGTTTCACACCGTGCAGACGTTTGCCATCCTGGCGAATCTGCCCCTCGTGCCCCTGGCTGGTCTCCTCACCCAGGCTGGCGTCGCGGCCCTGGGCGTGTTCATCTGCTGGCCGGCGCTCACGCCGTGGGTGCTGGCGCCGTTCACCCCCTTGCTACGCTGGGTGGTGACGTTTGTCGAGACCATCGCAGCCTGGCCCGCCGCCCAGGTGTACATCGCGGCCCCGTCCTGGCCCATGATTATGGGGTATTATGGCCTGATGGGCTGTGTGCTCTACGCCCCACGCGGGCGTTGGCGTTGGTCGGGAGCTGGGCTGTGTGTCGTCGTAGTGCTGGCCGGCGCCGGGTGGCAATACGTTGCGACGCGCCCGGCCCACCTGCGGGTGACGTTTCTCGATGTCGGCTCGGGCGATGCTATCGTGGTGCAAGTGCCAGGGCCGCATACGCTGGTCATCGACGGCGGTGGCACCTATGATGGACGCTTTGATACGGGCCGGCAGATCATCGCACCCTGGCTCTGGCAACAATATATCCGGCGCTTTGACCTCATGGTGCTGACGCATATGCACCCCGATCATGCGCGTGGACTGGTCAGCCTGCTGCGTCTGTTTCCCACCCAGGGGTTACTGACGAACCAGAGCCCCATGCCTGATGGGTATCTGCGTGACCTGCGCCATGCCGGGCAGCGCTGGGGTACGCCGCATCACCCGGCGCCAGACGGCCCGCGCCAGTGGCAGTGGGAGCGCTTACAGATGACCCTCCTGGTGCCCCCAGACCCGGCAGCCCCAGCGTCTGTGCCCTGGAAGCCGCGCAATGAAAACGATCGCTCCCTGGTGCTCCGCCTGCAATACGGCGCGGTACGCCTGCTGCTCACCGGCGATATTGAGCGCGCCACTGAGGACTGGCTCCTGGCCCAAGGGGTCGATGTGCGGGCGGATATTCTCAAAGTGCCGCATCATGGCAGTAAAACCTCCACCACGCCGGCCTTTGTGCAGCAGGTGCGACCGCGTGTGGGTATTATTTCCACAGGCGCCAATAATCCCTTTGGACATCCGCATGCGCAGACGCTCGACACCCTGGCACAGCAGGGGGTCGAGGTCTGGCGCACGGACCTGCATGGCGCCATCACCCTCACCAGTGATGGCCAGAGCTATCAGCTCACCGCCGTGCGCCCCTATCGTCCAACACTGCCGGCACGCGATTAGGCCGTCATCCATCAGACTTTGGAGAAGGACCGACGATGAACAGTACGGGCACCTCACGCCCCCTCAGTGTGGGGCGTGAATTGTGGCTTCTGGGCCGTCTGCGCGGGCAGATCGCGCGCAACAGCCTGCAGTATCATCTGCAGCATCATACGGGGCGTTTGATCCTGCTGGGCATAGTCGCTGGGCTGTTTATTGCGGGAGATTACCTGTTTTTCCACCGGATGCTGCGGCATATGGCGGGCATGCCAGGGGAGCTCGCCCCCTTGTTGCTCGGGCAGTTACTCAGCATGATTTTTATGGCGTTTTTCTCCATGTTGCTTTTCTCTAACACCATCACGTCCATCTCGACCATCTATCTGTCCTCCGATTTACTGATTTTGATGTCCTCGCCACTGCGTTTAAGCACCGTGTTTGTGACAAAATTTGTGCAAACCTTGCTCTATAGCTCCTGGATGGTGCTGCTGTTTGGTCTTCCAATCTTCGTCGCCTTTGGTCAGGCCCAGCACGCCACGCTCTCCTACTATGCCTGGTTGCTGCCGACCCTGCTGCCCTTCCTGGTCATTCCCGCTGGACTGGGCATGCTGGGGACGATGCTGCTCATGCGCTACTTCCCGGCCCAGCAAACCCACAAAGCCGTCACCGTGCTGAGCGTGTTCTGCATGACGGGCCTGGTCATGTTCATCCGCTTTTTACGGCCAGAACGTTTGGTGCGTGAAGCACCCGATGCCCTCTTACTGCAATTTCTCGATTCCCTGAAAACCCCAGATTTGCCCTTACTGCCGAGCACCTGGGCCACCAAAGCCTTGCTGGCGGGCAGTGACGCCACGGCAGGCTCGGCGCTGGGGCATGTAGTGTTGCTGTGGGGGGTGGCGCTGTTGGTGTGCACCCTGACGGTCTGGGTGGCCAGCCAGGTGTATTATACGGGCTGGGCGGACGGCGCGACGTCACGGCGTCGGAGCACTACGACCCGACGGACCCGGCGCGCGGAGCTGGTGCTCCTGCCGTTGCTCAAGCACTGCTTGCCTGCCACGCGTGGCCTGGTGTGTAAAGATCTGAAACTTTTCTTGCGTGATCCGGCCCAATGGTCACAGCTCTTGCTCTTAGGCGCGCTGGCGGTGATTTATCTGTACAACATCCAGAACCTGCCGCTGGACACGCTTTTCCTGCGCAACTTTATTTCGGTGTTGAATCTCGGTTTGGCCGGGTTTGTGTTATCCGCCGTGGCGGTACGTTTTGTCTTTACCAGTACAAGCCTGGAAGGCCGTAGTTTTTGGATCGTCGTGGCTTCCCCGATGGCCTTTCGGAGCTTCATCCGTGAGAAATTTTGCTTTTACTTCCTGCCGTTGCTCATCCTCGCCGAGACGCTGGTGATTGTGTCCAATGTGCTGCTGCAAGCGGACGCCTACCTCATGCTCTTTGCCGTCATCGTGATCTTCCTGATCACCTGTGCCTTGACTGGCCTGGGGGTGGGCTTGGGGGCGATGTACCCGCGCTTTGTCTACGACAATATCGCGCAGACGGCCGCCAGTACCGGGGGCATCCTGTACATGGTGCTGAGTCTGGGGTTTATCGGGGTTATCCTGCTGCTGGCGGCGCGCCCGATGTATGTGCATCTGGCACACAAATTTTTGTGGCAGTCGGTGGGCGGCCTCGAAGTGTATGTGTGCTACGGGGGGATTGTCGGGCTGTGCCTGTGTACTGCGCTGGTGCCCATGCGCCTTGGCGCCAGGGCGCTGGAGCGGCTCGAACTCTAGAGGCGCATACTTTTTGCTTGACGGAGCAGAAGCAATTGCGTAAGGTTTTGGCGCCTTCTTGCCTGATGGGGAGTCGTCCAACGGTAGGACTCCAGACTCTGGATCTGGCTATCTAGGTTCAAATCCTGGCTCCCCAGTCTGTGCATATTCGTGGCCCTATCGTCTAGCGGTTAGGATATCGGCCTCTCACGCCGAAGACACGGGTTCGATTCCCGTTAGGGCTACTGTCTCGTTGCTGTACTTGCCTCGCAGCTCCAAACTCCTGTATGGCCTCCTCTCTACGATATAACGCTTTTGCCTGTCATCTTGCTGCCGATTCCCTGCGGTGTTTGTGTTATGATCATGGCAGCATACATGGTGAATACCAACGAGTGAACGCTCTCCTTAAGTAGGTACCAGTCTGTCATGATCACACTACGCATTCGAGGTCTCTACGCTGCGGCTTTGACGTCCCTCTTTCATCGCTACCCAGATGTGTGCGAGGTGGTACAGCCTGATGACGAAATCCAGGCGCGTGTCGACCAGGCATGGCGTACGGATACTCCTGACGTGACCATCGACGATCAGCCTGAGTCGCGGGGCAGTCGCGATATGCTCCGTGTGGCTGGCCCTGCCGATGCGGTGGAGCGGCTCCTGCAACTCCTGCACACCCATTGTCCCGATGCCGTGATCCGCCGCGAGAGTTCGCAGGTGGGCGCGACGTATATGGGCCTCGTCGGGGTGGTCAGTCGGATACGGCGCCAGGCGGTGGTGTATCTGGGGGAGGAACGCGCCGGGCTGCTGGTGCTGCGCTATGACGACCGCGAGGTGCGCGTCGGGTCCTATCTGCCGGTGCGCATTGAAGCCATGACCTCTGAAGGCGATGATCGGCCCCAACTCAGCGCGGTCATGAGCGTGGCCGGGCAATATGCCGTGCTGACCTCCTCGCCTTCCGTCAAGCTTAGTAAACAAATCAGTGATGTGGAGACCCGTGAGCGTCTGACGCGACTGGGTGAAGCCCAACCTACCGAGGGCTGGGGCATTCTGTGGCGGACTGCCGCCCAACATGCCGAGGAACAGCTCCTGGTCCAAGAAATCGCCCAATTGACGCGCAACGCCCGCGAGGTGCAAACGCGTATCAAGGCCACCACCACCGTGGGCTATCTCTACGGCGGCGATATGGTCTCCCACGTGTTTCTGGCTGGGCAGGCGAAAGCCGCCTGCGATACCCTGCGGGCGGACATCCTTCCGACGTTGCCGGGGCATCATAAATACAAAGCGCAAGGGGAACTGTACGGCGTGATTGTGGACGCCCTGGAAAAGGAGTTGCCCCCAGATGTGCTGCGCACCCGCACGGCCAGTCTCAATGTGCTGTCGAGCCTGAACGCCATGCAGCTGCCCCTGGACGCGCACCTGCGCTTTCTCGTGCGCGATCTCGACGGGCGTGTCACCGAGGCCGGCACCGGCCAGCGTCTCACCTATGATCTCGATGATGGCTGGGTCGAGGTGCGGGAAACGCTGCCCGATGAGGACAGTTATCCCCCGCTGCTCGATGTGGTCAAACAGCCTGGGGATTACACGGTCACCCGTTTCCGCGAAGGCAGTTGGAGCTATACGACGCGGTTTTACAGCCGTGAGGGCACGTGGAAGGGGGATTACGCCAGCCTGACGACGCCCATTGCCATTTTTTCTGATCAACTGCACCTGGTCAATCTGCACGTCGCTGGCCACTACAGTCCGCAGCAGGCGCCGGCCTTCGCCGGCTTTGCCGGCTTGCAGGAGTTACACCGTCAAGGCGTGATCAGCACCGCCATGCTCGATACGGTGCAAGCAGAAAGCGCCGCGATCTTGGAGCAATGGCATCGTGCCGCCGCCGCAGACGGTGCGTCCGCTTAATCGTCCGTCACGGTTGGGAGCTGCCGGGCCAGCCAATGGCACAGGGCACAGCGCATCGCCCAGGTGTCACATCCGGGCGAAGTCCATTCGAAGGCGCCCCAACCAATCCACCAGTAAAAGCGCCCGCAATAATCGCAGTGTTGGCACAAGCGCCGCGTGTGCAACCCCATGCCAACGAGTGCAGCGAGGGTGAGCCCCAGGGCCACGTACAAGACATCCGTGAGTCTCATCCGCGTGGCCCTGCGGGTGGGTACGGGCGCCGGGCTGGTGTGAGCAGCATCGGTTCACGCCAGATCAGCGGCGCTTCGTCGGGAAACAACGTGTGCCAGCGGCGCTGCAGGGCCTCCAGGGCTTCCTGGCGTGTCGTATACGTGTGGCGTAGATACACCGTCGGGTACAGACGGTCGGGGACAAAGGCTTGCAGGGTAGCCTGCCACGTGTCCTCACGCTCGGCAAGCGTCAATTCAAAGCGTCGCGTGTCCCGAAACAGTACCATGGTGCGCTCCTCCACTCGCCAGTAGTCATGCGTGCACAGCCCAGACCAAGCGCGGCTGGCACGTTGCCACTGCGCGGCCCCTGGCGTGCGTGTGGTGCCAGCTGCGGGGCGGTAGTTTACAAGAGCTACGCCATGATTACCAGCCGAGCTTGGGCACGCACATGGGCTCTGGGCCGTAGCGCGTTGACCATTCCCACACCTCCAGGGGACACTGCTTCGCTATGCGCACCCTATCACCGCGTGTGTCACCTGCCCCTCCTGCTTCCCGCTGGGCTTTGGCCCTCACCATCCTATTAGGCCAGGTAACGATGGCCTTCAGCATGTTCGCTGTGGCGGTGGCCCTGCCCAATATTATGTCGGCGCTCAATGGGGATGTTACCACCATTCATTGGGTCATGACCGGTTTTCAGATTGCCCGCACCGTCCCCATGCCCGCCATGGGCTGGCTGAGCAGCTTGATGGGCCATCGGAACTTGTATATCACCGGCTTACTGATGACCGTCGTGGGCACGATATGCTGCGGCATGGCCTGGAATCTGGAATCGCTTATTTGCTTCCGCGTGCTGCAAGGTTTGGGGGCAGCGCCCGCCCAGGTCACGGGTATGATTCTCCTCTATGAAGCCTTCCCGCCGGGACAGCGCGGCATGGTGTTAGGGCTGTTGCTGTTGGCGGGCTCCCTGGGGCCGACAATTGGACCGTCCCTCGGAGGGTATCTGGTCGAAGCCTACAGCTGGCGGGCGATGTTCTACCTGTCACTCCCGACCGCGGTACTGAGTTTTATTCTGACCCCTCTCGTCTTGCCACGGACTGCCAAACCACCCCGTCCCGCCCTCGATGCCTGGGGACTGCTCACCATGGCGATCTGGGTGGTTACCTTACTCCTGGCCATCTCGCAGGGACAGCGCGAAGGCTGGGATTCCACCTATATCCGCACCCTGTTTGCCCTGGCTGGGCTCTTCTTTGTGCTCTTTGTCTGGATTGAAACCTGGGGCGCACATCCCTTTGTGGATTTGCGGCTGTACCGCAACGTCCGTTTTGTGATTGCCTCGCTGGCGGCCTTTCTGTTCGACGCCGCCTTTAACGGGGCCAATTTTGTCGTGGCTCTGCTGCTGCAGCAAGCCTTTCATTTTACCCCCACGCAAGCCGGGCTCATCCTGGCGCCAGGAGCCATTGCCATGGGGGTGGTGGGGCTGGGAGCCGGGCGGGTGGCGGATCGTCTGGAACCACGCGTGCCTATTTTTTGCGGCCTGGCGCTGCAAGCGGCGGCGATGTATGCCCTGGGCTACACAACCGCCGAACATGGCACGGGCTGGCTCACCTTCCTGGTGATTCTCTACCGCACCTCGTTTGGCTGTGTGTATACCCCACTCACCAGTATCATTCTCAAGACGTTGCCACCGGATCGGCTCAGCATGGGCTCAGGACTCGATGGCATTCACCGCGGCTTTGGCAGCGCTTTCGGCATTGCTATCGGCAGTATGGTGGTCGAGCGCAACACGGCGGCCCATGTGCTCGCCCTTGGTAGCCAACACGAGCTGCAGAGCCTGAGTGTGCAGGAAGCGACCGGCACTGTCTCCGCGGTGCTGACCGCCGCCGGGCAGGCGCATACGCCGGCCGAGGCTCTGGTAGTCGTCAACGAGCATCTCCGGCAGACGGCGCAGATTACGGCGTATCAGGACACCTTTCTGGTGCTGTGCGGTCTCACCCTGTTGGCCGTGCCGCCAGCGTTGCTGTCCCGTCTCACACCGACGGCGCCACGGGCCAAGACCATCAGCACTCCGGCCACCGTGGCGCGTTGACGCTCGACCACGTTTGCAGTATGCTTGCGCATTATGGCACTACCGACCTTACGATCTATCGACGCGTTTCCTGTCGAGCAACAAGGCCAGCAGTATATCTGCTTGCGTGACCCTGACGGTGTCGTCGCGCATCAGATCCTGCTCACGCCCCCGGCTTTTTTTATTGCCTGCCAGCTGGATGGTCATCATGATGTGGTGGATATTCAGGCGGCCTTTGCCCAGCACTTCGGTGGGCATCGCCTGCGCCCGGAGGACATCACGCAGGTGGTGCAGTATCTCGACGAGCAGGGTTTTCTGCACACAGCCCGTTTTGTGGCCTTGCAGCAGCGTATCGTCGACGAGTTTACCACCTCGCCCGTGCGTCCAGCGTATCTGGCGGGCGCCTCATACCCGGAGCAGCCGGCGCAACTGCGCGCCTTACTCGACGACTTCTTTGTCCGTGATGGTGGCCCTGGCGCCTGGCGTGATGGCGGACGGCGGGACGTGCCACCGGCACGGTGTCTGATTGCGCCGCACATTGACTTTCACCGTGGTGGCCACGCCTATGCCCACGGGTATTGGCACTGGTATCAACACGGCCAGCCGACCACGGTGTTCATTTTCGGGGTGGCGCATGCCTCACCGCCCGTGCCGTTTGTGCTGACCAGGAAGCACTTTGCCACGCCCTTTGGCGTGTTGCAGACCGATCAGGAGATCGTCCGGCGCCTGGAAGCCGTGTGCACCTGGGATCCGTATGCCTATGAGATGGTGCAGCGCACGGAGCATTCCATCGAGTTTCAGGCGGTGATGCTGTCGTATCTGTACGGTGATGCTGTGCGCATTGTGCCCATTCTGTGCGCCGCCTTTGGGGGGCCGTTGGCGTTATCACCGCACACTCCTCCGCCAGACGTTGAGGCGTTTCTGGAGGTCTGCCGCGACGTGGTTGATGCGGCCCCGGGTCGGGTGAGCGTCATTGCTGGGGCCGATCTGGCGCATGTCGGGCGACGCTTTGGCGACGCGTTTGATATTGACGACCACATTGTCCGGCAGGTCGATGGGCGGGACCGTGAGGATCTGCATCATGCTCTAGCCGGCGACGCCCTGGGCTTTTACCACTCGGTACTGCGGGATGACAATGCGCGGCGTGTCTGCGGCCTCAATTGTATTTACGCGGCCCTCAAGGCGGTAGACGGCGTTGGTGGGCGTGGCGCCATGCTGCATTACGACTATGCGCATGACCCGGCGGGCGGGATTGTGTCGTTTGCCAATGTCCTGTTTGTATGAGGGCATTGACGAGGGCCACACATTCCTTGTATAGTTACCGTCTCTTGCATCGCTGTGGTGGGCGTAGCTCAGTTGGCAGAGCACTGGATTGTGGCTCCAGAGGTCGCGGGTTCAAGACCCGTCGCTCACCCTTCCCACTTCCTTCCGTGTATGAGCTGTCTCCCTGTCCGACTCACCTTTTTGGCCAAGATAAGAGTGTTTGATGAGCGGTATTATGGGTCTGTTCCACGTGAACGACGCCCCTGTCGCCATGGAGGATCTCCGCACCATGCATGCGGCTATGGCGCACTGGGGATCTGATGGTGCGGGGGAGTGGTGCGAAGGGTCGGCAGGCCTGGGACATGGCTTACTCTTCAACACGCCAGAGGCGGTGTACGAACGCTTGCCGTATGCGACAGCCGATGGCCGTCTGGTGATCACCGCGGCGGCGCGGCTGGATAATCGGGACGAGTTATGGGAGGCGTTGGGCATAGCGCACGTTGACCGTGCCACGATGCCCGACAGTGCGATCATTTTGCGTGCCTATGAACGCTGGGGGGAGGCATGCCCGGATCATCTCCTGGGCGATTGGTCCTTCGCGGTATGGCATCGGCACGAGCGTCGTCTGTTCCTGGCGCGTGATCATCATGGCAACACGGCACTGTATTACGTCAACGATGGGCGGCGTTTCGCTTTTGCCTCGGATCGCAAGGCCCTGCTAGCCCTGCCCGGCATGCCTCGGCGGTTGAATGAGTTCTATCTGGCGCAGGTGCTGGTGGCATGGAATGCTCGCCACGGGTCAGATACCATCTACCTGGATCTGCATCGCCTGCCGCCGGCACACGCTATGATGGTCACGCCCGATGGCGTGCGTATCTGGCGCTACTGGCGCCTGGAAGATACGCCTGAGGTGCATCTGCCCAATGATGAAGCCTACGTCGAAGCGTTTCTTGACGTCTTGCGCCAGGCCGTGCAATGTCGGCTGCGCAGCTATCGGCCTGTCGGGGCCACCCTCAGTGGTGGACTGGACTCTGGATCAGTGACGGCACTGGCCGCTCGTGCCCTGGCGCGGGAGAACAAAGGGCTGATCGCCTTCACCTCGGTGCCGTTGTACGACGTGACCCACACAGTGCCGGCACGGCTTTTTGGCGACGAATGGCCGTTTGCCACGGCGACGGCCCGTTATGCCGGCGTGGTCGATCACATTCCTATTCGAGCTGCGGAAGTTAGTCCTCTTGCTGGTATCCGGCGTATGCTGGATATCCACGGAGAACCGATTCTGGGTTCCGGCAATCTCTACTGGATTGTGGCGCTCTTGGCCACAGCGCAGCAGCACGGCGTGGGGACGTTGTTGACTGGTCAACTGGGCAATGCCACTATTTCATGGGCTGGCCTGCCCTCGAGTGTGTCCCTGCGGTCCTACATCAATTTTGGAGCATATCGACAGGCTGTGCGTGAGAAATTGCTGAGGCCTCTCGTGCCACTATGGCTTCATAGGCACTATGTGAATTGGCATCTATTCGGGAGCTGGCGCTTGCAATCCCAACCATGGCGCTCTCGTGCAGCCATCCATCCAGACTTGGCGCTGCGTCTGCACCTGCGCCAGCATATGGCCGCGGCGGGGTACGATCCGCTCTTGGGGCAGCAGTGGGGGACGGCACGCCAGAGACGTTGGGCTACACTGCGACCTGGTGCCAGCATGGCCGGAGCGTTTACTGCCGAAAATGGGGCCGCCTACGGCCTTGAAGTCCGTGACCCTACCCAGGATACCCGCGTGATGGCTTTCACGCTGGGCGTGCCAGATCAGCAATGGCGGGGTACAATGGATCGCTGGCTGCTGCGCCGAGCTATGGGCGGTTTGCTGCCGGACGAGGTGCGCTTGAATCCGCGCAAGGGCCGACAAGCAGGCGACGTCATCCAGCGTATTCGGCAGCACGCCCAGGAAGTGACGGCGGCCCTGGCTGTCCTCCAGGAGTGCCCAGAGGCTCTCGCGTACCTGGATTTGCCGTATATGCGGCAGGTGTACAATACTTTGTTGGAACGCCAGAATGTGGCAATCACTGCCCAGGCGGCGGTGATCCTACTCCGTGGTCTCTGTGCTGGACTCTTCCTGGTGTAAGACACGGAGGGTGTCTACTGTGTGGCGTGTGTGCCGATGCAGTATGTAGCGTTGTTTGTAGGATAACTGCTGGAAAGGACATAGTAAATCATGGAACATATACACAATGTAGATGTGGCTGCCGCACGGACCCCAGCACCCCTTGTGAGCGCGCAGGCAGACGAAACGTTGCGCCGCTCCTGGCATAAGCCGCAGCTGCGACGTAGCGATGTTGGCGTACAGACCCTCGCAAAAGGAGGTGGAGTAAGTGATGCATCATTAACAGGTAGTCCTACAAGTTGATATTCATGCTCGTGCACTCTGTTGTCTCATGATCATCTGAGATTCGTCTCTATCATGATGGCACGAGGGAAACCTTGAGTATCGCGTCAGGCGTCCAGGCTACCTCTCGGTCGTTATCCTGGTGGTCTCTCTTCTTCGCTCCTAGGCATGCTGGTTTCTTGCCGGCGTGCCTAGGAAAACCACCTCAGCATGTCTGTGCCAGTCTTTTGGCCTTGTGCCACCCATACATGAGACCGCCAAGCCGTGCTCTGCGGCTACGACGCTACGGCAATTGCCGAGCCCAATGCCCTGGCATCGTGGTCTTTAAGAGAGTAAGCCCTCAGTACTCTAAGACAAGGGACGTCGAGTGTCAGAAAATTTGACAGGTGACCCATCTAAATCGAGAGCTTTTGTATATAGGTGTTTAACCAGATCCGGTCTCGTATTACGAGCAGAAGTGTAAAAAAAGATGACACTGAGCCATCGTGCCGCACTTTACTTTAGAAAGATTGTATAAACAATAAGTTGTGGGAAAACTCTGCTCATAACCTGCTCTGCTGTCGAGAAATCGTCGGAAAATTTTACACTCGAGAAATGACTCAAGGCCTCGCTGGGCTATAATGCGGGGCGAACACCTGATGTACCCCCAGGGAGGCTATGCAGCCTTCGTGAGGAGTAAACGTGAGAACATGCTTTTGATACTATTGATGTTATGTGAAAAATTGACCATGAAAAAGTCTAGCATTTTATAATAAGAAAATTTCGGGAATGTGTTATGGCCTGATTTTTGCACAGACCTACATCTGTTATAGAGCACTCGTTACGTTGTGGGTCCGTCCTGTTCCACTACTCATGGGTGTCTAGAGTTTGGGGCAGAGACGCTGTATGTTCGTGATACTAGATAGGCCTTAGGCGCTGTGCCTGGAGGCAAAGAAGGGCAAGGGGAGACGAAGTATGACAAAGCAACGCATGACATGGCTAGGGACAGGCTTACTAGTGCTGCTGGCCTTGGGTAGCGCAGGATCGGTAGGGGCGATCCCAGTTGCAAACCCAGGCTTTGAACTAGGAAATTTTACTGGCTGGACTACATCCCGAGCACCCGTTGTAGGAGAATTTGATGTCCAAGCGATAGCGCCACGAACTGGTGCATTTGATGCATTGTTCTCGGCAAACACTACAACGCCGGATAGTATTGAGCAGACACTGATGACTGTTGCCGGCCAGCAATATCGGGTCGATTACTGGCTACGGCATGCCGTGGGTTCCACTCCTATCAGCCATCGCTTTACGGTAGAGTTTGGAGCGACCACGCTCTATGATCATGTGAATGATATCCCTCTTATTTCTCCAAATTATCAAGGGTTTAGTTTTCTCGTGACGGCCACAGGGGCATCCACCGTCCTCAAATTTTCCGGTTATGACGTGCTTGGTGGCTTGCGTCTCGACGATGTCAGCGTAGAAGCCGTGCCGGAACCTGCCAGCCTCACCCTGTTGGGTCTTGGTTTGGTCGGCCTTGTCGGGTATCAGTGGCGCCGGCGACGTGCAGCCAGCAAGTAAAACGCTCTCAGCGTCAGCCCCACAGGCTCACCCTAGAGCTGACGCTGACTTCTACCAACCTCCTCATCTTCCTCCCCTACTGGAAGGCGGCCCGTATGACCACGCCAGAGAATGCGCTGACGTCTTCTGACCCCATCACTCTTGACACAACCATTGCCCAAGTCGAGGCTTTACTGGCCGCTGACGTTGGTGAAGAAGTCGTGATTCTTCATACTGCCAATGGAGCCTACTATGATGCCGACCCCATCGGAGCGCAGATCTGGCGTACCTTGGGCCAACCCACGACGGTGCGTACTCTGTGTGCTGCCCTCATGGAGAGCTACGCTGTGGACGCGACAACGTGTCAGGAGGATGTCTTAGCTTTTTTGCATACCGCGTATCAGGAAGGTCTTATCCGCATCGTGACGCCTTCGTCCGCCGCAAACGTATGATGTGCTCCTGCAATAATCGATGGTGTCCGTACGCTCCTCCCTCACCCCACGGTTCAAAACACTGGCGTGCTCTCGACGGTCAAGTACCCAAAGCGCTGCATCACCTCGTGATGCGTACCGACGATGCGCTGCGCCTGGGCTGGGGTCAGGTGCTGCCGCCAGGATCCAATAGTGCCTTGCCGAAAGAACGACGCCGCACGCGGGAGCTTTTCACGGAAGCCGTGGAGACGCTCCTGGTGCTGCAGCTCAGCAAAACTGCTCTGGCCTAGTGCCCTAGCCACACGCTCGGGGTCATGCGGCAGCCCGGCAAACGCCGCCGCCTTGGAAAAAGTCTCCACCGTCCGCAGGTGCATGTCCTCGTAGCGTACCACCAACACGGGGAAGGCTTCGGCATCGACCCAACTCAGGACATGTTGACTCCAAGAGAGTAGGCGCTGTCGCAGTTGCCGTGATGGGTGGTCTGTCGCTGCCGCAATGGCGTACGACGCGTTCCCCATCCCCTGGAGCATTTTCTCGATCTCGGCAGCACTATGGTGCGCAAAAGACACACACACATCGAGGGGATTACGCAGGAAATAGAGGGCCCGCCACGTAGCCGAGGCGGGAAAGAGTGCAGTGCCGGTCTCCGTCAGCGTATACGCATCATGCACTTTCATATAGAGCGCCTCAGCCGCAGTCGCGGCGAGGTGCTCGTAGACCTGTGGACGCAGACAGTCGATCTCACTGGGCGTTAAGTCTCCCGCCTCATAACCCACCACCGCGTCGAACAGAGCGCGATTGCTGGCGATCGGCGTGCTTTCCAGGGTATTAATGTCGGCTGGCGTGTCCGCATTACGCAACAGATTGGTCAAGAAGACGCGAAACCAGGTATTCCCAGACTTGGGGTACGAGGCGAGCCATACGATGCCACTCATCCGGCCCACTCCTCTTCCAGCCGTGCCACCATCTCGTCCAGCAGAAAGGGATAGAGAGGGCGCGTCATGCAACGCACCGGCACGCACCGTGCCACCGCCGCGCATACCTGAAAATGGGCCATCCGCCCCTCCAGACCATCCAGGAAGGCCTCCCTGTAGGTGTGCTGCCGCAGCATCTGAAACTTTTCTCCTCCTACGACCTCCTCAATGGTCAAGTCGGCCGTATTGGTGGTCTGCAACACGTAGAGCCGCTGCAGGGGGCGGACCTCGGGACAAAAGGCCAGGGGCACAGGCCAGGCGTGCTTGTCGAGCTGTGGGCGCACGCGCCGCAGGGTGTCGGGAGCGGTGTCGAATTTCGTTAGGACATCGGCCCAGAGCTTCGTCTGCGGATAGCCCGGCAGCACCAGCGGCAGCGCCTGCGGGCCAAGGGTGACGGCGCAGATATCGTCGGTCAGGAGGCGATAGCCGCGCCGCAGCAGGGCCGCCGCCAGGGTCGATTTGCCCACGCCCGAAGGGCCCAGAAACCCGACGCAGCCGTCCGCTACTTCGATAACGCTGCCGTGTAAGGTCAATACACCGCGTTGTTGCAACAGTGCCCCAAAGGCTGAGCCCAAGAGAAAGAGCCGGATGGAGTCCTCGTCGCTTCCTGGCGCACGTTCGACGATAATCTCGGTGCCGTTCTGGACCAGGAAGCGCGCCACGCCATCCACGGTCAGCAGAAATTGTCCTGGCGACGCCTGGTACCGCACACCCGCGGTTTTCACCGTGGGTAAGGTCGCTGGCACGGAGCCGTAGCGCAGCACGACCTCCGTCGCCTCCACCCCGGACGTCAGCTCAAGGCAGGGGAACTCGGAGGCAATATGCAGACCAAAAGCCGTGTAGTAATAGGTACCCATTCGTCACCATGTTTTGCGTAGATAATGCCTAATGCACTCAGGCTTGATGCATGCTTCCTCGCGTATGGGAGGTATCCCGTGGCACATCCTCGGCGTCTCAGCAGACTGCTCCATAGCGATTATGCACCAACAGTGTTCCTGGCCCACCCGAGGCGGGGATGTGTTTGACAGCAAGGGCAATACGGTTGTCGGCATCCAGCGCCTCCCAGTACAGCTGGGCAAGCGCTTTTGGGCTGCCCGGACAGGGCAGCAGCAACGGCTCACCCCGAAAGCTCGGGAGGGGATGGCCGTCACCACGATAGGTGGTCAGGCCAACCCCCAGGCCCGGCGCTGGTATGGCCCGGCGATAGGTCGAGCGATCCGTGTAGGCCGGGTCCACCGGATTGGCCGTCAAGAGGCTCAGCGTCACTTCCGGCTGCTCAAGCCGCAGCATGGCGCTAATGCGTGGGGTATAGTGCGGGGCGTCAGGTTCGTGCTGCCAGGAGGCCAGAGCGGTGTCGAAGGTCTCGCCTGCGGCCAGTCCCTCAGCGAGGGCTCGCGTCTGGGCGCCATTGCTCACGAGATAGATTCCTGGGAGTTCGAGCATGGCGTCGTACAGAATCAAACTGGCATCGGCCACCAGTTGCGGATCAACGGGTACCGTCTGCAACATGCCCCCGTCTGCGACAAAGCGCCGGTTGCGGCTCTGAGCACTGCGTCCCATGATCCAGTATAGCATCACCCAACCCGTATCCACTGAGGAGCGGCCAACCACCAGTCCACGGCCTGGGTAGCGATTCTGCTGGATCGCCTCGGTAAAATGTTGCGCCGCGCTGTGCATAGCTTCCATTTCAGTAGGTTCCTATCTCTTCCCAGGCTTTGGCCTCAATCCACACGTCAACGAGGCTGGCATCGAGTTTACCCGCTTTGGCTTCGTCTTCAAGAATGCCGAGGGCACGCTCCAAGGGCACCGCTTTTTTATAGGGACGATCACGCGCCACCAGGGCATCGAAAATATCTGCAATAGTCATCATCCGGCTGCCCAGAGGAATATCCTTCGCCTTGAGGCCCGACGGATAGCCAGTGCCATCGAGTTTTTCGTGATGGCGGCCGGCGATGTCTGGCACCCGTGCCAGATCTTTGGTCCAGGGAATGGTCCGCAGAAAGTTAAAACTGTGGGTGACGTGTTTTTCAATTTCTTGGCGCTCAAGCGGGGTGAGATTACCGCGCCGCAGCGATAGCAACTGCAATTCGTGATCGGTGAGGAGCGTGTGATATGCGCCCTCGGTATCGCGAAAACCCTGTTGCCGAATGGCCGGTAAGGCCGAGTAGTCACCACTCTCCGTGACGTTCGGTTCGTTGGCGTTGAGCACCACCGCGAGCATCCGATCCAACTCGGCCAGCTCCTGCTGTAAATGGGCCTCCAGTTGTGGGAGGCGTTGGCGCACCCCCTCTGGATCCCCCAGGGCTTCTTGGAGCCAGTCCTCGAGGCGCGCGGCGCGCCGTGAGGCCCGCGCCAGCCGAAAGCGCCCGCGCACGGACACCAGTTCCTCGTCGAACAATTTCAAAGCTTTCGTTAAAACATTTTCGCGCACGGCCACCTTGCCGAAATCGTGTAACAGGGCGGCATAACGTAACTCACGTACCTCGTCGCTCGAAAAACGCACCGACGCCCAGGGGCCCCGTTGCAGTCGTTCGAGGCAACGTGCCAACGACAGGGTGCCATCAGCGACCCGAAAGCTGTGCCCGGAGGTGGTGGGATCACGCTGCTCAATGGTCATAATGGACGCCCGCACAAAGCCTTCGAACAGCTGTTGAATGCCGGCATAGAGCTGGCTGTTTTCCAAGCTCACGGCGGCCTGGGAGGCTAAGGAGCGCAGCAGCTCGACATCCGCCGCGCTAAACGGCTGCACTTCTGCCGCCACCACCGGATCCGCTAGGGGCACACCCGCCTGCGCTTTGCGGTTGATGAGCTGCAACACGCCCAGGAGCTCGTCGTTGTGCGTGGTGAGCGGAATGCCCACGACACTGCGGGTACGATAGTGAAAGCGTTGGTCAAAGCTCTGATCGTGGCGTAATGGGCCATCCGCGGGGAGGTCATAGACATCGTCAACCACTACCACCTCGCCCCGGAGCGCCACGGAGCCCGCCACACTCTGCGGATTGAGGGGCAAGATGCTCGCCTTCCAGGGCGCCGAGACACTGTCGTTTTGGGCCAAGGCAAAATACAGAGAGCGTTGCTTGTCCTCACCCTGGCGTATGAGGTAGAGCGAGCCGGCATCGGCGGCTACCAGACGGCGCGCCCGCGTCAAGATGAGTTCGAGTAAACGCTCTGGATCGCGTTCCGCAGAGAGCGCAATGCCAATCTCATTCACCGCTTGCAGCGCCTCGGCTCTGGCCGTATCCTGCTGTGAGAACTGTAAGCGCTCACGGCGCCACGTATCCGCCGCTTGCAGGGCATGCCCTAACGCCTGGGGATCGGTCACCGCCGCCAACGGCAGCGGCACCCAGGCCCCGGCAGGGGGAGGCTCAGGCCAGGCCCAGACGCCCGTCCATCCTGGGGGCAATGTGGTCAGCCGCAGGGGCGGGATGCACATGACCACGCCGGTCGCCGGTGCAGGCTCTGGGAGCATAGGCAATCCCGGCCCAAAGCACCTCGCGAGCGTTCCCACCGCGGCGAGGACGTCCATGGGAGCGATCAGCGCCACAGCGCAAGATTCCTGGGGAGGTGTGCTTCCCTCGGCAACGGCATCACGTACGGTACGCATCCCTACCTCCAGCCAGTTCACCCCAGGAAGCCCTGGGAGGATAGCAAAGTTGTGCAGCCGGACCGAGGCGCTACCTACAATGCGCCTCTCTACGGGGGAATGGTGATTCCTGCCGCTCGTCCTAGGCCGCGTGGCGTGCCGCAAGAAAATGGTGGTACAGGGCGCGGCATTCCTCCAAATGGTCTTCCAGCACCTGCGTGTACTTTTGAGTGGGTTTGAGTCGATATTGCATCTTTTTCAGCATGTTGTATATTATCGCTTACTATCCAAGGAAGAGCAACCCTGTTGGCCCGTTGGGCCAAGCGTCTGCTTTCTCCGCCGTGCACGACGGAGTGTGATGGCGCCTGTGACAACCCGAGACGGCGTATTCTAAGACGAGGGCGCCAATCTCTTGTCCGTGTCCCGCAACAGCAAGCCGTCATCGAGCGGTGGGAGGCAAGCGCAGGCGATGATTCGTGCGCTCATCTTTGATTTCGATGGGTTAATTTTGGACACCGAGGTGCCAGAATTCCAGTCCTGGCAAGAAATCTATCACGCGTATGGTTGTACATTGCCCTTGCCGGTCTGGGCCGCAGGCATTGGCACCACTGGTGGCTTTGATCCATATGCGTATCTTGAAACACAACTCGGGCACACGGTGGATCGCGTGGCGGTCCATGCCCAGCGCCGCCAGCGCTGTGATACCCTCATTACCGCGCAGGCCGTACTCCCTGGCGTCCTCGACTACCTCACCGCGGCGCAACATCTGGGGCTGCACTTGGGCGTCGCCTCCAGTTCCTCGCGGGCCTGGGTACATGGCCATCTCACCCGCTTGGCCCTGCATGGCCATTTCCACTGCATCCGCTGCCGCGACGATGTCGGACGCCCCAAGCCAGATCCAGCGCTGTATCAGGCAGTGCTGGACGCCCTGGGTGTACAACCCCAGGAGGCCGTGGCCCTGGAAGATTCCCCGCATGGTATCGCCGCCGCCAAACAGGCGGGGCTGTTCTGCGTGGCGGTTCCGAACCCGCTGACGCGCCAACTCTCCCTGGCCCAGGCCGATTTGCAACTGACCTCGCTCGCGGCACTGCCGCTGCCCAGTCTCCTGCACGCCATGCAGCAGGGAGGTGTCTAATTGGCATCACCACAGATATTGGACGACGTATGGCCACGCTGCTGGCGGTGGATCTCGGCGTCAAAACGGGCCTGGCTCTTTACGACCAAGACGGCCGGCTGCTGTGGTATCGCTCGCACAATTTTGGCACGGCGGAGCGCTTGCGTCGTGGCGCGCGTCAGGTGTTAGGCACGCTCCCGCAGCTCGCCTGGCTGGGGTTGGAAGGCGGTGGCCCGCTGGCGGAAATCTGGCGTCGTCAGCACACCCCATGGCTCAAGCCAGGGGCTTGTAGCTCTCCAGAAAAAGCCGGAGGCGTTCTCCGAGGCTACTCAGTCAGGTCGGCTGACACCCTCCAGCCAGACAAGCCTGGAGGATGGGGGCGACCCTAGTGCTCGGCATTACACCGAGCGTGTTCCTTCAATCGGGAAAGTCTTGAGCGTTTTACCGGGCAAGGCGATTGAGTTGCCCGAACCGCAAACGTTCAACTAAGAAAGAGCAAACTGTTTTAACCCGCATGGGGTGTCTAAGCTCGCCGGAAGTATAGCATGTATCCGGGATTCTCAACACTGAACACGGGAGGGAACACGTTGAACACGCCAGAAAAAGCTGTTGGCCGAGGACGGCCAACCGTGCTTTCCTCTCCGTGGCTGAAGCCAGGGGCTTCTCGCACGGATCTGGTGAAGCCAAGCACCGCCAGCTACCCGTACGCCAGATCAGCGCCGAAACTTGGCGCCGTCAGTTCCTCTATAGCCGCGAGCAGCGCAGTGGGGTGCAGGCCAAAGAGCATGTTATGAGCCTGGCGCGGCGTATCATCACCTGGTCCGGGGCACGGCGTCCCACCACACTGCACGATGATGCGGCAGAGGCGATCCTCATCGGACTCTGGGGTGTCCTCGCACTCGGCTGGCTCGCCACCCTCCCGGAGCCGTTGCGGCGTTGAGCAATGCTCAGCGCACTCACCAGCGTCGCCCATCTCGCTCCTCGCGCCCTCCGCGTTCCTCGCGCCCTCCGCGTTCCTCGCGCCCTCCGCGTTCGTGTCTTTGGTGATGTTTTTCCTCTCGGCACTCGCAATGTGCGGATGAGATCCTATCCCCCCAGTCCTGTAAATGGGGGACATCCCCGGCATAGGTTCTGCACTGTCCTCGAAAATTATCGTGCTCGCATACTCTCAGCTCACAACGAGGCGAGACGCGCAGCGAGGAAATTCTGTCACCCCATCTTTTCTGGAGATTGGCTATTTGTTGGTCCGCCCCAAGCTTGAGGACTTCGCCCCCGTAGTGTATATGCTCATACATACGACAGATATTCTCGGCTTGTGCGATGCCAGGAGCACAACACAACACCAGCGCAACCACGTAATGGTATCTCATGATGCGAGATCGCATCGCCTTTCTCCTCAAGAATCCGTTGTGAAGCCCCCCGCTTCATTGGGGGGAGGAAGCCGTGCGACGTATGCCAGCAAGGCAGCTACACGCATAGCCAGGCCCGCCTTGGTGTCTCACTCGACCCATCCACGCTCAGATATATCGTCGTCCCAAGCGACTGTCGCACTGTAGGTCAGCGAGGTCGCAGGATGGGCCGGCACGCCAAGAGGCCGCACCAGAAAGTCGTGTCCACTCATGCGAGTCGCCTCACCTTTTTCCCTTGGTCTGCTGTGGTGGGCCTGTCACGCGTGGCCTTGCCCTCCTGTGATCATGGTCCCGCTAAACTCGTTGGCGTCAAGAGCCTTGTAGCCAGCTTTCCTGAAGTCTGCATCAGCGCGTCAAAGTTCTGGGCGTCAGGAGAGACGCGCGTCGAGTCTAGGCTCAGACCATGATTATGCTACACGAGTACGGTGTGTGCAATCCATGGATGTGCTGGTATTTTTGGAGCGTCCGGCTCTGCAGCAAGAGAGGTACGACTCGGGAACAGCCGGCCGTCCTCTTGGCTGCTCATGCTCGACCACTGCGTGTGTAACCCGTAAGATGTCCTACGATGCTCGATCCTGTGTGCAACAAGAAGAGCCCCATGCGTGCCTCATTGTCCTCCATTCCCCGGGCCCCGGCCGTATGTCACGAATCGGTCGAGAACTGCCATTTTGGAACCGCCGACTCTATAAAAACTTCGGTCCACAACTTCAGTGCTTTTCTCTGCCTGGCGGCGTTGTCGGGGCAACCGGCTGGTCGCTCCACCTGACACGGGCAGCGGGCCCTCACGGCACCTCGCGCAGCAGGCGAAAGCCGACGTACTGCAAGCGGTTATCCGGATGGGCATAGCCACGGTGACTGGACTGGCAGTGGTCCGCCGCGTCGTTCCAACTCCCGCCCCGCAAGCCACGGTTGACCCCGCTGGCAGGACCGCGCGGGTCCACCACTGTCTGTCCGCTGGCAGCCCGGGCCTTGTAGGTATCCGGCGCATACCAGTCAGCGACCCATTCCCAGACATTGCCCGCCATATCCTGCACGCCAGAGGGACTCTGGCCCTCGGCGTAGCTCCCCACTGGAGCGCCCGTGGCGTAGCCGTCGTCCACACCTTGCTCTTTCCACGGATACGTGCAGCGCTGATCGCAGGCATTAAGGCGCTGGCCCTCGAATTGATTGCCCCACGGATAGACGCGCCCCTCGCTGCCCCGCGCCGCGTACTCCCACTCCGCTTCCGTCGGCAGACGGTAGCGTACGCCCGGTGCACGGGCGTTGAGCCTGGTGATGAAGGCCTGCACATCGTGCCAGGACACAGATTCGACGGGCAGATTGGCGCCCTTTACCTGGCTGAGATTCCCCTCCATCACCTGATGCCACTGCGCTTGCGTGACCTCGTATTTTCCCAGGTCAAACGGCTTGCTCAAGCGCACCGTATGCACGGGCTGCGCCGTGGCGCCCGCTGTGTCCGACCCCATGCGGAACTCCCCCGCCGGAATACGCACAAACACCAGGCCCAGGCTGTCGGACGGCCCAGGCGTATGCGTACGTTGCGGGGCCTCACGACACCCGTATGGCAAGCCGAGCAGGAGTGCCAGGGCACCCAGGAGAGCTGACACGGCCCGCAGCGACAGCGCGGCCCAGGGGAGACGGTGGTGGCGTAGAGGTGGGACCATAGGGCTGTGCTCCTTGGTGGCATAGCGTCGTAGGGGCGACCGGCTCGTGCCTTCACCGAGCTGTGGTGCCAGGTGTTGCCCCCTGGGAGCGCCGGGCTCCAGCCCGGCTCCCAAAGCCACGCTGGAGCCCGGCGCACCCAGGATATGTCTCACATGCGCTCGGTTGAGGCACTAGAGCATTTTCATAATTTACATACTGTTTTATGGCCGGGTATGGTATAAAGGGGGCACGCTGTAGGAGGGCGTTGTGGATGGTAGCATCGATATCATTGGATTTACGTCAGCGGATAATGAAGGCGTGTGATGAA
>SXND01000061.1 GCA_005777235.1 Pseudomonadota bacterium
TTCCAGCAGTGCGCTCAGCCCGGTAGCCGTGGTCGCCCCAAACGACGCCAGCAAGTAGTCGGAATACAAATCTGCTATCGGTTGTGATTTCATACGGGCGATTCTACACTTTTTTCGTTCCAGTCGCGTAAGGTGAGTCAGGTTATATGGAGGAGGTCATGCGCCTGACGGATGGCCGCGGGGTCGATATCATTGTTGAAATGCTGGCCAATGTGAACCTGGGCAATGATTTGAACGTCATTGCACGTGGGGGTCGGATTGCCGCCATTGGCAACCGTGGGCCGGGCAATCAGGGCACGGTCACCGTCAATCCACGGGCGGCCATGAGCCGTGACGCGGCCATTTTGGGGATTAGTCTGGGGAATGCCTCAGAGCGCGAGCTGGTTAGTATGCACGCGGCGCTTGTTGCCGGATTAGCCACTGGGGCGTTGCGGCCAGTCATTGGGCAGGAGTTTCCGTTGGTAGACGCGGCTCAGGCGCATCATGCGGTGATTGAGTCGCGGGCCTACGGCAAAATTGTCTTGGTGCCATAACTAGCGGCCCCGTGCCCCTTGCCACAGGCGGTGGCCTCGGATATGATCGTGTGTAGTGTACAAATGTCCATCGTCCTGTTTATGTGGTTTGTATGAGGGATGCCATGTCACAAGACGCGGTTGATGTCCTACCCGATGTCCAACATCTGGTCACAGAGGATGACACGCCCGTGGATAACCTGCCTTCCGAAAAGCAGCAGCGCTTGCTCACTGAACCACTCTATAGTTCGTGGGCCGGCCCAGGGGCTGGGCGGTCGTTTTTGGCGGCAGCGAATGTCGGGATCTTTGCTCAAGCCCGTCAGCCGGCGATTGTGCCGGACATGTTTCTCAGTCTCGATGTCGAGATCGCCGCAGACTGGTGGCGGAAAGAACACCGCTCCTATTTCATGTGGGAGTTCGGCAAGCCACCGGAGCTGGTCCTCGAAATCGTCTCGAACACCGTCGGGGGCGAGAGCGATGACAAAAAAGACAAATATGCCAGGATGGGCGCGGATTACTATGTGGTGTACGATCCGTTGCTCCAGGTCATGCCTCAAGTACTTACGGTGTTTCGTCTCAGTGCGCGGCGTTATGCCCACCAACGGCAGGCACGTTTCCCGGCGCTCCAGCTCGGCTTGACGTTGTGGGACGGCGTCTTTGAAGAGCGCCACGATACGTGGTTACGCTGGACCGACGCCCAGGGCGTCCTGATTCCGACTGGCAAGGAGCGGGCTGACGCAGCAGCGCAGCAGGCCGCTCAGGCGGATCAACGCGCCACCGAGGCCGACCAACGCGCCGACGAAGAGCGTCAACGCGCTACCGAGGCCGACCAACGCGCCGATGAAGAGCGTCAACGGGCCGATGAAGAGCGCCAACGGGCCGACGAAGCGGATCAACGCGCCGAGCGCTTGGCGGCTCTGCTGCGCCAGGCGGGTATCAACCCGCAGTAGTCAGGTGTGACAACCTATCGAGCAGCGGGCTGCCCAAGGCGCCCCGCGCTGCACACTTCTGGCTGCTACTGTCGCAGTCCATAGAAGGGGCGCAAGCGCTCAGATCGCTGCCCTGCTCATTCCGGTCAGGGATCGCAACTGTGAGGAGACATCCCGGTGACACAACCTCTCGATGCTGCCATGGGCCCCGTCGTGCAGGGCCAAGGGCAGAACATACAGCTTTCCGCCTGGCTGGATGCGCCCCCCTCGCGTGTGGCGCACGGTCTACAGCTCACGGTTGAGCTCACCATTGCCCATGGTTTCCACATCTATGGGCAGCCGATCCCCGAGGGTTTCATTCCCGTCACGCTCACCGTCGCCCCTGTGGCAGGCTTACGCCTGGATCCGCCACAATTCCCACCGCCCACCTTGCACCGGCTGGAAGGCCTGGACGAAGATTTTTATATTTACGAGGGGACCATTCGTGTGACCCTGCCGCTGACCTTTACACCACCTGGCGCAGACACCACAGTGGAAGTCACGGTGGGCTATCAGGCCTGCAGTGATACGCTCGGGTGCTTGATGCCACAGCGGGTGACCATGCACCTGCCCATCCGTGCTGTGGCGCACGCTGACTCGTCGCCACACGCCTAGCCGCCACAGAGACGTTATGAACACCGATGCTTTTCGACTCGAAATCGGCTCATTCCCGGTCCAGCGTCTGGCCTTTGCGTCTGAGACGCGCTATCAGGATGGCACCCTCACCATTGACCGCACGGCCCTCCTGGCGGCACTCGCTGAACCACAGGCTATGGCCCAGCTCGATATGCACCTCGCCCACCCTGGCGAATCCTGCCGTCTTGTGCACGTGCTCGATACCGTAGCGCCGCAGGTGAAAGTCCGGGGTCGTTCGACCGTATATCCTGGCTTTTTTGGTACGAGCATGCCCGCCGGGGATGGACGAACCCATCGCTTGCCAGGCGCGACGGTGGTGGTCTGCGCCACCTTTCCCCAACCCACCAGTGGGGCCCTGTCGCCAGTCGAGGCCACCATTGACATGAGTGGCCCGGCGGCCCCGTACTGCATTGCTGCTGATACCGCCAATCTCGTCCTCGTCTGTCAGCCCGCCCCTGGCGTCACCAACGCGGAGTTTGATGCCGCGTTGCACCGGGTGAAACTCAAGGCGGCGGTGTACCTCGCCCGTGCCACCGCGGCGCTGGAGCCACCACGTGTCGACACGTATGCCCTGTATCCCGTTGCTCCGGACCTGCCACGGGTGGTCTACGTGAATCTCTTGCACCAGCAAGGCTTAATGGCCCAGACCTTCCTCTACGGCCAGCACACCCAGGGCCTGGAACCGACTTTCCTGCATCCCAATGAGATGCTCGACGGCGCCCTCGTCAATGGCAACTACCGGGCCCCAGCCCGGGCCGCAACGTACGGCCATACGCACAATTTTCTCCTCCGGGAACTGTACCGGCGTCATGGCCACGATATCCAGTTTGTCGGTGTCGTCATTGGACGCGGCTGGCAGGACTCGCAGATACTCAAAGAACGCCAGGGCTGGATGATGGCCCGCATGGCCCGCCTCATGGGGGCCCAGGTGGCCCTGATCAGCGCCGATGTGGGTGGGACGGGTGGCAATAACACCATCGATTTTATGCAGACCATTCACGCCTGTGAGCAGATGGGTGTGCAGACCGTCGCCGTGATGCAGGAGTCAGGCAACCCAGATGGCTCCGACCCCACCGTGGTGGATTGTGTACCGGAGGCCAGCGCCATCGTGAGCGTGGGCGGCGTAGGTTGGCATACACCCGCCGCGCCAGCAGTTGAGCGTGTCCTCGGTGGGACGACGGTCCGCCCCAGTATTGCGGAAGAGCCACGCGATGCCGCCGGCCCACTGGCCGTTGAGTGCTGGTATGGCGCCATTTGGCAACGCGCCGAACTCGGGCTCTCCGCCGTAGATACGTAGGAGAGGACGCCTCTTTTCCTCGGTGCCGACACGCTGGGAATTGTCGTCCTCGTTTCCCACGTTTTCCCTTGGCTGGACGTTGGGCATTCTGGTACCATAAAAGG
This sequence comes from Pseudomonadota bacterium, assembly GCA_005777235.1. Classification (GTDB taxonomy): domain Bacteria; phylum Tectomicrobia; class Entotheonellia; order Entotheonellales; family Entotheonellaceae; genus SXND01. The sequence goes on from SXND01000061.1 coordinate 3,518, forward strand.
GGAAGTGGGAGTCTACGGTCTCGAAACGTCTCCACCGACCGTGCACATATGAACAAAGCCCTTCATCCTTGACCAGGCAGGAGATAGAGTATGTTGAGTACACTACTACGCAAGGTGTTCGGGAGTAAGAACGAACGCGAACTCAAACGTATCCAACCCCTCATTGATACCATCAATCACCAGGAAGCCACACTCACACCGCTCTCGTTCGATGACCTCCGGGCGTACACCCCACGCTTCCGTGAGCGTCTCGCCCAGGGCGCCTCACTCGATGACATCCTGCCCGAAGCCTTCGCGGTGGCGCGTGAAATGTCCAAGCGTGTCTTGAACATGCGCCACTTTGATGTCCAGCTCATTGGCGGCGTGGTCTTGCACGAGGGCAAAATCGCCGAGATGAAAACCGGCGAA
>SXND01000062.1 GCA_005777235.1 Pseudomonadota bacterium
ATGGAGCCTCTGCTGTGCAAACAGAAACGGAAACGACAAACCAGTTATCAATTGTTGGACGTCCCCGTGCCTGATCGGGAGAGTGAGACCCCAAGGAAGCTCGTGCGAGAAGACCAAGCAGCTTCGCTTGATGCATATGGGGCTGGGGCCCCCACGGTGGTCGGAGCCACTGGCGCTGCGTGCGCCCCCACGCTGGGCGACCGTTGACGCTGGCTGCACGCCTGGAGCGACTGTGCCCAGGGGAGAGTCTGCCCGGCCAAGGATAAGGACGTTCGTTTTGTCCTTGCCTTGGTGTTGTGCCTGGGGCCTAACGCTGGGCGTCAGCGGCAGTGGGGGACACCAAAAACTACAGAGATGAGCACTCCCCCCGGAGCCCCCCACTGTCCGTTGCACGCCTTGGTTAGACCCCTTTCCCCCGTTGCCGCTGTGGTTTGGCTTTGCCTTTGGCGAACGTGCGCGTAGAGTGCGCGACTGTGCCTTGGCTGCCCTGGGCGTCCGTCCTCTTGACAGGTTGCACGCCGATGACTATTTGCTGCCCTAAGAGGGCGAGCGCCGCTTCTAGGCGGGACAGTTTCGAAGCGTGACGGGGATCCAGCAAGCGGCGGACCTCTTTTTCGTCGCACTGCAACCGTGCGGCAAGATCTACTTGGGTGAGTTTGGTCTGACGTAAGGCCGTATACAAGGCCGCTTTCGTCGCGGTTTGGGCCGGCACCGCCACGGCATATTGTCCAGGCCGGACAGGCGAGGGTGTGGGAAGGTCATCACGACGTCGAATACGTCCCGCCAGCGCTTCGTCTAGACAATCCGCTGCGTGGCGCAACGCCTCGGGGACATCGTCCCCTTGGGTAATGGCTTCGGGGACATCCACAAACGTGACGACGAACCCGCCATCCTGGACATCAGGCGTGAGCGTGGCGGGATACACAAAGTGGTCCATCATCATTCCTACAGCTCTCTGAGTGTTAAATCGAGTTGCATCAACATGGCATGGAGGGTGCCTGTCCTGAGTTCATCTTTCGGATTCCGGACGATGGTCAGCTTCTCCCCATAGTACAGCGTGCCATGGCTCCCTTTACCACGTTCATGCACAAAGGCCACCTGCACGCCACGTTTCCGCCCGAGGCTTCTGATTTTACGAATGAACTCGTTCCCTGTCATGGTAGAGAGTATCGGACATAGATGACCGTGAATCAAGAGGACTTTTGCAGAATGGTCTCAGGTCTAACGCTTGGCCTGAGCTGCGGGGAACAAGTGGAGCGAGGCACGAGCGGAGCTTGTTCCCCGTCAGCTCCAGGCCCTGGTTCGGCGCAGGATCTGGCACGGACTTGTGCTTTGGGTGTCCAACCTCTGGCGGGCCTCACAGCTCAATATAGTCCCCCACTGTCACCTGCTCAATACGGGCTTTGAGCTGCCCTTCCAAGGTTTTTACAATGGGTAAGCGGTTGGAAGGCAACACGATGATCGCTAACGTCCGACCCTCAAGATTCTGCTGGTAGCGCAAATTTTTGTCGGCCGTGAGAAAGAGCGCAAACTGTGATCCTGCTCGCGCCAATAATGGCCCATTTTTGAGCCCAGCCCAGCCCATGTCTTGCACGGTTTGGACCTCATGGTCTGTCAAGAACCGCTTGAGGTAGCGCGGGAGATTCTCATCGAGCAGAATTTTCACGAGGCCGCAACGCTTTCCACCGTACGGAAGGCCGCACAGGTCAACAGGGAGAGGACTTGTGCGCGGCTTACTGTCGGGAAATTCTCTAGGAATTCATCAATGCTACACCCATCCATCAGGTAATCAAACAAGGTCTGGACGGGAACGCGCGTCCCCAGAAATACTGGGACTCCACCCATGATGTCTGGATCGGAATGGACGATGAGTCGCTCTTCGGGACTCCTCGTTGTAGGCATGGGCTCTCTCCTTAGACATAGAGGAGGCAATTATGCAAAAGGCCGCACATTTTGGTGAAATTCTACGCCTTCTTTGAAATTTTTCCTGGTTTTTTCTGCTGCGCCCTGTGAGCGCCGAACGCCGGGCCTCAGCCGCCGCTGGAAGCGGAAGCGAGGAACGAGCGTACGCTGTAAGCGGTCGGCTGCAGGCCCGGCGTTCGGCGCAGTGCACTGGCACAGACACCAGGATTGCCTCGCGACCCCCACCATGCGACAGAGCCTGGCTCATACGTGTCTGCTCCCTGTCGTGTCGCCCTGCGCCCGCTTCACGAGCGCGAGCACGGCATGGCGCACCGCTGGCCACACGGCAGTGGTGGGAACAATCAACTCGAAATGCCCTGCATCTGGGAGAATCTCCAGGCGCACTTCGTCGTGGTGAGTGGCCACCTCAATATATTGTGTGAGGTACGCCGCGGGCACGAGCTGATCCTGGGTGCCGACCAGATGCCATTGCGGGACCCCAAAGGGCAGCAACGCATGGGGGGAGGCGTGCTGATACCGTTGTGGCACGGCTTCGGGGAGACCCCCGACGACCTCGTGGCAGGCCCCACGACAGATGTTCCTCTGCACCCCGGCGATGAGGTCAGGAATCCCGGCTAAGGACACGACGCCGTGGACGCGCACGCCCCCTGCCACATGCAGGGGGCTGGTGTCCGGGAGGTGATGACGCCCCGCGAGCCACAGCGCTAAATGCCCCCCCGCTGAATGCCCCACGGTGACCAGCCGGGAGAGGTCCAGCGCGCATTGAGGCGCGAGCGTCCGGAGAAAGTCTGCCCCCCTGGCCACATCGCGAAAGGTCGTGGGCCAGCCACCCCCATTGCCGAGGCAACGGTATTCCATATTCCAGACGGCCAGCCCTTCCTGTCTGAACGCCGCCGCAAGCTGGCCAAGCGGGGTCAGTCCGTATTGTCCCCGCCAACGCCAACAGCCCCCGTGCAGGAGGAGCACCACGGGGTGTGGGCCGCGAGACGGCGGAAGGTAGAGATCACCGAACTGTGCAGGGTCCGGACCGTAGGAGAAGCGATGATCAGCGGGTACCCCAGGGAACGTCACGATCTCGTCCACGGTCAAGAGGTGGGGCGGCTGTGTGTCCATGGTGCTCATAGGGATGACCCTCCATCCTCTCCGTCGTCCTTGATCCGTTGCGCAGCCGAACGCCAGGCCTGAGCTGCTGCCGAAAGCGGGAGCGACGTAGGAGCGGACCCTGTAGGCAGTCAGCTCCAGGCCCTTGTTCGGCTCCGGACCACATGGAAGACTGTGGACCATTTAGAGCTACAGATCAGACTGGTGCTCCCTCTGCTATGGCTATACTGCCTCTTTCGACGGGGCGTGCTTCAAGTACGCAAGAATCTCTGCGTTGACACGCTCAATTTCCGCTAGGTAACTACTGGCCATTGCTTCGTATGCTTCTGGGGAATATGTCGTCCATGCCGCAGCCAAAATGCGTTCAAAGCGTAAGACATACTCTTGCGCTGCCTGAAGCTCCATATCATTTTGTATCATGCTCCATGACCTCCACAATACCACGCCGTTGTAGATCACGGCGCGTCTGCCAGCCGATGATTAAGTCTTCTGTGTCAGCAAAACTCGTCGCGGCATTCACCCAAAAGATGCTCGCACCCCACATCCTTTCCGCTGTGTCATGCCGGAAGAGGCTCTGTACCTCAGGAGGGGCATCGCACGGTTGAAAAGCGTCCCGCATCACCAGAAAGATGTCCACGTCACGCGGGTTGGGCTCAGCGGTGACGTAACTCCCGAAGATAATGAATCGCTGCACAGCACCTGTACGACGCGCCAGCGCAGAGATGCGTTCCAGACGTGCGGTGATGGTCACACGCTGTGCAGTGCCATGGCCAAAGTGCTCGATGACCTCAGCAAGGGTGGCCCGATAGACCCCGATGGGCAGATCGCCCAACGCATTGAAGGCAGGCCACGACATCTCCAGGGACTCCCTCACGTTTAGCTTCACACGCCGCGAAGAGTCTCCAGATATGCGGGTCCAAATGACGCGATCATGCCCGTAACGAGCATGTTGAGACCAAGGAGACTCATTGTTGCCACGCCAGCGCCAGTTCTTGCCAAAAAATCTGTCACTTGCTGGGATTGCACAAGGTAGCTGAAACAAGGTTCAAAGAATACACCCGCGAAGTACGGAGTTAAGTATACGTGAAAGACAGCGAAGATCAAGAACATGAGAACGGCAATCGCTTTCCGGAGGACACTCTTCTTGGGATATATAATCGTACTGTTCAACGGACCTAGAATGACAATCCATGCCATGAACGTGAAAACGTATGCAGTGTATGCAGCGCCAACCAGAGCGAATTCTCCTCCAGGCGTAATGCGAGGCCAAGCAAACGCATGACGTGCACCAAAACCTGCAAGCGCAAGCAACGCGAACACGTAGGCGGCTAGCCCAGTGGCCCACCGGGGGAAGGCGCCGGTGTTCTGGCGCTTCTTCCATGCCACAATAAGTGCGACGATTGCTGCGATTGGGAGAATGAGTGACAAGAATCCCACGGCGGCTACGAATCCCACAGTTCCCACATTCCGCTCCTAGCAGAATCAGATTGGCTTTGGATAAGCCGAACGCCGCGCCTCAGCCGCTGCCGGAAGCGGGAGCGAGGAACGAGCGGACGCTGTAGGCAGTCGGCTGCAGGCGTTTGTTAGGCACCGCACTGGGCCTGGAGAAACGGTTCCTACCACCTTTTCTTTGTCCTGCGCCGAAGCCCTGATTACTGGTGCGAGATCACCACCTTGCCAAAATGCTGCGCCGAGGCGAAATATTCATACGCTGCTGCGGCCTCCTCGAAGGGAAACACGCGATCAATCACCGGACGAAGTTGGCGATGCTCAATGGCACGATTCATCGCCTCAAAGGCAGCACGACTCGCCACATAGATGCCTTGCAGGCGCAGAGCCGACAGGATCGCTCCCAGCGGGGATGCCGTGGCAGCAAGGCCCGTCAAAACACCCACGAGAGAGATCTGGCCATTAAAGGCACAGGCGCGGATCGACTTCTCCAGTGTCCCACCACCCCCAGTCTCGAGAACATGGTCGACGCCACGGCCATGCGTCAAGGTACGCACCTCGACGTCCCAATCCGGGGTCTCCGCGTAGTTCACACAGCCATCCGCCCCAAGCGCTCTGGCTTTTTGAAGTTTCTCGTTACTCTTGGAGGTGATGATGACACCGGCGCCCGCCATTTTCGCAAACTGCAGTCCAAAGAGCGACACCCCACCCGTCCCCAGGAGGAGGACCGTCTGGCCGGGAGCCAACTGCCCACGTCGAATGAGCGCTTCCCAGGCCGTGAGGGCCGCACAGGGTAACGTGGCGGCTTCCTCATAGCGCAGATGCGCTGGTATGCTGACCACGCCGTGGGCTTCGAACACGCAATACTCCGCCAGGGTGCCGTCCATGCCCCCACCGAGGAGTCGAGCGTAGGCGGCAGTCGTGAGTTCACCAGCCAGCCAGTGCGGCGACAGATGCGCCATGACGCGATCGCCCGGCTGCACGCCATCGACCCCGGCCCCGACGGCGACGACCTCGCCGGCGCCGTCGGACACAGGCCGCACCGGCCGTGTATCGTTGTGGGGGTACCCTCCCGCCAGGATGACGAGATCGCGATAATTGAGCGCATGCGCATACATACGCACCAGCACTTGCCCTGGCCCGGGCTGCGGTTGTTCCACGTCCTGGCACACCAGACTTTGAGGGCCTTCCTGGCCTTCGACAACCACATACCTCACCTTACGCGACTGGAACGAAAAAAGTGTAGAATCGCCCGTATGAAATCACAACCGATAGCAGATTTGTATTCCGACTACTTGCTGGCGTCGTTTGGGGCGACCACGGCTACCGGGCTGAGCGCACTGCTGGAA
>SXND01000063.1 GCA_005777235.1 Pseudomonadota bacterium
GTGCGGCGTTGACATCCCGCTCATGCGAGACCCCGCAGCACGGGCATACCCAGGTTCTTACCCCCAGACCACGGAGTCCTTGCGGGCCGGAGCGTGCGCCACAGTCCGAGCACGTGACACTGGAGAAGGTTTCACGCCCTGGCACACAGACCCCAGCAAGCCTCTTGGCTTTGTAGGTCAACTGGGTTCTGACGCGGTGCCAGGCCGCATCATAGGTGGAGGTGGCGAAGGGCGTGTGGCTGAGCGTGGTGCTCGACACATCCCCGATCACGATCAGCTTGGCGCGCCGGGCAATGGCGGTGGTCGCTTTGTGGGTCCAGTCGCTGCGGGTGTTGGCCATCGTGGCCTGTATCGCCTTCGTGCGCTTCTTCTTGTGGGCACGTTGGCTTCTGGCGAGGGCATCTGCATGCGTACGGGTCACATTCTCGCGGTGATAGATGATGCCATCGGAACAAGCAATTTGACTGGTGAGCCCCAGGTCAATCCCAAGATCGAGACGGCCCACCGGTGCGGTCTCGTCACGCACCGCGCACTGGAAGTTGACGTACCAGCGCCCACGCGCGTCTTGGGTAAAACTGCCGGTTTGCATGACGCCTTCGACGGGACGCGAGAGCCACAGGCGGAACCGATGCCCACAGTACGTCACCGTCTCGCCTTGGAGCCTGATATACGCGGCCTTGAAGGGTATCCAGCCCAGCGAGCGTTTCTGCGAGCGCCACCTGAGCTTGGCCTGCTTGCACTGGCGTCGTCTGGTGACATATTCGGTGCACACTTGCTGAATCGTCTCGGCAGACAGGCGCAAGTCCTTGGAGGTGCCAGCGGTCAGCTGGTGCAGATCGTAGGCCGTGAGCCAGGTCTTGTCTCGACGGGACGCCAACAGGCTCACGTCGTTACAATAATTCCACACATAGTTGATGGCAGACGCCATTTTCTGCAGCGGTGCCCGTGTCGTCTGCTCTTTGATGCGGTAGCGCCAAGTGAGGGCTGACATGCTTCATGATATCAGTTTTATTGTATCCTATGCAAGGGGAATCTTCCGCCTCAGGAGCCTTGGGGAATTGCCCCTTTGCAGGGGCAACCGTTCTTTCCCCTCCGCCCTGAAGGACGGAGCCCCCAGAACGGAGGGTTGGTGGGCACGGCGTCCCAGGTGGCGCACTACCGGCCAGTTCTCCCCTGGCGAGATGCGTGGCATAGTAAAGCAAAGAGCCTATACGGCACAATGATGTGTGCGTGCACCGATGCGGGGTGGGGCACGCTTGACAAGTCTTGTCGGCTGTCCGTATCCTGCTGCATGATGATTTTGGCGCTCAAGAAGTCGTAGTATGATACGATAGCGCACATGGTGTCAATGGTGAGCGGCATGAGGCGTGAGAGGGGGTCTCTATGACACAGACTGACAATCCGACCGCACAGGGAGTCGCTCTGTTGGACGACGAGCGCTTCTACGAAGTTGTAGACGGCACAATTGTGGAGTTAGCGCCTATGGGAGCGAACGAAGGATGGCTGGCGTCGGAATTGCTCGGGTATCTCATGAGCTTTGCCAGGCAGCATCGACTGGGCAGAGCGGTACAGGAAGTGCTTTTTAATCTTTCGCCTGCCGTGCAGCGCAAACGTCGTCCGGATGTCGCCTTTGTGTCGTACGCCCGCTGGCCGCGGCAGCGCGGTGTGCCACATGCGGAGGCCTGGGATGTAGTGCCCAACCTGGCCGTCGAGGTGGTCAGCCCCTCCAATACGTGGGATGAGATCGTCAACAAAGTGGCGGAATACTTCCGGGCTGGCGTCGAATGTGTCTGGGTCATCTTTGCCTCGCAGGAGCAAGTGTATGTCTACGACTCACCCACGCGGGTCCGCATTCTCACCCGGGCTGACGAACTCACTGGCGAGCCGGTGCTGCTGCAGTTCCGGCTGCCGGTGGCGGCGTTATTTGAGGATCTTGAGGCTACCGAGCCCACTGCATGAATCGTGAAAACACTGCTCATCGTCTATCACTCGCAGACCGGCAACACGGCCCAACTGGCAGACGCGGCCTACCAGGGCGCCTGTCAGGTTCCCGAGACGCACACCCGCGTGCTCCGCGCCTTTGACGCTACGTTAGATGACCTACGGACCTGCCACGGGGTGCTGTTTGGCACGCCGGAAAATTTTGGCTATATGTCCGGCGCCCTCAAAGACTTCTTCGATCGTACTTTCTACCCGGCCCAGCCCTATCGCCTCAACCTACCGTATGCCTTATGCATCAGCGCGGGCAACGACGGCACCGGCGCCGTGCGGCAGATCGACCGCATTCTGCTCGGCTACCCCATGCGCCAGGTGGCGGATCCGGTGATCTGCCGTGGCGTGGTGACTGCCGAGCATCTGGCGCAATGCGAAGAGTTAGGGCAACTCCTCGCCACGGGGCTGGCCTGCGGGATTTTTTGATGCGGTTGGCACCCTGCCAGCGCTCCTCGCTAACAGCCACAGTAGGCCTGATGTGCGGGCAACACGGCCATTGGAGAGGCTGTGGCAGTGCTCCATCTACCGTGCGAATGGTCAAGGATATTGCGGATGAAACAGCAGCGCAGCCCCCAAGGCCGCTCCGGTGTCGGCATATTGTGAATAGATGAGAGGGGTATGTGCCACATTCGATAGGGCATTCTCTCGAATCCCGCGGTCTATGCCATGTGACACGGGCGTATACAATTTGCTCATGACTCCCCCCACGAGTACGACCGCGCCAGGATCGAGGATATTCAGATAATTGGCAATCCCGATACCGAGCTTGTGTCCGATCTCGTCAACGACTTTTTGAGCTATCTTGTCTCCATCCTTAGAAGCCTGCGCAACGGAGAAAGGGGTATTGCCGTTGGGCACGTCCGAAAGCATGGTTTGAGTCTTTCTGTTCTTCGCATGAATGGCTCGAGCTTGCGCACGATCACATATTGCGCTGGCCTTAACGAATGTCTCGAGGCACCCTGTTTGCCCGCAATGGCACGGTGGACCCTCCAACGCGATTTTAGTATGCCCGATTTCCCCCGCGCAGTAGTTTGCCCCAAACAGGATTTGCCCGTTGATGCAGAGGCCTGAACCTACTCCAGCATCTACAAAAACGCAAACGAAGCTTTCATGATCTCGGCCTACCCCAAGATGTCGTTCGCAACGCGTGGCACATCGCACATCGTTGTCGACGCGTACCTTGATACCAGGGTGCGTTGCTGCCAAGACGGTTTTGAGTGTGAGGTTCCTTATCCCCAATGCAGGCGTGAATTGTAGCACACCTGAACTAAGATTAACCTGTCCTGGAGCCACGATGCCAATGCCTCAATGGCCCTTGCCCTGCGTTGCTGTACTGTCCTTCTCGGTCGGCCTGGGGCTGACGCGTCCGGCGTGGACTTTGGCAGACGTGCAGGCCGTGGCTGCCTTCCGGTCCCAGCTTCTTGATGAAAGGATCTGCGCACATTACTCACAAGCGCCTCCATTTGAGCTGGTGAGGGCTCATCTGAGCCCCCAAGCCAACTGAAACGATTGAGAAAGTATCCTAGACCCTCTGGTGAGGGACGTGCATCATCAACAGGGAAAAGAATGATGGGGATATGCGCATTGTCGGCACACACGATTTCGCTGTGGACGTTGGAAGAGCGTTCAGTATGCCGACTAAAGATAACGACGCATACCCTAGCCCGCTCCATCGCGGCCACGAGCATCGGCCCGTACTCCTCTCCAGCGCGACTATCGCGAGGCGAAAACCAACAAGGCAGCTCACTCGCCTCTAGGGCCTTGAGCACGGTTCTCGTCACTGCCTCATCCTCTGATGCATGGCTTAAGAACACATGTATCCTCGTCGGAAGTCGCCCGCTGTGCCTCCTCGATGCCATACTACACTCCCTCCTCTGCAAGAAACGCCTCCTGCAGCGTACAGGTCTACCTCAACGGGCCGCTAGTGGTCCGCCGCGTGCCCTTTCCCGACACGCCTGCCCCCGGAGAGGACAGCACAGGCGGACCACCCCAGCTCCTAAGACATGTCATGCCGCCCTACAGACAATCTGTAGAGGGTGTACATAGCCCTGGAAATCGCCTAGGTAGCGACCCGACGCGTCATTAATACCCCACCGCGTACGCCTCACCGCGTGGATCGGCACCGGCTTGCAGCACGCCGGTCTGCGGGTTGCGCAGGATCATGCCGTACAGACAAGAGCCTTCCCACCAATCGGGATACGCCTCTACCGTGTGCCCGCGCTGCCGCAGGGCGGCGAGCACGTCCGGGGTAATACGCCCTTCGGCCCGCATCAGACCCGGATTGTAGGCCGAGGGCGAGCCGGAGTTCGGGAAGTTGTAGCTGTAGAAACGCGGCGCTTCCACCGCTTCCTGCGGATCAAGCCCGAACTCGACACGATTCAAGAAGATCTGCAACGTGCCCTGCGGGATGTGATCGCCCCCATAGCCACCAAAGGCCATCACTGGCTGGCCATCTTTGAGCGCCAGGGCCGGGGCCGGGGTCAGACGCGGGCGTTTGCCCGGTGCCAGGGCAGCGGCGTGGCCGGGGATGAGTTTGGACTGCGAGCCACGCAAACATAGCGCCATGCCGGTGCCGGGGATAATTGGGCCGGACTTGGCCCCCTCGCTGGGGGTGCAGGAAAAGATGTTCCCGTGCCGATCCACGACGCCAAAATACGACGTCCCGGCGGCCTCTTGCCCGGCAATCGCCTGCGCGGCCGCGGCCGCGGCGGGCGACTGCGGCGCACCGGGCAGGGTGGCACGACCCTGGCGCGGGTCACCGGCGGGCGGCATGACCGGCCAGGCCCGCTGTGGGTCAATCAGCTTGCGGCGCTCGCGCAGGTAGGCTTCGGAAAGCAACTCGGTCATGGGCACATCGACAAAGGCCGGATCGCCGACGTACTGCTCGCGGTCGGCAAAGGCCAGGTTGAGCGCCTGATTTACCGTGTGCACATACGCCGCGCTGTTGTGGCCCATGGCCTGCAAATCAAAGCCTTCGAGGATTTTTAGGGCCTGCGGGAACGTCGGACCCTGGCCCCACGGGCCGGTAGAGTAGACGTCATAGCCCCGGTAGTGCACCATGGCCGGCGGCTCGCAGCGGGCGTGGTAGGCCGCCAGGTCGGCCATGGTCAACAGGCCGCCTTCGCCCTGGCAGAAGGCGACAATTTTCTCCGCCAGCGCTCCCGTGTAGACCACATCGCGGGCGGCTTGCAGGGCGTGTACCCGTCCAGCGCCTCGGTGGGCGGCCTCCACCGACGCCAGGTGGCGCAGGGTGGCGGCGAGGTCTTTTTGATAAAACATCTCACCGATTTTGGGTGGACGCCCCTGGGGCAGAAACACCGCGGCGGAGGCTGGCCAGCGGGCGTAGGTCTCCGGGGCACTCTCGATGGCGGCAGTGAGATAGCGGTACGCTGGAAAACCATTGTCGGCCAGGTGAATGGCCGCTCCAGCGACGTCAGCGAAGCGCATGGTGCCGTACTGCGCCAGGGCGGTGAACCAGGCATCTGCGCCTCCGGGCGTGAGGGCCCGTAACACCCCTGGCGGCAGTTTGCCGGCGTGATGCGTCTGAAAATACTCGATAGACGCCGCCTGCGGCCAGACGCCGAGCCCATCAATGGTCACAACTTCGCGACGGTCAGCAAGATACATGATGGTGGGAGCGACGCCGAGAAAGTTGCACTCGTGGGCGTGGACCACGTTGAGGGCTAAGCCAACGGCTACGCCAGCGTCAATAGCCGTGCCGCCACGCTGTAAAATCTCCAGACCTGCCATGGCGGCGGCAGGATGGCTCGCGACAACAGCGCCATTGGTACTTTGGATCATTGGACGGAGACTGGATAGAGTTGTTCCTGGAACAGGCACAGTGACCTCCTCAGTGTAAACAGATCCTAGGGGTGCTAGACAACGTGTCATCATGCGGCAGCCCACTCCAGACGTCAAGATATAGCACCGGATAGTGGATGGCATCTGGCAGGGGTGAAACGGTACATCGCCAGGGCTGTACCGCTAAGCGCCGTCGCGGCATTTGGTCCTAGTGCCACACTGGCAGATCCAACACCTGTGGCGCACGCCCTACACGGCATGTCCGTCCTAGGCGTGGGCGCATATGCTGCCAGGTGCCCCGCTTGCCAATGCAGCGGGCGTCACCAGAGCGCTAGACGTCCTGCTGCAGGCGTGTAGGCCTGCAGCACGCACGCCTGTCGTGACCGAGCACAATACTGCCGCCTCAGAGGCAGATTTTGAGTGCTTGCTCCACGTCTGCGAGCAGATCGGCCGTATCCTCAACACCCGCGGCATAGCGCACCAAGCCATCGCTAATACCCAAACGTTGGCGGTCCTCGGGCGCCAGCTCGTAGTACGACATCAGGGCGGGCTGTTCGACGAGGCTTTCCACGCCGCCCAAGCTGGGCGCAATGTACGGCAGCCGGAGGGCATCAATAAACGCGCTGGTTTGTTCCAGGCTGCCGTCAATCTCAAAACTCACCACGCCACCAAAACCGCGCATCTGCGCCTGCGCCACCGCATAGCTGGGATGACTGGGCAGGCCAGGATAGTAGACCCGTCGCACTTTCGGATGCGCTTCCAGCAACGTCGCCAGGGCCTGACCATTGGCATTATGTTGCTGCATGCGCAGCGCAAAAGTTTTGAGGCCGCGCAGTAAGAGATAGGCGGTATTGGGGTCGGTGATCCCGCCGAGCACCCCTTGCGCTTCGCGCAGCGCCGACAGGAGGGAGGCCTTGCCCGCCACGACGCCGGCCATGATGTCGTTATGCCCACCCAAATACTTCGTGGCGCTGTGCATCACCAGATCAATACCAAAGTCGAGTGGGTTCTGATTGTAAGGCGTGGCAAACGTGCTGTCGATCATGGTGCGCAGGTTATGGCGCTTGGCCAGCGCCACAATCTGTTCCAAGTCTACGACATAGAGATACGGGTTGGTGGGGGCTTCGGAGAAGACCAGCCGCGTGGTGTCACGCACGGCGGCTTCGACGGCCTGCGGATCACTTGGCGGCACCACAGAGACCTCAATACCCAGCCGCCGGAGCATCGTGTCGCAGAATTGCCGCGTGCGGCGATAGCAGTCGGCGGTGATAATCATATGCTGGCCCGGGCGCAGCACAGTGAGGAGGACAGACGTAATGGCGCACATCCCCGAGGCCCACAGTAAGGCCTCTTCGGCGTGCTCGAGCGCCGCGAGTTTGCGTTCGGCAGCCTGCACGGTGGGATTGCCGTAGCGCCCATACTCGCCTTTCGTAATGCGACCTTCTTTGAAATCAATTAACTCCTGGGTATTACGGAACACGTACGTGGACGTCTGGTAAATGGGTACGGTCACCGCATCCCCCAGACGCTGCTGACGCTCACCTCCATGCACGGCACGACTACTGACGCCTTGCGGCAGTTGCTCATGAGACACGACCGAGCCCTCCAGAGCAAAGGCTGTACGCGTTGTGACGATGGTCTGGATCCAGTGTGGTGAGGTGCGTATGGCTTGTGCGTGCTGTCAAAATCGGGGAAGTATGAAGTCGAAAAGCCCCAGCTTTTTAGCACTTTTTTTAGAGTGGTTGCAATACGCCCTAAATCAATCCACTGTCCGACAGGTCTGAATAAGGAAATGGTATCAGACCCCCTCACTGGCGTCAAGCTGTGTCTTGGACACATGGTGTTGTTGAGACGGGTGTGGCACGTGAGGAGAGGGGAGGGGATTGACCGTGACGACAGGCAAGACCACGGCAACCGGCACTTCTGCCCAGCGCGCACGGGTGTTACACGCTCTAACCGCACTAGCGTCTCGCCAGGGAGACAGAGGCGGTCCGAGCGCTCTGGCATCCCCTACGCACGACAGGAGCGGTCGACCAGCCGTCGTCGGCTGCACATTGCTCAACACGCAGGACAAACATAGCAATGGAAAGATTGGTCACGCTGCATATGTGGGTAGGGACGTGCGCGAGTCTCGCGCTGGTCATCATGGCTCTGACCGGCCTGATCCTCGACCATCGGGAGCAGTTCAGCCCCAGCGGTAGAGTCAAGATCACCAACACGCTTGCACTGGCACGGGGTACACGGATCGAGGAGTTGCCGGTGTCCCCCTCCAGGGCGCTGCACCTCGCCTTCGCCCACACCGACGCGGGGGGCACCATCCAGCGACTGGCACTGCGGAAGATGGGCCGTGGACTGGTCTACCGCCTGGAAACTAAGACCAAAGAGCAGATCTATATTGACCCGGTTACGGGCGCGGTCTCCCAGGACAGCCGGGACACCGTGGACATCGTCCGTATCGCCAAGATGCTGCATACGGGTGAAGGGCTCCTCAACTTCCCGTGGCTGTATGACGCGATCGCTCTGGCGCTGCTCCTACTCGCCCTCTCAGGCGCCGGCCTGTTCCTTAACAGGCAATGGCGCTGAGCGCAGAGGCTCGCGGATATGGCCGGCAGAGCCTCATGCGATCATCCGTCACAGCATACCTGGGAATAGCTGAGGCACGGTGGTCGGCTTTTCCAGAGGTTCCTACCCTCGATCAACGGGAGCATGGTCGCCTGGAAAATCTCCGGTGATAGAGGACATACCCTGAACGGTGACGACAAAAAGAGGTAGGGCGCATCCAATGGCAAGATGTCCCCTCTTGAGATGAGCAGCCAGACGATCTATCGTCTATATTCTTTGCTTCTCATGACGAGAGATAACCGCACGTAAGATGTCATGACATTCGACAGACATGCGCCTCTAAGGAGCATCGCCCCTGCCCACCCTGCCCTCCCGCACCCTTCTGCTGTGGCTGTCCCTGCTCCTGCTTCTTCTGGCTTCGTCCAGTGGGGCGAGCACCTTCGTCCTTGGTGGCGCCGACGGCAGCTTCGAGACGGGCTTACAGGGGATGAGCACCACGGGGGACGTGCGACTCGTTACAGCGCTGGGGGCCCTGCGTCCGAGCCAGGGCACCCAGGCGCTGCTGCTGACCACCAATCCTGATGCCGGCGTAGCCCCAGAGACGGCGACTGTGAGTGCCCTCAGCATTGCCCACGTCACCATCCCCGCTGGCACCACACACCTGCGGCTGGACGGCAACTTCCTCACCAACGAACTGGCCCCCAGCTTTTTGAATGATCCGGTCACCGTGCGTCTGCACACCGCGGTGGACACCACCCGCCTGCATACCGTGGATACCTACGCGCCGCTGGTGGCGGTGCCGGTGCCGGGGTATGCGCGGCAGACGGGCTTTTTCGCCCTGGTGGCGGATGTCACTGCGTATGCGGGCACGGGCGAGAAGCTGCGCACCAGGACAGTCCGCTGTGGAATGTTACCTCGGCGATTGCTGGCCCGGTGTCTGGTCTGCCCAGTGGTATGGCGAGGCATTAAGCAGCGGACACCGAGCGTGAGGCCACAAGAGCTGCGGTAGTCTCTCGTGCCTATCAGAGAAACCTGCGCACCGTCTCCTCACAGGGAATGGCGACGCCTCGGCGTTGCAAGGCGGCGTACAGGGGCGGAATACCTTGACGGTTTGCCGCACTTGGGGGCACGCGGGCAATATGGGCGCAAAATTGATCGACCGCACTCACCCCCGCGTGATCCCGAAAAACCGTGTCAGCGTTCAAGTCAAGTAAGGTAGTCGCTAGAGGCCAGGCGAACGTGGTGATAGCCGCGAGGAGCGGTGTGCTTCCCCCCCACACCGCATTCACATCGGCGCCAGCTTGGGCGAGCAGCACAACATTGGCAGCCATACGAGCATAGATCGCCTCATGGATAACTGGCTGCCGATGCTCTCCTTGGGCATTGGGATCAGCGCCCGCCGCTAAGAGCACACGGGTAAAGTCCGAGTTCGGCAGGCGCACGGCAAAATATAAGGGGGGATTGCCGTTGGCCAAGCGGGCATTGGGATCAGCGCCTGCCGACAGTAGGAGCTGTAACACGGAGGGATCCTTCGCCACGAAGACAAAATGGATGGGGCGAAACCCCTGGCTCCCTGGCGCGTTCGCGCTGATGCCACTCGCCAGGGCATGCGTGACGCCAGGGACATCGCCTTGCTGTACAGCGTCGACCATGGCGGCGACGCGGAGATCGGCAAAATATCTACGAGAGTCGAGGGTCGTCATCGCGGTGCTTTCCTACAGAGCTGACAGCCGGCACGTTGCCAAGACGATAGAGGAGGCCCAAAGCCATGCGCACGGTGAGGCTCATGGACTGGTCTGGGTTAATGTCGCCATATCTTCCACTTTCTGCTGCTCGATGCCGTTAATCACACTGTCGATAGAGTGTTGCCCCTGCACATCCAGCGTGGACACCAGTTGACCATCATCTCCAATGGCCGGCACTTCATGGATCGTGCCGAGTGCTGGTGGGAGCACCTGACCGTCAGCGAGGAGGTTGCGGAGCCCTCGTGGGAAAGCCATGAAGACTTTGTCAGCATAGTCGGAAGTTTCCGCAGAAAGTTCGGACATTCCCAATTGTTTTTGCAAAAAAACGCTCACTTGCATGCCGAAGCCTACTGGCATCGCGATCAGCCCGGCTAGCACCGCGACTCCCATTTGGAGGGCGGCAGAATTTTGGACGGCGGTGAGTGGGTCCCCCGATGTGCGGAATTGTTGGAACTGTCCCGTTGTCGGCAACACATCGCCAGTGGAAAGAGGATGCAGCCCGGCAGCATTGAACATCGTGCCCTGCAACTGGCCGGTCACCCCGGCGGCTTGCGCCTTCCCACCGCCCAGCGAATGACCCGTGACGAGCACATCTGCGCCAAAGTGCCTTTGTACCTGGGGGCCAAGCAGAGCCGCTGCGGCATATTGCGTCGTTGCAAGTCCCAACGCCTGGTCATGATCGACGATGGCATCCTCCAGATCCGCCGTACCACGAAAAGCCAGGACGGTTTTCTGCCCCCCTGGCCAGTCAGGAGGTGTCTGATAGATGACGGCCTGGCTCTTCTGCAGCAAGGCTGGATGGATGCCTTGCCCTGCTAACTCGGCATCGCTGAGGCGACTCCAGCCCAGAGGCGGTGTGTGGCCGGGGTACCCTGGCGCGCCTTGGTCATAGACGTCCTTGGACAGACGCGCGAGTTCTACCGCCTCGTTGTTACGCTCCAGACGATCGGCAGCCGCGTTGCCCGTCTGACGGCCTTGCCTGATCAATTGTTGGCGCGCCTCCAAGCGCTGCCTCTTCCCGGCATAAGTCGTTGGACATGGTTCCACCAGGGTATCGCGTGGTGTGTGCTGCGCCGACAACGCCTGCCTGGCGGCGCGATAGGGCAGGCGCGTGGCGGGATGGTTTGCAAGGAGGATATCGGTTGTCGCCACAGCGGTTCTTCCGGCAATAAGCACCGTCTCCCCCACCGCCTGCAGACCAAAGCCCACCACGTTGGCGGTGCCCTCGGCGACTGCGCTGGCCGTTGCAAGGATCGCGACACCCGCCTCGTGCGCTGAAGACATCATGCCCTCCGCGGCCTGCTTCGCGGTGTCGGAAGCCGTATCGTACGCGTTGCTGAATGTATCGCCCCATCCCATTACGGCGTTCCTATCTCTAAGGTCTTGATGAGCGTCGTTGAGAGCTGTTCGATGGCGTCTGCCTTCTGGCTCGGTGTCAGAGTGGATGTGGCGAGAATTTCCGATATCGCCGGGAAACGCTGATCAAAGTCAACGCCCAGAAGCCAAGCCGTGATGAGATAGCGCCCCACATCCAGTTCGCTGCGGAAACCATACGTCAGGGCTTTGTCATATTGCGCCTGGAGAACACCGCGGCCCTCGGGCGTGTGCAGCGTGTCGTATGCGTCCGGCATGGTATCGAGAAGAATCGTCGTCACACGAGCGAGAAAATGGGCGTCGGCCATCTGGCTGAACTGGTGTTGGGAAAAGTGTAGAGACATGTCTCCTCCTGCATGTAGGTCTCCTGATCCTGTGGTCTGCGGTACGTACGTTGATAACGGGGCGGGATGGTCTGTGGGATTGTCTTGAGAGCCGCACGCCAGTTGATAGGCGAGATATTCTAATAGCGTACTCTTCCCAATCCCACAATCGCCCAAAATCACCAGAAGATGTGCCTGCTCCTCAGCACTCCAGCGCTGCAAATACTCTAGGGCAGAGCGAGGCGTGGGGGCGCTGTCGCTTACGAGGGTAGGGGGAATAAACCACCCGTCTTGACGCTGGCGTTCGTTTTCCGAGATCTTAGAGTCATTGACCAGGTCATTGACATAACGCTGTCAAGGCACCAGGGTACGTAAAAGATCACTATAGCAGAGACAGGTAACACCGGCGTCTTCAAGCGCGGCACGGCTCTCCGGCGCAAAACCGGGTTCCAGCGACGAGATCACGGAAGTCAATCGTGTTGTATCTTGTCAAGAGTGGCGGGATAGATTCACTATGCTCACGGAGAATTGGAATGATCAGTTCTTGCCGCTCTGCCGTCTCACGATTTTGCATGCTATAGATTTCATCCAGAGTCCAGTCTTTGGCGAAATACCGTGGCGTCCAGACGGCGACCATCTTGCGTACCCTGAGTAAAGCCGCATCGACTTGCCTGCGAACATCAGCCCCACTTGGGACGTCGAGATCAAGCCACACACGGACCCCTGCGTCATGTAAACGCTGCACTAGTCTGAGGCACCAATCCGTCTCTTCCCGCGCATAGTTAAGGAAAACATCGTACTCCACCGGCTCTCCATGTGGAGGCGGACGCCTCATAAATTGGCACCTCTCTAGCATAAGTATCCGAGCATGTCCCTGCTCCCGATGCATTCTGTAACTATGTTATCATAGTGCACCATAGCACGAGAAGAAAGACACTCGCTCATCCCACGCTGCAGCCGCTTACGTGCAGCGTCAAAACCTACGAAACTCTGCAACCACCGGACATTACCCTCAGAAGGAAAGTCGTATGACGCAGATCATTTTTCTGATGTTGCTTCCCCTGTTTGGGCTGACATCCTGTACGCGCAAAGCCTCCATCATTGCGAGCGCCATCCCCGTGTCCCCGCTCCTTTCCCTGGTCAATGCCGGCAATGCCGAGAAAGTGCGCGATCTGGCGAAGAGTGGCGCGGATCTCGAACTGCGCGACCCGCGGGGCTACACGGCCCTCATGGCGGCGGCGGACAAAGGGCAAAAGACGGTGGTGCACAGTTTGCTGGAAGTGGGTGCAGATATGCACGCCAAGGAACCGAACCAGGGGCGCACCGCCTTGCACCTCGCGGCCCTGAAGGGCCATGCCGAGACAGTGCAGACGCTGGTGGATGCTGGCGCCAACGTTAACGCGCGCGACACGCATGGCGAGACGCCGGTGCATCTGGCAGCGGAACGGGGCGAGGTCGCGTCCCTGACGATACTGATCCGGACCAAAGCGGATCTACGCCTGAAAAACACGGTGCAGCAGCACACGGCCCTCGGGCTGGCGGCGGAGCGGGGGCACGGAGACGCGGTGCAGGCTTTACTGCAAGCCGGTGCGGATGCCAATGAGCAGAACGCGCGCCATGAAACCGTCTTGATGGCAGCTGCGACGCAGGGCTACACGGCCATTGTCCAGGCGTTACTTGACGTTGGAGCCACCAGACAGAGTAAAGAGGCACCGCAAGGGCGCCAGGCCTTACACCTGGCAGCAGTCAAAGGCCATACCGCGACGGTCGAAGTCCTGGCACGTTCTGCCGACCTAAATGTCCAGGATGTGCAGGGCTATACTCCCTTAATGCTGGCGGCGGAACGCGGTGTGACGCCCACCGTGGAAGCGTTACTGAACGCCGGGGCGCCTCCCAACATCAAACTGCCACAGCGCGGGGGCACCGCCTTATATCTGGCCGCCGTGAATGGCCATACGGCCACGGTACTGGCGCTCTTGGAACGCCGGGCGGATACGGTGATCCAGGATGCCCAGGGTGTCAGCGTCTTGATGGCGGCGACTGACAAAGGTCACGTGGCGGTGGTGGAGGCGTTGTTAAGCCGCAAGGCGGATGTACACACTCAAGACGCCAATGGCCAGACGGCCTTAACACGGGCCGTGAAAGCTGGGCAGAGCGCCATCGTGACGCTTTTGCTCGCTTATGGGGCGCAGGCAAACGCCTTGGACAGCAGTGGATTTACCGGGCTTATGTTGGCGGCGGCGCACGGGCATGGGGCCGTGGTTGAAGCGTTGTTGCGCCACGGCGCCCAGGTGAATGCACGCCACCAAGGCGGCTGGACGGCGTTGATGGTCGCCGCCAATCGTGGGCATAGTGCGCCCGTGCAAACGCTGTTGGCACATGGGGCGGACGTCTCGATTCGTGATCCTGGTGGCCGCACTGCCTTACGGCTGGCAACCACACAGGGCTATGAGGGGGTGGCGCAATTACTGCGCCAGGCCGGAGCACGCGAGTAAAGGCCCGCACGGGAGGCCTGGCGTGTTAGCCACCAATGATGACGGTGGGATGCCCGACCACAATGACGCCACCGTGCGCTGTTCGGTCACCTAAACGCGCGGCCGGTTGGTTGCCGATCAGCACCGAGCGTGAGCCCTGGATAATCACATCGACCGGACCAACGCACAAGGCGCGATCGCCGACCCGGGCGGCTGGCATCCCACCAATGAGCACCGTGGGATACC
The DNA here is from genome assembly GCA_005777235.1 of Pseudomonadota bacterium. Lineage (GTDB taxonomy): Bacteria > Tectomicrobia > Entotheonellia > Entotheonellales > Entotheonellaceae > SXND01. Next base: position 14,518 of record SXND01000063.1, read on the forward strand.
CGACAGGTAAGATGGGCCCTCCGACATGGGGGACCGGGCCGGTCATCATGGGGCAGACATGCATATCGCCAACGCGTGCAGCAGGCGGCATCAGGACATTCCTTCTGTCATCACATGATCTATGGCTCAATAAGGGAGATGATGCGCTCGTCGCATTGCCCTTGGGTCAACGTATATTCCACCAGCAGGCTCGGTGATTCCCCCTCCATCAGATAGTGTGTCACTGGGCCAAACACGATCGCTAATTCGTCTGACTGGCAGATGGGCAGATAGGTACGCAAGACACGCGGATCATAGTACCGAAAATAGAGGGGCTTGCCATCCTCATCATACACCATGAGAAAGCGTCGAAAATGCCGCTGCAACTCACGCAAGGACGCCGAGGATTCGACAAAAATGCCCCAACTGGCGCCCCAGCCGCGCACGAGCAGCCAGTCGGTCAGTGGGGCCAGCGGGTGCAGACGCACGAGATACGGCGCAACTTGGGCCAAGGCTGGATCTAGTGTGCCGCGATAGAGGCAACAGCGTTCGTCCTCGCGCCCGCTGCGCATCAGCCCTGCGTAGATTTGCTCATCGCGTGCCCCATCCAGGAGCGCGTACATCGCTGGAGCGTCAGGGGTGGCAGTGCTGCGCCAGAGGTATGGGATAATGTGATTCGGTAGTATATGTTCCAATAGTGTCTCCTCGTAGCCTGGCCCGGCTGTCTACGCACCCCGATTATGGGCATTTCTCACAAAAAGGCGTCCCACGCCGCGCCGCGTCTTTCAAGACTTGTACTTGGGCCAGCATCGCGGACGTGAGAGGCACAAAAGGTGCTGGGGCGGCAGCACGCTGGTGCGTTTGTCGCCCAGGATTTGCAGTAGTCGCTTCGAGAGGCGCCTCGGGCGTCTCCGGGGACGCACCGGAACCGGAACCGGCAGAGCCACCGCTATTGATCCGCACCGGCATGCCGGAAATGGTCACACCCGCTGGGCCAACGACAATAAAACCCCCGCCGGCTTTTAAGGTGATACTCAGCCCAGCTTCGAGGACGATATTCATTCCCGCCTTGAGGTGGATCTCGCGCCCGGCTTCGAGCGCATATTTGAAACCCACTTGCTCCTGCAGATCCTCCCCGGCCTGCCGTGACACAGTGCCGGCCACGCGTTCGTGCTGATCGCCTTGCACGGTATGATGCGCAGTCCCGTCAATCTGCGCGAAGTGGTCATGTTTGACGACCACATGCTGGTCATGGCCGATCCAGGTGAGGGCATCATGTTTAATCCGGGTATGCGCGTCCTTTTCCGCATGCACGAAGATCTGTTCGGCGCCTTTCGCATCGTCAAAACGGATTTCGTTAAAGCCACCACCGCCCTTGCTACTCTGCGATTTGATGGTGCTTTTGGTTTTCTCCGCCGGTAACGGATAGGGCGGCGGCTGTTCCCCGTTGTAGACGCGACCGGTGATGAGCGGGCGGTCTGGATCGCCTTCTAAAAAATGTACAATCACTTCCTGACCCACGCGCGGGAGATGGAGACTCCCCCAGGCCGCGCCGGCCCAGCTCTGACTGACGCGGATCCAGCAGGAACTCTGTTCGTTGGATTTGCCCTCGCGATCCCAGTGAAACTGGACTTTCACCTGGCCATGTTCATTGGTGTAAATTTCTTCCCCCGGCGGACCCACCACGATGGCGGTTTGGGAGCCATAGACCAACGGTTTGGGCGTCGTGGGCACGGGACGAAAGGGCACCGTGGCGGGAATACAGCGGAACTCATTGGCATAATCGGTCCCCGCAGCCGAGGAAAATTCTTCGAGCGCCTGGGGTTGCGCGGCCGCGTGGTGCACGTGTGTGATTATGTACGCCTTATTGAACTCTGCACGCGGGTGCTGGGACAGCGTCATACGGTAGCCCGGTAGGAGACGGCGGCAGACACTGGCGCCACGCCCAACTTGCCGTGGCATTTGCAAGGCTTCAAGCCGTCGCCGCGCCAACGCTGTGCCGCGCTCAGGCGTCAGGAAGGCACCAGGATAATCATACATTTCCAGGGCCGGGAACTGTTCCGCCTGGGCGGTGGAGCGTAGATTCAGGGCCGGTTTGGCAAAATCAAAGTCATGTAACATCACGGCGCCGGGACGTATCGACTCGCCATAACTATACTGAAACACATATTCTTCCGAGGTCACCATGCCGGCGGGATCCCGAAACGGCAGGGTGGCGGGCGCCACGATATTGGTGTGGGCCGCTGGGCCATCGGCCATGACGAGGACATGATGGGCCGCGGTGTGTTCAAAAAAGTAGAAAATGCCCTCTTCTTCCAGCAAGCGCGAGACAAAGTGTAAATCCGTCTCCCGATACTGCACACAGTATTCACGTGCCGTATAGGTGTTTTGTAAGACAAAACGGTAGCGATCGCTGGCGACCCCAGCTTCCCGTAACACCTGGGCGATAATGTCCGGCACGCTCAGCTGCTGAAAAATGCGGCTGCGCTGGCGCAGCCCGAGGAGCCAGAGGTGCGGCACGAGGACCGCCTGGTAGAGCGTAAAGCGTCCACGGTCGCCCTGCTGCTCAAAGGCGCTGAGTAGCCCGTTGACGTAGCGTTCTCCATTGTCGCTATACATCGTGAGGCGTGCCGGTTTGCCGAGCACCGAGGCGAAGGCAATCTCCGGGTCATCCGAGGCAAGATCAATCGTAAAGCTGAACGGGGCCGAGAGCGCTTCGTCACCGACAAAGTGGGTAACGCGGAGTTGCTGGGTCAGACCGGCGACATCGAAGGCAAAGTGCGCCATGTTTGCAGGGAGGAGAGCCATAAGGCACCTTCAGAGGGAGCAGCAGACGGCCATGATCCGTCCACTCGGCATGATTGGGCACCATCCTACCGCTGGCGTCAGAGGGCACGGGCGCTGCGAGTCGCGCCACGGTAGGGGCAAACTGGCCATTCACCCCTACGCCACAGATGGGCCTTGTACTGGCCTGCTGTGCGAGGCGCTTAGAAATTCGGGGCCCGCCAGTCGTCGCTTCCCTCGGTGCTCGAGACCTCGTGGCGCCAGGAAATTTTGCGGTAGGTAAACGTCAGGTCTTCCAGATGCGTAAAGTGCGACTGTCCCGGATCCTGGCAGTTCGGCATACGGGCCGTCAAGTCCACAATCACGGCGTCTTCCAGAATGTGTGTAAAATAATGTTCCTGCTGACCTTCTTTACTCGTACGATACCATTTGATTTCTATTTTGGTTAACCGTTCGCCACTGGTAAGCGCCGAGTAGAGTAAGGGCGACGATTTATCAAACACTTTCGTGATGGTCAATGGACGATGGACCCGCTGCCCAGTCGGCTGGCCGCTTTGCGGATCGGTGGGAATCAAGACAGTGTGCTGAAAGGCTTCAACTAAAATCTCGTTCTGGTGATCTTGCTGCCAGATGTTGCCTACACTGGCATCGGTCAACGTGCCCTGGGTAATCGCCCCTTGTTTCTCGCCCTGGATCGACATATAGGCTGGAGTTGGCATGGCGGCGTTCCTTCGTATGTATGGCGTCTGTATCGGGTGTCCTACGCGCTCACGCGGCGTACGACCGATAGGTTCTTGCCATGATAGCAATGCACAAACGATGCCAACGGGTGCGTGCCTGTCTCGCACATCCGTGTAACCTACGAAATATACTGATCGTCTAGATTTGTGCGGACGTCTAGAGGTGAGCGGCACACTATAGCATGGGCTGTCGCCTGCGCCATTTTTTGCGCAGTCCTCTGCGCTGGTGTGCAAAAAATCGCCAACCGTGTTACCCGTCGTGCGTCAGCGTTTGATCGCATAGCGCTGCATTTTCTCCAGGAGCGTCCGGCGTGGCACACGCAGGGCCTGCGCGGTCTTGGTCTGGTTCCAATTATGTTGGCGCAGTGTTTGTTCAATCAACGACATCTCAAACTGGCGCACGATTGCCGGCAGGCTGGCCTCCTCAGACAGGTTGCCGGAGAGCACGGTTGTTTGGGAGGCCAGTGCCTGCAGCGAGGCGGGCAGATGCTCCAGGTCAAGATAGGGGCCTGCATCACAGAGCAACACCGCCCGTTCAAGGATGTTTTTGAGTTCGCGCACATTGCCCGGATAGTCATACCGTAACACTGCCTCAAAAGCCCGTGGGGTAAAGCCTTGCAGGCTTTTATGGTACTGCGTCGCATAGAGGGTGAGGGTGTGCGCCAGCAGGGCCGGGAGATCGTCCTTGCGCGCGCGCAGCGGCGGAATATCAATGGGAAAGACGCACAGACGATAGTAAAGATCCTCTCGGAAGGTGCGGGCGGCGACCATGGCGTGCAGATCCCGATGCGTCGCCGCAATCAGACGGATATCCACCTTGAGACTGTGCACGGCGCCGAGCGGCCGCACCTCGCCCTCTTGGATGACGCGCAGGAATTTGGCCTGCATGCTCAAGGGCATATCGCCAATTTCATCCAGACACCGCGTCCCCCCGTTGGCAGCCTCTAACAGACCTTGTTTCTCCGTATTGGCGCCGGTAAAAGCGCCACGTCGATAGCCAAAAAACTCGCTTTCGAGGAGATCTGCCGGGAGCGCGGCACAATTATGACTGATCAAAGCGTGCTGCCGGCGCGGGCTGTTATGGTGAATCGTCGTGGCCAGGAGCTCTTTGCCCGTGCCAGTCTCGCCGTGGAGTAACACCGTGGCGTCGGTAGAGCAAACTTTCCGTACCATATTAAAGACCTGGCGCATGGCCTGACTGACCCCAATGATGCTGGGGACGGCTGGCGACTCGGGCAGTAGGTGAGCGCTCAGAGAGACATGGGCGTCAGCGTTTGGCTGGCGCTGCCCCAGCAGTGCAACCAGGCGGCGGTTTTCCGCTAGGAGGCGGACATTATCAATAGCCATCGCCGCTTGCGCGGCAAAGGCCGTGACGACACTCTCAAGCGTCGCGGGAAAAGGTTGCACGTGCGCGTTCGTGGGCTCGTGGCAATTGGCCAGTTGTAAAACCCCGACGGTGACCCCGCTGGGGGTGCGCAGAGGGACGACCAGCACCGACGTGGTGCGGTAGGCGGTGGCGCGGTCTAGGCGCTGGAGATCGCTGCAGTCAAAGCCGGAATACTGATAGATGTCGGCAATCTGCACTAGGCTGCCCGTGCAGGCAGAATAGGCACAACAATGCGTCAGGTGGGGTTTGTCCGCCACATACAGCGGAACCTGGGGCAACTCCTCGTGGCGCAGGGGTACGGCGGTGTTTTGATAGACTTCAACATACAAGTGCCGCTTCGTATGATCGAGCAAGTAGACCATGCCGACCTCGGCATGCGTCAACGTCCGCGCCGAAGTCACGATCATGTTCAGCAGACGTTGCAGATCCGGTTCCGTGGACAGCGAGGTGGCAATTTTAATGAGTTCAGCAACGGTGCTCAGGGTATCGGGGAAGTGGTTCATAGCGCGTCTTCCCTCGGTGTTAAACCAGAAAATCGTAGGTAAAGAGCCCCTGCGGATCGAGCCCTATCTGCAGCGTATGAGGGGTCGTTGCGCTCTGCATCTGCTGCAAAATGGCCGTGGCGATATCAGGGAGCAGCGTGGCCCGCATCATATGGTCGATATTACGAGCGCCGCTCTCGACCTCCGTGCAGCGTGCCACCAGTTGCTGCACCACGCGCTGGTCGTACTGCACATGCATACGTTGCTGCGCGGCCAGGCGCGTGGCGAGCTGTTGGAGTTTCATGGTGACAATACTGTGCAGCACCTCCGTTGCAAGCGGCACGAAGGGGACAATTTCCATGCGCGCCAGCAGGGCAGGTTTGAAATGCGCGCTGAGGATGGGGCGAATGGCCGCGAGCACGGTGCCTGGAGTGTCTGGCCCCCAAGCGCTGATGACATCGGAGGCGAGATTGCTGGTCATACAAACGACCGTATTTTTGAAATCAATGACGCGCCCTTCGCCATCGGCTAGCATGCCTTTGTCAAACACTTGATAAAACAAGTTCATGACTTCCGGGTCGGCTTTTTCTACTTCATCGAGCAAGACGAGCGCGTACGGCCGGTGCCGCACGGCTTCGGTCAACACACCACCCTCGCCCTAGCCGACATAGCCGGGCGGGGAGCCAATGAGGCGCGACACGGTATGCTTTTCTTGAAACTCCGACATGTTAATGATGACCATGGCCTGGGCGCCACCGAACAGCAGGTCGGCCATGCCCAGAGCGCACTCGGTTTTGCCGACCCCACTGGGCCCGACAAACAGGAAGACCCCGAGCGGGGCCTGCGGATTGCCGAGGCCGGTCTTGGCCGTCCGTATGCCGCGATCGATGGCCGCCAGCGCCGCATCTTGCCCGTGAATGCGCTGCTGCAGACGGCTGCGAAAGGTCAGCAGGGACTCGACGTCATCGTGCAGCATGTCGCGTACTGGAATCCCGGTCCAATCAGCAATGACGGTACGAATGACGGCAGGCGTGACTTCATACTGTAATAAGGGGTCATCGCCCTGCAACGCCGCCAGGGCGGTCCTGGCGTTATCAAAGGTCTGACGCAGGCTGGCGTTGTCGCTGGCTGGGGCAGCTGCCGCCGCGTCGGTGGCTGGCGCCGTGAGTTGTTGGCGCAGCTGCAACAGCTCCTGGACCGCCTGCCGTTCCTGCTCCCAGCGCTGCGTCAGACGGCTGATGTCGGCTTCCAGCGTGTCGATGTCGGCTTCCAGGGCCGCGACGCGGGCGGCCTCGTGTTGCACCACGGTGGCGTTGTCACGCTGCACGGCATCCAATTCGCGGCGCACAGCGTGCAGGCGGCGTTCGCAGTCGTCGAGGGCATCCGGTTTAGCGGTGAGATGAATTTTGACCCGGGCGCTGGCTGTATCCAGCAGATCGACCGCTTTATCCGGCAATTGCCGCCCGGCCAGGTAACGGGCCGAAAGCTGAGCCGCGGCGACGAGGGCGTCGTCGCGAATATACACCTGGTGCGCCGCTTCATAGGTGTCGCGCAGCCCACGCAGGATCACCACGGCCTCGTCGGGGGACGGCTCTGCCAGGGTGACGAGCTGAAAGCGGCGGGCCAGCGCGGCATCTTTTTCAAAGTATTTTTTGTACTCTGACCAGGTGGTGGCCGCGATCGTGCGTAACTCCCCACGTGCCAGGGCTGGCTTCAGTAAATTGGCCGCATCACCGCTGCCCGGCGCCCCGCCAGCGCCAATCAGCGTATGGGCCTCGTCAATAAACAGAATGATCGGGGTGGGCGAGGCTTTGACTTCGGCAATGACCGCCTTGAGCCGATTCTCAAATTCGCCCCGGACCCCGGCCCCAGCCTGCAACAGCCCCAGATCCAGTCCATGAATGGCCACATCGCGTAAGAGGTCTGGGACGTCACCCTGCACGATCTTCAGCGCCAGCCCTTCGACCACCGCGGTTTTGCCGACGCCGGCGTCGCCGACGGCCAGCGGATTGTTTTTCCGCCGCCGTCCCAGAATATCAATCATCTGACGGATTTCGCGATCTCGACAAAAGACCGGGTCAATCTCACCGGCGCGTGCTTTCCCCGTGAAATCAATCGTAAAGCGTTGTAACGCACTGTCTTCTGTGGCAGCCAGGGCTGGGGACAGCCCTGGAGCGGTGGTACGACTGGGCGGCGGACTTTCACTGGACGTGGCGATCAGCGTGAGCAAGGTCTGGCGCAGTGCCTCGGGCGGCATCTCCTGCCACACCTCGCGGGGCACATCCGGGAGCCAGCGCGGCGCATCGGCGAGCAAGGCCGTCCATAACACCCCAGAGCGCAGTGCCGCGAGCCCATAGTCCAGGGACGCCAGCAGCCAGGCATCCGCCAACCAGTCAAAGAGCACCGGCGAGAACACCGGACGCCGGCGTGGATTACCAGTGCGGAGGTGTTCCAGAGCCTTGTGCAAGGCGTGCGTGAGCTGGGCCACGTCAACGCGGTAATGCTGCAGAATCAGGCCGACGTCGTTGTCCCGTGCGCTGACCAGGGACAGCAGGCAATGCTCGACGGTCACTTCATAATGGGTCCGTTGCATACAGACACTGGCCGCCTGTTCGAAAGCTTGGCGACAGTAGGGATTCAATTTGTGCAGTAGGGCTTCAGGCTCGGGGGTACGCATGTCTCGTCCTCATAGGGTCGTGCCAACGCGGGTATCCCGTCCGGGAAAACTGACGGACACCGTGTCCTCGCGTGGTGCGCCAAGCCAGGTTGACCACCCGAGACGACAGGGACTGTCGTCCTGCAAGCGTAAGGGCGGCACCTCCGAGGCATATACCTGGCATTCCAGGTCAAACTCTAAGGGGTCGCGCAGGATAAAGTACAGAAGCGCGCGGATTTCATGCGCATAGAGGCCGGTGGGCAAAAAACGCTGCAACACCTCCCACGAGACCGGGCCAATGGTAAGGCGAAATTTGCCACTGCGGTCGTAAAAGCGCTCCCCGAGTATCGTATCTTCCCCGAGTTGCTGATTGGCCTCACCGAGACGCAGCCGTTGTTCCAGGGCTACGGGCACCCAGCGCCCGATGCACTCGTCAACACGGACCGGAATCTGCCGGAAATAGTGGGCGACGAGACGGGCGACCACAGCGCCCGAGGTCGTCCGCATGGTGAGCAGGCCCAGATAGGGCAGCAAGCGATGCCAGGCGAGATCCGTCCGCTGCTGCCGTTCGGCGCTGCTGACGCCGATCAGGGCGAAGAGCCAGGACGAGAACGTATCCTCTGCGGCGGGTTGATATTGCACATAGTAGCGATATTTTTCCCAACAGCGGTAGAACAACGACAGCAGACGATGGTGAAACAGATCGAGAAAATGCCGCAAGATGGGCTCCTCCTCGCCGGTCGTCAGCAGGGCTTCCGTATAAAACGTCGGCAAGGGGGAGGATGGGCCATACAGCCCAAGGAAATTGACGATCATGTGCACCGGCGGCAACGTCTGTGGCGTGTCGGCACGGGGCGTGCTGGTCTCGTCAGGCGAGAGCGCTGCGGCACGGGCAAGCGCGACAATGTCCGCGGTGGGAAACGCTAAGCTGGTATGCGCTCGGAAGTACAGGGCTTCTTCGCTAAACGGGCGCCGTGGGCGCTCGGTGCGGAGGTCATACCCTGCCATATCGCTCGCGGTCACCAGGCGCGGGGGCGAGCCCGGCGGTGCGGCGTGGGGCATCGCCTGCAGGAGGAGCCGCACGGCTTGAAAAAACGCGAAACTGTGGGGCTGTTCCCACAGCGCCGTCTCAACGGAGGCCACGGACGGCGTCTGAATCGCCTGCAGCAGGGCCTCGAGCACCGTCCGCTGTGCCGAGGATTTTACAGCAGGGGCTGCTGGCCGATCTTCGCTGGCCATGGATACGTGTCTCCCCGCTCGACGTTGTGGACGATGAACGTGTGAAAGGAATTGATCGTGGCGTAGAGGGCGAAAAATTCGTGCAAGATGGCGGTAAAGAGATACAAATCGCCTTCACTGGTAAACTTGCTGCCGTGCACTTCCAGGTCAATCTGCACCCCGCGAATCGGCGAGCCTTTGAGGAGACGCTCAATGGCTGTGGTCCGAATCGCCACGAGGCCCTCCATCCGCAAGGCATGCTCACGGGCACTGTGCAGGTCGTAGCGCTGCTGGAAATTGTAGGTGGACAGCAGGCGGCGTAAGGTGGGCAGCGACGTCAGCGAGGAGTAATGCAGCGCCATATTGGCAATCAACTGCCAGGGCAAGCCCCCGTCCAACGGGGGCAGCACGCTAGGCGTCACTGGGGTGATATTGTGAAAGCGGGCAAAGGCCGGGGAGGTGCTCGTATGCAGGGCAATGTCCCCGATGCGTAACTGTTCCGGCAGATGCCGGTTGCTACAGGTGAGACGGAGCGCAATCGTTTCCGGCTCTGGAACAGCCCGCGTATCGGCAGGAGTGACAAACGCGATGTAGCGATCGGTGCCCGTGCCGAGGACCGCTGGTTTGAGACGGGTGCGATAATAAATGGCCTGGCGATCATCGTCGATCACGGCGCGATCAAAGGACAAAAACGGCTGATAGACGTGCGGCGTGCCCTGCCCTTGGACCCAGCCGACGACGTGGTCAATCGTATTGATCTCACAGTGTTCTGGGGCGTATTCGGCCGGACGCACGAGATATTCGACCTGGCGATGGTCCAGGCGAATGGGATCGGCAGGCTGGGAGAACAGGTTGACAATCGGGGTGCAGTGTAAGGCGATATGATCCTCGGTGAGATGCACGGAGGTTTCGAGCGGGCGGGAAAACGTACACGCCAGCTCAAAACCGTCGGCGCGTTCCAGGCGGGCCAAATGCGGGGCCAGGCCCGTGACATCGACAAAGAGAAATTTGCGCGGCAGCGTAAAGTATTCTTGCAGCAGTCGATAGCCTACAAAGGCGTTGGGGGGATACGGCAGTAAGCTTTCCTCTTCCGTGAAGCCGACCGGGCGCACCTTGGGCGGCGGCGCGCTGGCGGCAGGGAGGTCTGCCGCGGTGCGCACGCTGATGCTCTCCAGATAATGGCAGAACCAGACATAGAGCGCTTGGCTGACAAAGAGATCGCCATGAAAATAGAGCCGCAGGGTATCCATGGGCATCGCCGCCAGCGTAGTCCGGGGATGACAGGCAAAGCGCAGCGTCAGTTGCGCCGTGGGGCCAACCTGACGCACGCTGAGGGCTTGCAGCGTGAGTGGATGGAGGGTGACGTCATAGCAGGTGCGAAAGCGACAGCGCGTGCCCTCCAGCGGTTCGGCATCGACCTCCGTGCCACGTGGAATGTGCTGGGACGTGGTCACGCGGTCTGGAATGCTCTCAAAGCGCAACAGGGACATGGCTGGCACGGGTCGTAAATAGTGCGGCCAGAGTAAGCCCATGAGTTCATGCGTCACCTCGGGCAATTCGTCATCGAGCTTTTGCCGTAAACGGCCACTGAGAAACGCAAACCCTTCGAGTAAGCGCTCCACGTCCGGGTCACTGCCCGGTTCCGCCAGAAACGGCGCCAGGCGCGGATATGTCCGTGCAAACGCCTGGCCCATCTCCCGTAAGAAACTCAGCTCATCCGCATAATACGTATTAAAGGACATGTGCTGTCACCTGCGAATCACCACGTATCCCGAGGTGTCGAGTAGGCTTTCAAACCACACGACTGGCATCTCCCCTGGCACCGCCAGATGGGCGGTAATCTCAAAGCGCAGCCGAAAGCGCTCGGTGTCGTCCGGCACATAGCGTACCCGCACCTGGTGCAGGCGCGGCTCATAGCGCCGAATGGAGGTTTGGATGGCCTGCTGGATTTCCAGAATGGCGTCGGGAAACTGCGCGGCCATGTCGTTGAAGTCCGGCATCCCATACGAGGGCCACAAGGGCACGCTGCCGCGATGGACATTGAGCATTTTCTGCAGATGCTGGAGCACCGAGGCCAGCAACCGCGATACGTCCTGGCGTTCCGCGGCGAGGCGTCCCCGCATGGCGGCGACCTCACCAGATGGCAACACCGTCATGGCCAGCCAGAACGGCAGGTGGACCACCTCGTGGCCCGTGCTCAACCCCAGGGTGGCATTGGCTTCAACCCGCAGCCCCAGCGGATCCTGGGAGGGTGCAGCAGTCGTGAGGCTGACGTCCTGCAAGCGGGGTTCGTACTGCTCGATAATCTCCTGGATCGTCTCTTGCAGCTTCAGCTGGTCCTGCCGTGAGCGGAGTATCTCCGGTGGCCACGGCGCCAGGCTGGTCAGCATTCCCTGGCGGATGTGGCGCAGCACCGTGTCAATTTCTCCAGCCCGCTGGAGACGTTCCACCAGGCTCCCAAAATTACCGAGCATGCTATCCTGGGCCTTCCTGTCGTGTGCAGAGGGGAAGCGAACTTCGTCGTAGGGGCGCCCGGTCGGTCGCCCCTCCCGGCAGCAGCGCTTAGAGCGGCACCTCGATTTTTCCCACGAGTGAGAGGGTAAAATAGGCTCCCATATACTTAAAGTGGGGTCGTACCCGCATATTGACCCGATACCAGCCTGGATCGCCCTCGACACTTTCCACAGTAATTTGCGCCTGCCGCAGTGGTCGGCGTTCACGCACCGCGACCGAAGGATTTTCTTGATCCACTACATACTGTCGTATCCATTGATTCAGCTCGCGCTCCAAGTCCGTACGTTCTTTGAAGCTCCCGAGATTTTCGCGCTGGATGACCTTGAGATAATGGGCCAGGCGATTGATCAGAAAGAGGTACGGGAACTGGGTGCCCAGCTTGTAGTTCGTCTCGGCCTCTTTACCTTCTGGGCTGTTGCCAAAGAACCTCGGTTTTTGGACCGAGTTCGCCGCAAAGAAGCAGGCATTATCGCTGCCTTTGCGCATGGTCAGCGCAATAAAACCTTCCTCCGCTAACTCATAATCGCGCCGGTCGGAAATCAACACTTCTGTCGGGATTTTCGTCTCTAACTGTCCCATAGACTGGAACTGATGTAAAGGGAGATCCTCGACGGCCCCACCACTTTGCGGGCCAATGATACTTTGGCAGAGGCGATAGCGCGCAAAACTCTCGGTCAAGCGGGTGGCAAAGGCAAACGCGGTATTGCCCCAGAGATAGTCCTCGTGCGAGCCCGACACCTGCTCGTCGTAGACAAACGCCCGGATGGGGTTGTTTTTCTTATCGTAGGGTAAACGCAACAGAAAACGTGGGACCGTCAAGCCCAGGTAGCGGGCATCCGGTTTGTCCCGCAGCGCCCGCCATTTGTTATAGCGTGGTCCCTCCAAGATGGCCTTGAGATCTTGGAGATTTGGGAAGTTCTGGAAATCGTCAAGACCGAAAAATTGTGGCCCGGCGGAGGCCATAAACGGCGTGTGGGCCATCGCCCCGACCCTGGCGACATAGTCCAGCAGCTCGATATCTTGTGTCCCTGGCCCTAACTCATAGTTGGCAATCATGGCCGTGATCGGTTCGCCGCCGAACTGGCCATAGGCGCTGGTGTACACATGCTTATAGAGGCCGGAGCGGGTGATATCCGTGGCGTCCTGGAAATCGTCGAGCAGTTGCTGTTGAGAGACATTGAGCAATTCGAGCTGAATATTCTCGCGAAAATCGGTGCGATCCACCACAAACTTGAGGCCGCGCCAGGCCGATTCGAGCTGCTGAAACTCCGTGTTGTGTAGAATGACATCAAGCTGTTGCCCCAAGCGAGTGTCGATCTCCGCAATCAACGTGTCCAGCGTGCGACTATCCACCCGGTTGCGCATGGACGCATGCTCTGGCTGCAACAAGGTCTTGAGCAGCTCTGTGATGCCATGTTGCGCCACGTCATAGCCTTCGTCATGCTCGCGGAGCTTGGTTTCCTGCATGATCTGCCCAAGCAAAGAGCCCGGTGCCTCATCGGCGGAGCTGGCGGTCGAAGCGGTGTGGACGTCTTGGAGTGCTGGTTCAGCCATGAGATATGTCTCCTCTGTGTTGCCATTTCCGTGTGCGCCGGTTGGTCTCCCCTGGCGCGTGACCTCGACGGCCTCCTGCACGATTCACGCCCGGCGCGCAGGGGCTGTGTGCACCGCTATAGCATGTGGTCTGGAGATGGAGTGCGTCCCGCCTCACGCCGCCCCCGATTTGTCGATGCCGAGTTCCTGGAGGAGCCGAGCGCGGCTGGTTTCGTTACTCAAGAGGCTCTGCAGCTGCGCACGGAACTCCCGAGAATTCCCCATCGGACCACGCAAGGCATGCAGCGCTTTCCGAAGGTCCAACAAGGCTTTGAGTTCAGGCACCTGCTCGGCCACTTGCTCCGGCTCAAAATCTTTGAGGCTTTGGAAGGCCAGATGGAGGGTCATTTCCCCGGCGGCTTGCCCTTCCCCTTGCCTGAGGCGATCCGGGACCAGCAGATCCAGAGAGAGATTCTGCCGTTCCATGACTTCGGAGAAATTGTCTTTGTTCACGCGCAGGAGCGGGCGGTTTTCCACCGGCGTCGTTTCTTCGCGCTGGGTATAGTCCCCCAGCATCACCAGGCGCAGGGGCAACTCTTTCTCGGCCTGCGCGTCGCCTGTCTCGGATTTGTAGGTGATATTGATCCGTTCACGCGGCGGCATCGATCCTTCAGCCATAAAGCATTCTCCTGCGTTAAGGAAGCGGATTGGCGGCCAACAATGCCGTTACGTCCAAACGGCATAGACAATTATAGATCCTGACAACTTGTTTTGCAAAGACCTCGGAAGGCGGGGTCTGCGCCGCATGCCGCTTACTGTAGCAGGCGTGCAAGAGGGACAACACCTGCACGCACAGAGCGGGCTCCCATTCTTCAAGAGCAAAACGCTGCATGCATTCTTCCAGCCACTCTAATTGTGGGATGGCCAGATCAAGTCGTCCGGCCTCCGCACTGAGGCGGGCCAGATGCCAGCGCCAGAGAAAACGCTCGCGCTGCGAAGCGGCCTGTTGGCTACCAGCCTGGAGCACGCTCAGCGCGGCCCGCAGCTCCCCCTGGGCCGCGAGCTGCTGCGCGTCTTGCATGGCCTGTCCCAGGCCCGGCGGGCTAGCGTCCTCACCCTCGGCGCTACCAGCCGGCGTGGACGCGGCTGCGTCGGGCAGCACGGCGTGGGCAATCCACAGACGCGTTTGGGCCTCGGCAAAGGGGAGCGCGGTGCCATCCGCCCGTGGGGCAAAGTGCAAATCGAGCAGAGGCGGGAAGCGGCGCAGCAAGGCGGCCAGCTCTTCGATGACCGCATGTTTCGCCACTGTATACCCTAAGCCTTCCAAGGCCAGGGCCGTATAGCGATGGGTATCGAGCCAGAAGATCGATTGCGCAAACTGTTGTTCGCTCTCCATAATGAGGTTGGCGAATTGCTGCATCTGGAGCGCCTGCTGCCAGCGCCCGAGGAGGGCCGGATCAGGACCGGGTAGCCGGGTGATCATCCCCCCGCGTTGCGGGTCCGGCGCTGGCGCCTGGGAGACCCGTAACCAGGCGGCCATCCGGGCGAGTTTGTAGGGCCGGGGATCGGCCAGCCGGTTGGTGCGGAACAGCGCTACGGCCGCGTTGCTGAGTACCTCCTGGATCGGTCGGAGGGATCTGCTGATCTCCTCGTCCGTGGCGGTCTCGGCGAGATCAATCGGCGGCACTCCCTGGCCAAGCGTGCCCAGGATTGTGACGGCAGCCCGTGCCGCCTCGGTCATGCTGCTTACCGCCGGGGCTGCCGCTGCCAGCGGGAGCGCTCCTGCAGCGGCAGGGACAGCGGTGCTGGGTGTCTCCGCCGGGGCTGCCGCCGTCCGGTCAGCGGCGCTCGCCGTAGCGCTCGTAGCGACAGTCTGCGGCGGTGAGGCGGCCGGCGGCGTTGGGCTACGCGAGAGCCACTGCTGGGCATACGTGTGCAGCTGTCCGAGCAGCAAGCTGAAGGCCGGTGCCTCCTGGCCCATCAGGGCATGGACCCCGTCGGCCAGCGGCTGCAGCACAGTAACACAGCGCTGCACCGCGTCGGCCTCGGCGTCCGTCGGTGGCCGTTGGGTCACGGCCTTCCCGACTTCTTCTACCAACCAGCGTAGCGCTTCGCTGCGTCCGCGCATGCGCCGTTTGGGCGGAAACAGGCTCTCCCAATGCGTCGTGAGCAGATCATGGTACAGAGCCAGACCCGCCTCCAAGCCCGCATAGCCATGACATGCGAACAAGCCTCGGCTCAGATAGCTAGCGACTAGCAGGTGTTTGGAGTGCTGCTGGAGAATAGTGCTGCCGAGGCTGACGACCGCGGCCCAGTTTACCGGCGCTGTGACGTGCAAAGAGCCGATCTTACCCATTTCGGCGCGCAACGCATCCCACGCTGGCGCCTCCTCCACCGGCCCGCCACTCGGTGCCTGTGGGGTGATGACGTGTCCCCCAAGCTGTCGGACTGCTTCCCAGTCTGCCATCGTTGCTCTCTCCGTGTGCCCCAGGGGCGCTCTTAACTTTCTGCCAGTAACACCAGCAGCTCGCGGAGAGCGGGTGGGAGCGTGACCTCATAAAAGACCCGCACTTTTTTCACCCGATACTTGTGCAAAGTGGCCTCGGACTGCACCCCAACCGCTTTCCCGTCCGCCTTGGCATCCGCCGGGGTGAGCTCAGAGGAGCCACTCTGAAAATCCTGGGTAAAACGCCAAAAACCTGGCGCGCCCTGATAGCGCTTACTCAAAAGCAAATTGTCCGTCTCAGCCACTTTATTGCCGGTATAGCCGGCGTACTCGACGCACTGACTATTACACGCCATGGTGACCGTGATCTCCACATCGCCACACCGTTCAAAGGACCACGGGATCGTGGCCACCTGACTGGCCGACTCTTGGGGGCGATTGCTCACACGGTAGATTTTGCCATCACACTCGATTGCCAGTTCCGTGGCTTTTTCGTTGACGTTCACCCCGTCCTTACTAATGTCCGCCGACCGCCCTGCCGCCACACGCACGGAGTACTTCCCGCCCTGCTGCTGGCGCATTGCGAGAAGAGGAGCCATGTCTTTGTCTCGCTTGACGCTCTGCAGGATCTGCGGCGGCACTGCGATCTCTTTGCCGAGGGCGCTACCTGGACGCGCGCCAGTGCCCACGACAAAGGGCTTCGCTACCCCCTCAACAAAGGTTTTGACTTTGCCCTGGGGACCATGCAAAAACTCCAACCGCTCAATCCCTTGCAGACGTCGTGACGGCTGTTCCACCTCGTCCTGCCAACGGGCCTGCAACTGCTCGCTGGCTTCCTGCAGCACGACCGGCCAGACGAGACGCAGCGGGCGTTCGAGTAAGGGCCACAGAGGCGCCTCTTGGCCCGGCGGCCCGGCTTCCTGACGCAGCTCTTGCAGCATCCGCTGTAGCTGGTGCAATACCGGCGGCGGCGGTGCAGCGGACGCCGCCAGTCCGGCCCCTGAGGTGTCATACTCAAAACTGTCGCGGGCCAGCTTAAAACTCAGCTCGGCCTTGCGCGGTCCAAACAGCGTCGGGCGTAGCGCTTGTAACGTCTTGAGATACTCTGGCCGTTTGGGAGAGGCGGCATACTGCCGCAGGAGCCGCACCCAGTCTGGTACCGACCCAGCCGCACTGGGCGGTGGGGGAGACGTAGGCGTGGCGTCTGCTGTCGGGGCCGCGGGCACCATGGGCTGCAAGTGTCCCAGGGTGACGTCGAGGATACAGTTATAGGGGGATTCTGGCCCCAGGAGCACCTCCAGGGCCTGGCGCTGTTGGGTAGGACTCCACGTCGTCTCGTCCCGGGGAAAGGCCCGGAGAAAACGTTCCCACTGGCCGACATATTGCAAGCGATAATCGGCCTCAAAAGCCCGTAACTCTGGAGCCAAGGCCGGGACCACGATGCTCATCTGTTGCAGCAGCGGTTGTATCCGGTCCTCCCAGGCGGACCGTGTATACCCCCCTTCGACTTTGGCCGCCGGTTGCCCCACAGCCGCCAGAGTTTTCGGCCAGCACTCCGCCGCCGTGACCGTGTTCTTTTGATACAACTTGTTGATCCATGGGCGCATATGTTGCAGTGGGAGCTGCGGGGTGGCAAACCACTCGCGCAACCATGCAGTATAGGCGGTGTGTTGCGGGGTGAGTCGTGTGGCCGGATCGTCTACCCAGAGCAGATACGCCCGATACAACGTCCCAAACAGCGCCACCTGCTGTGTCGTGGGGCTTGGTACGAGGCCTTGCAGCATCAGAGCATAGTCGTCTTCCTGGAAACGCGCTGTCACCGCTTCCGGGCAGGCTGTAGCGTTGAGACACTGTTGCAGCACCGTTAAGCGCGCCATGAGGACGGAGACTAGGGGAAAGACCTCCCCTCCCTGCCGCATGCGCTGCGCCATCGCCTGATCGAGCGGCGCCAACACGTCACTGGTAAAGCGCTCGACATAGCGTTGTCGGAAGTCCTGCTCGACGCGAAAACTCTCCCGAAAGAGCAGGCCGCTGAGCGTCCGGCGACGTTCCTGGTTGCCGGACGCCAGGGTGGTGACGGCTTGGCGGCAGCGT
Source organism: Pseudomonadota bacterium (assembly GCA_005777235.1). GTDB lineage: Bacteria > Tectomicrobia > Entotheonellia > Entotheonellales > Entotheonellaceae > SXND01. The sequence continues at coordinate 32,351 of SXND01000063.1, forward strand.
TCCATCGTGTCCAAGGGGACGGTCGCAGCCGCCGTGCAGGCGTCGCGCGGTACCGCGGCTTGGACCTGGCGATTGCTGAAGAAATCGCGCAGGCCAAGGCCGCCGAGGATGCTGAGCAGCACGAGACATCCCAGGAGACTACACAGATGCCGCGCCAGGCGATACCAGCGGGCGCGACGCGTCAAGCGGGCATAGCCGATATCACGCGGCAAGATGATGGTAAACAGGTCATGCAAGAAATAGGTCGGACGCGAGGTCACCAAACTTGCTGTCGTTTCTGACCGGGGGGGCGCTGCGGTCGGGGTTTCGCCTTGGGCAGAGGCCGGTGGCGTATCCTGTGGACCGGCACTGGTAAAAAACAGGCCGCGAAAGAAGACATCGTGGAGATCGGGACCAGATTGTAGCACACTTTCCATAAAGAGCTTCAGGGGTTCGTGCAAGGCCTGGAACTGCTGGGGAAAACCGAAGAGCTTAAGATGTAACGCGGGGGCCGGTAGAGTGTCATGCGAAAAAAGCGTGCCACGCAGTTGGCGGACATCCTGCAGCAGTGGGAGAAAAATTTCCTGATCAAAAGATACGGTCTGCGCTGCCGGGCTGGTTTGGTCAGTAAAGGCGATGGTCGGCACGGCAGCCACATGCTTGCCGCGTCGATCGAGGCTGAAGTCATGACAATAACCCAGCACGTGTTGTTTATTATCCTGGAAAACTTGTTTAATACCCGCTTCTGGGACGTCTGGTGGGGCAAAAAACTCGACAAATCCTGGCAGGCGATCGCAGCGCGTGATCAGGAGATACACGGGAAACCGGAGATACAGCTCCTGCGTGATCTCATGCAAACGCCGGCGGATATCGGCGCCTTCGTGTTGGAGCGTGAGCCGATTGTCCGGCCACTGCTCCAGGAGATGGTCTGCCGCCACCGCCACCATCACCCTGTTGAGAGGCTGTAGCAGCCGCTCGCGCGCCAGCAGCCGCAGGAGCCTGTACAAATGTTGGCGTTCCCGTTCGCGCACCTCGGCCTCGGGGAAGACAAAACTGCCGGGCGTATCCAGCACCGTCACCCCAGGAAAAGGCCACCAGACGCACTCGCCAGGGGGGCTAGCTGACGGACGTACATGCGGGAAGAACTGGCGCGCGACTTGCGTGAGCAGCGTGGTTTTGCCGGCTTGGCTGGCCCCGAGCAGCAGATACCAGGGGCGCGCATAGAGGGCCCGGCGTCCGTATTGCTCGAATCCCGGTGCCGTCCGCTGGTCGCGTATCGCCGTCTGGAGCCTGTTGCGCAGGTAGTGACCCGGTTCTGGCGGTACCGTCTCGCCTGTCTGCTTGCCGCGGCGGATAAACAGGCGTTCGCGATAGCGCGGAATGAGCAAGGCACAGGCGCTCCCTACACTTACACTCACCGCCCCGAGTAGCACAGGCCAGAACCAGGCACCGAGAAAGGTGTAGAGTGTGCGGAACCACTGTTTCTGGATCGCCAGGATCCCACCGATCGTCACCAGCATTGTGGTGCAGATCATGCCGAGGGAACGTAAGAAGGTGGCGTGCCTATGCAGGAAGGCCAGCATGCCATACCCTCCGTGGCCGCCGCGTGTGCTGAGACGTCATCGCACGAGAGAACAAAGCCTTATTGCTCCTGTGTAAAAATCAAGCGGAAGGTGACAGCCACCTTGTCTGGCGGTATCTGCTGGAGCGCTTGCCGCAGATTCGGCAGATACTCAGCCACAGAGAGAGGGGCCATGGGGAGAGGAGGGATTTTCCCTGGCTCTTTGGTCGCCATCACTACTAACAGTTCGAGACCGAAGGGCGTCTCAATCTCAAAGTCCTTGATATCGACGACCTGTTGCGGTCCCACGGGTGTGGACGGAGTAAAGAGACGGCCGACATGACCATCAGCGATATAGTAATCAACATAGACATAACTTGGGAAGGCAGTCGGCGCATTCACCCGTATCTGCAAGGGGTCTTTTTTCTTAAAAGAAGGCCACGGCATGCTTGGGCTAACGGCTGACCGGATGGTGGGCAGTTGCATGTTCAGGCCCACTGCCTGCTCCTCCGTCCGCTTTTTGAAAGGCTCGACGACTTCCAGCGCCTGACAAAAGGGCTTGGGGATGACCGTCATGGCATCTCGGACGCGCTCCACGCCTTCACGCTTTTTGACGATCGCGAGGATGTTGTCTTTGCGCTCCTGGCTCATGACCCGCCCTTCCAGAATGAGCAGGCCATCGCGTTGCACCGTTGTGACGGCGGCGCATTCGAGATGATCCTTGATACTCTCTGCCAGCGTCGGAGGTGTGGAGCGCAAGAGCCACGCCAGCGCGAGCCCACTGAGTAAGACCAGGGCCGCGATGAGACCCGCCCCTCCGAGGAGGCGCCACGCGAGGCGTATCTGCAGCGGCGGCGGCGCCTCGGCGTGATACGGCTGGCGTCCGAAAAACGTGCTCATCTCGCGCAGAGGGGTGACGGAGGGTCGCAAGTTTTGGGCCACGTTGTGGCGCAGCGCGGTCAGCGTGGCCGCGTCCGTCGGACGGAAATAGCGTCCCGTAAAGCCTAAACCTAGCATGAAGTAATAGATGGCATAAACATCCTGACGTGGCCCGTCAGGCAACTTCGCCAAGTTCCGTGAGGGCAGCGGGGAGGCTGCGGTCGCGCTCGTGGTGCCGAGCCTCCCTATTGTTTCTAAGGTCTGCGACACGATATCGCCGGCATTCGTCATCCTGAGATAGCGCTTTTGCAAAGGCTCGGCAGTCCACTTTTGGTGCCCAGACCACGCTTGGCACTCGCGCTGAATAACCTCATCGGCCCAGGTCAGAAAGGCAAAACGGGCCTCTTCGTAGGCTTCCCCCAGATCAGCCTGTTGAGCGGCTTGCTCCTGAGCCGCCAACAGAGCGCCGAGATCCTGGACGACCTGGTCGTAGCTCGGCGCCTCAGCGCTACGCCCATCTGTGTGCTTGAACGACAGTACGTACGCATACAGTGGCGCAAAAAGTTCCTGAATGGCTGCCATGAGGTTCTCATTGTTAGCGCGTGTCGGTCACCCGCAGGAGTTGTATCTGGGTCCGTTCTGGAGCCAGCGCGTCACCACAATACACGGCCATATTATGATGGTCTGCGATCCCTGCGGTCCATAAAGTATCATAATGATCAATAGCAAAATAGTGGCAATGGGCTCGGCGTGGCAATTCTGCTGGCAGAGATATCTCCAGGGTAATGCGGAGGCCAAACATGGCCTGTGTCCGGAGGTATTCGATATCTTGGCGCGCCGCTATTTTCCCGGTGCTGGTCAAGAAATTGCTGAGCTGGTCGGGCGACACATCGGCGTTAATGGCGAGATAATAGCGATTATTCCTGCCGACAAAAAAGCGCTCGTCAATATCGGCCATAAAATACGTGCCATCGAATTCTAGCGTAACCACATAGTCTGGACCGATCAGTAATTCATTGACGAGGCCTCTGGCCGTGCGCACGGCGACCTCAAAACATTCCCGCAGGTGCTCATGCTGGTACGGCGGGAGACCCCCGAGAGCCGTCACCGTCTCCGAAAACATCGACAGATCCCCCACGAGTTGTCGTAACAGACCATACATCAGGTGCGGAGGCGCAGCAGCCATCTCCAGTGCATGATGCCAGAGAGGAATGGAGCGGTTGACGGCTTGTAACATCAGGAGATAGACCGTGTCGCGGGTGCCGAGGTCCATGGTGTGAATGCCGCGACGGCGCTTAAACTCTTCCAGGTCACGGCCTTTGGCCGTCAGCAGGTCACGGACTTCTCCCAACATCCGCATCAAATCGGGCGCGGCATCCACACGCACCAACGGCGGAATATAACGCCGCACGAGTTCCGCACCACCTTCACGGGCGGAACGCCGCACTTCGGCGATTTTGAGCACCTCATAATCAGGAAATTGCTCCCGTTCGGTGTCAAACAGCACACGTGCGTCGTACATCAGATACTTCACAGGTCTAGTCAAGCCATCTTCAGTCAACAGATCCAGCGCTGGCTGCTCACGCACGCGAAAACGCCGTGCCGGGCTTCCTGAGACCTCGTCGCCCGTGGGGGTATCCGGGTCTAGGACATTATTGTTCTCAGGTTGCCAGCGTCGCACACCGAGGTAGACCCCGAGCGTAGACTCCCCCGTCTGGCGCAGCGCCGTGTCACAGGAACGCCCCCGCAGATGCATGTTACTGCGTGCGGAGCCTTGCTGAAAATGTAAGGGCGTGCCTTCCTTGGTGATTAGCTCGCACTGTGCGATTTCCACGAGGTTGGTTTGCAAAGCCATCTCGTTGATGCGTAAGACGTTGACGCCCCAGCCCCAGGGGTGCAAGAGGTGCAGGGCATGCTGCAGGCGCGCTTCGTGGTGCAGATGATACTGTTGAAAATGCTGCGGTTGCAGGAACATCCCCTGCCCCCACCACAGCGGGCTCAGCGACTCCATATCCCTCTCCCTGCGTCGTCCTCTCCGCTGGCCGTCCTCAGAGCAGCCCTGTACACACGGGAAGGACGACAACTCCCGCTCTGCTGTGAGGATGGCCGGGGCGTGCGTGGTAGTATTCGAGAAGACGCGCCCTATTGCTGCAGGTCCAGCACCACCCGACGATTATCGAAGCGTCCGCTATCGGTGGCGTTGGTATTAATTGGATTGGCAGGCCCATGCCCTTGGATACGGATACGCCGTGGCTCAACGCCTTTGCCTACCAGATAGGCCCTGACGCTCGCCGCCCGCTTTTCCGAGAGTGTCAAATTATGTAGCAGTGGCCCTCGATTATCCGTATACCCGTCAAGGGCAAGCGTTGCTTGTTGGAGTTGTTGACTCTGCATCGCTTTCGCTTGTTCGTCGAGATCCTTATAGTACCTCTCAGGAACGACTGCCGAATTGGTATCAAAGTTGACCCCAATAAATTGCCGTTTTTTCTCAGCGGCAGGCACCTCTGTGACAGGCACTCTTGACGAGGGAGCAGAGGGCGGGGAAGTGGGATTGTAACCCCGTGTCTTCATGTCTCGTCCAGCGGCATTGTCGGCAGGTTGTTTGGAAGGAGCCCAAAATTGCACAATTTCTGCGGCAGTACAATGACGTGCCCGACAGTCAAGAATCCGGTCTTCTTGCGCCTCAAGCTGCGGCATACCCATAAGAAGAGAAGCCATAGCCGATACAACGAATATGATACCCTGTCTCCCGTACCCTCCTCGCATACCCTTCTCCTCAGCATGACAAGTTTCTCATACAAGAACTGTCTGGATCATTAGTATAAAAAGATCCATTATGGACACAGCAACCTCACGAGCACAAGCAGTCAGTGCACGTTCCACCGAGGTAGACATTATAAGAAATATATTACTCCTAGGCAAGATGCGTCAATACGCACATGGCATCGCATCTTTGGCTAATGCCCTGCTGGAGCTAGTGCAGGCTTAACAAACCTGTTCTGTAATCGGTTCGAGGTTCTCACATCCATACTAGGCGCAGATACGTTCAATGAACTCCTGTGCCGCGAGGAGCCGTGTTGGTTCCATAATCGCCCGTTGACCATGGACCCAGCGGGGTTCAATGGGGTTGAGCCACGGACGCTTGCTGGGCAGCTGCCAAACGATCAGACGACAACCACCTTCGCGCTTGACGCGCTGGTTATGGGCTTTGAGCCACTTCCGCACCCTCGTGCTGAGGTGCCACGCGGCCTTAGCCCCGATCAGCACGAAGGCCCGCGTGCCGTCCTGGGTGAGGCGGTCGGCGACCCAGGCCAGAGAGTCACAGGGGACCTGACGCACCGGCCGCCCGGTGCCAACGCGGAGCAACCGGGTGTCGGTCTGCGGCAGCCAGAGGCCATCGCAGGCAAGTGCCTTGCGGTCCGCGTCCGCTTTCGGCGCCTCTTTTTCCCCGAGGCGGAGGGGGGTATCCTCCGTCCAGGCGGACATCGATGGGTGGGCCAGGCGACTCCACCAGACGGCGTCTTGGAAGCCCAGCGCCAGCGTGGGTTCCCCCAGCGCCAGGCGGATCAGTCGGTCGCGACGGTGTTGTTTCGCACAGAGGCGGGGTCCGGACTCGTCCTCCAGTGTTGCGCCCGTTTCCAGTGGGCCCCAAGCCGCAGGAGGGCATCGCGCAGGGTCGGCGCGCTCAAGGGCTGGGGGCTCAAGCCGACGTCACAGCAGACCGCAGCCAAGAAGGACAACGTCCCCGTGCTGCGCGGTTTCCCGAACGTCCGTGGACTCTGGTGCCCCAGGCCCTGGACACACGCGCGTTTGGCGGCATCCAGCACTGGCTCGACCGTGTGCGGGACGCTGGACTGCTCCGTGAGGCACGCCACCTCACGCTGCGCGCAGGCGTGTAGGGCGTTGCGGACGGTCTGGACACTACAGCCGACATGGGTGGCAATCTGGGCCGGGGTGGAGCGCTGTGCACTGGCCAGGACCATGTGGCACCGGCGCAAAGTCAAGGCCTGCGTGGAGCGTCAACGACCTGCGAGGTGGTGGCGCTCCTCATCGGTCAGAGGACGAACAACGAGAGGTGGTTTCCTAGACTTGAGTAGGCCACAGAAACACCCTTTTGCACAAGACCTTTGTTAAGACTGCACTAGTGCCTCAACCGAGCTGCATTGAGGGGTAGAGTTGCTTCAGCTTGATGCGGGCCTCGTGGGTCGTGAACCGCCACTCGACCCGGCATTGGGCTGCATTCCCTTGCGCTCCCAGGCGGCCACTTCCTGAGCCAGGGGCAGGGAGGCAGGCACGCGTCGGTCGCAACATGGGGGCGCTACGACACGGAGTGCGGTCTCAGCCCTCTCTCACCAGCTGCCAGGCGGCGGGGTGCCATGTCTCGCCAGACGCTCCAGCAACCGCCGCGCCTCCGGTGGGGCACAGGCCTCATACAAGGACGCAGGCTTGTGGGGATTGCGATGCGCAGGACCCGCACCATTTTCTCGTCGTGCGGATCCTGCGCATCGACCAACGCCTGTATCACCTGGGCGACGTCTAGGGCCGTCCGTCGCGCGGTCACCGTGACCCGCCGTTGCCCCGCCAACGCCTCGAACACCATGCACAGATTGGCCGTGCCTTGCCGTGCATAGTCATCCTCGACGCGCACGGGCTGCCTCGGGGCTGCGGGCTGACCATTACCCACCTCGATTGTCTAAGCGTCTGGCCACACGCCAACCCTCGACCAGCAACGTCCAGTCACGCCGGCCACGCCACAAGGTCCGTACGCCAGGCATCCCGTCCCTCTGACGATTGAGGTGCCCGCCGCGACGGCCGATCCCCCACACCGCTTGTCCCCGTGTCAGCCGCAACCCTGCCTGCCTTGGGCCACCCGTGGCCCCGCAGACGGCGCAGGCGTCTGCACTCAGCCACCCCGGGGCCGGGGCGTCCGGCTCCTGTGCCGCCCGGTCCCGTAACGCGACAAGGCGTGCCGCCACGCTGGTGTACAGCACGATCGCCTTATCCAAACGGTCCCACGTTTCCAGCCGGAGGGCCTCGAGACGACCGCCGCTCTGCCGCGGCACATGAGACGCCTCGATCGGCCAGCGGCAGGGGTATTGCCGGACCACCTCCTGCCCCGCCACCCGCGGTGTGGCGGCCTCCCGCGTCCACAACACCCCGTGGAGCGCCTCACATCCCGGCGCGGGGTGCCGTGCCCAGACCTCCCCCAGCGGCCCTGTCCGGGGCCACGCGGGGGGGGGGATGGCTGGCGATCTGGACGTCGCGTGGTCGTCAAGGCCCGCATCGCCACCGTCGCGGGCCGGGCTGGCTTGCCGTGTGCCCGCGGCACCGTCAGCGTGACGCGTCCCAGCACCGCTTGGGCTCTCCCGGCGGCATGGCCCCAGGGCCACGGTTCGGCCACCCGCCGATTGGGCACGCCCCGGATGCGGGCGCTCTCCCCTCTCGCCTCCACCCATGGCAAGACCTCCTCGACGTCGCCTGCCCGGTCCATGCGAGGACCCACGCGTGGCGGCGCGCTGCCCCCGGCGGCCCAGGCCGTTGCCCACACCGCCTGGCGGGCGTGGTCGATGCCGTGGAGCCATGTGCCGCTGTCTGGTGCCGCGGGGCCCGGGAGGTCACCCGCCGGCCGCGCCCAGGTCGGACGCCCCACGACACCGCGCACCGCGCCCTGCTCGGTCAAGGCTAAGGGACGATGGAGCCGGACCCCATGGGCCACGTTCCCGGACCCCATGGGCCCCAGTTCCGGCCGTACACGGCACCCCGTGAGAGTGCGCGAGGGGGTGTCTTGGAGCACGAGGACGGTCCTCGGCTCCAAGCACGGCCGGGCTGTAGCCCTGGGGAGGCCCTGCGGCCAGACAGGCAGGCTGCCCCCGCGTGGTGGCCATGGATCTATAGACCTTTTTAGTCTTTAAACAGCTGCCAGCGGCTTGGGGGATGGCAGCGCGCGGCCGCTCTGCGAACGTTGCCAATAGGGAGGCCAAGCGGGCCGGAAGGCGTGTGGCCGGCCACACTGTGCCCGCCACCACCCGCGCCGCCCAGCGTGTGTGCGTGTGCCTAGCGCCTCCCTTACGCGGTATCCAAGTGTGTTGTCAGCGCCTCCTTGCTTCTTATCTACTCTCTGCCTCGTGGGCCGTTCCCACCAGCTCACAGAAGTTATGGGTAATGCTCAGCCGCTTGGGGGAGGTCCACAGACCAGGGGCACAATGTTAGAGAGGAACAACTCTATAGAACATGATGGTGGGCTCCGCGCTCACTCGGCAGTACCGGAGTGGCGCGCTGGTCGCTACCGATGCGGCCCAGACTGTACACCACTTCCAAGGTGGTCTTACGGGAGGCGATGCGGGCGATGGACTAGTGCCTCAACCAGGCTATGTTGAGAGCCACCCCCTGGGAGCGCCGGGCTCTAGCCCGGCTCCGGCAGCCAACCTGGCGCGTGGCGCTCCCAGCGCAGGGCCATGCAGGGCTCGATTGTCGGCGTTGTCCCACCCTGGGAGCACGGCCATCCTGGCCGCTTGCGGAGCGGGCGGGCCGCTCGCGCTCCCAGGACAACCCGGGCCTTGCACACGAAGATTGCCACACTGACTAACCCTGCTCCCAGGGAATGACCTCTTGCCCATGGAGGACAACCGATGCGTTTCCCCCTCTCCCTCGTCCTGGCGTGCTGGGGCATTATGTTACTGAGTCAACAAGGACACACCGCCCAGCATGCCCTCTTGATTGGTGTCGATTATCAGGACTGCCAGCTGGCACCCCAGGCCGCCAGTGCCTGTCCCACACCCCTCTACGGTCCCCGGCACGACGTGGCTGCCCTGAAACGTCTGCGGGTGGAGCAGTACCAGTTCCCCGCCTCCCATATCACCACCTTGCTCAACGCCGCGGCCACACGCGACGCCATCCTTACGGCCTTGCGTGCCTTGCAGCACCACACGGTGCCGGGGGACGGGCTGTTTCCTCTACTTTAGCGGCCACGGCACCAGCGGTGCGGACCAGTGCCTGGGGTTAGAGATTGCCGCCTCGTCTGGAGCCCTGGTGTCGGCGGATGCGCGGGTCTATGACCAGGATGCCACGCGTACCCTGGAGGGGTTGCTCCTGGGTGGGCGCGATCTCCGTCCACTGCTCAGCGCCCTGGAGCAGGAGCGGCGGCTGCTGGTCGTTGTCGATGCCTGCTTTTCCGGTAACACGGTGCACTCGCTGCGCGGTGGCCCGGGGCGCTCGCGCTACCTGGCGCTGCCGACGCGGGCCCTGCCCATGCCAGACTATAAGCCGACGGCCTTTATCCCGAAGCCGGCGCTGCCGTTTCCGTACACCAATCTCTTCTATCTGTCAGCCTCAAGTGAGATTGAGCCGGCGCTGGATCTGGAGCGCGACACGCTGGATGGCCTGGCGCATGGCGCCCTGACCAATGCGCTGCTACTTGGCCTGCGCGGGGCGGCGGATACCAACCACAATGGCACGATCATCTACCGCGAGCTGCATCAGTTTGTCGAGCGTGAGGTATCCCAGAAGTACGGCCACACGCCGCAGTTGCAAACGCAGACGGATTGAGAGCGCCCGGTGTTTGACGTCGTGCCCAAAGCCCTGCCCCAGGCCCCGAGCCTGGCGCCGGCCGAGGGGCCGGTGCAGATCAAGCTGGAGGGCGCCACCCCGGCGGTGCTGCGTGCGGCGCTGGCCACGCTGGCGGGGGTGACGCTGACCGAGGCGGCCTATAAGGTGCTGGTGACGCCGGAGGACGCCGGCTATGCCCTGTGGCTGGCCAATGGCGATATGCTGTGCCATCTAGACAGCGCCGACGAGGTGACAACACGTCTGACGCGCTATGCTAGCGTGCGTCAGTTACTCCAGCTGCACAATCCACAACAGCGTTTCAACGTGCGCTTGCAGGTCGGAGCCACGGCGGGTCAGACGGTGTTTATGGCTGGTGAGCGTTTAGATATGGTCATCGAGAGCGAGCCCGCCGCCACCATCCTGCTGCTCAACGTTGATCCGCGGGGTGATGTGCAGGCCATTACCAGCGCCGTGGCCGCGCACGGGCGTCTGTCGCTCCCCGGCGCCGGACTAGTGGAAGCACCGTTTGGCACCGATTACATGAAAGTGTTTGCCCTGCCGCAGCCGCCGCCAGGGCTGGAGCACTGGGCCAATCGCCGTCTAGAGGCCCTGGGCAGTGAGGTGCCGGAGCTGCTACGTCTGTTGCACAGCGCCGGGGAGTGGGCCGAGACGCTACACGAGGTGGTAACGGTGCCACGCCCGTGAGCGCCGCGCCCGGCCAGGGCGACCAGCCGGGTGCCCCTACAACGCTGAGGCCAGGCACATCTCGAGGTCTGTGGCAGCAATATGTTGCCAGTTCTCCCGGGAGCGCCCTGGGAGCGCCACGCGCCAGCGTGGCTGCTGGAGCCGGGCGAGATGTCTGTTGCATACATACACGGCCAGTCCAACATCTGCGCGGGCCTGGCCCGCTCCTACCAGAGCGCTGTGCACGAGGGTTTCCTCTAGGAGTGGGCCAGGCCCGCGCGACACCCTTGACTGGCACAGGACTGACGACATGGACATCGAGTTTACCTGGCGGAGTCGTCACATATCCCGCTGTCCCTTCTTCAGGCGCAGCACTTATGCCACTGCTGAGTCTGCATGACGCAAAAAGGATCAAGACAAATCGTTTAAAAATCTCCTAGGACAAAAATATCCACACATCCCTCCGCCGCTTACCTGAAGCTATAGGTTTCCTAACTGATTTATGGATAATACCAGTCCAATTTGCTTGCATTGAAGGACCATGACGACAAAAATGCGACAAAACACTGCTGCACACGCGCCAAGGTGTTGTGCTGCATCAAATTGTTACGCAGCACATTCTTGCCTTGGAGCCACACCTCCTCTCGCGGATTCTGTGCGGGAGCGTCTGGAGCCAAAGGCATACAGGTGCTAGGCCAGGCTTCTTCGGGGACATCGTCATGCATCTGGGCAAGACCTGGGCGCATGGCTGCCAAACGATGCGACGAGACCTTCTCCCCCAGGAGCCCGAACCACCTTCCAGGATAGAGGCCTTGCACATACTGTAGACAGAGAACAGTATGGACACGATGCCCTGTGTCGCATGCCTACACGGGGGATGTGGGTGTGCTTCCATGCCGTGCACCAGACGCGGTGTGCTTTGCGCGCCTCTTTTGGATGGAGACCGCCGTGGTGGCATGCCGCGTGCCCCAGACAGACCCACGGCCGTCTCCCCAGAGGAGAGGACAGGCAGCAACACAGCGTCCTCCCCTAGCCTCAGAAGCCATGTGTGCTTGTTGTGCCCACCATGTTGTTGCATTGCTGCGCGCCTTGCAAGCACTGTGGGAGCATGATGGCGCGGAGGCATCGCTGCACGCCGCTGAGCACTCAGCCCCCCTTCCTCCCATCACGCCTCATAGGATGGCTAAGATTGAGAGCACACATGATCCGTCTCTGCTCTATGCGTCATGAGATTTGCTATGTTGCAGGTCGTCTGTGGGGCAATCCCTTGGAATATTTCCGGCGTTTGTCCCTGGGTACGCTCTCCCTGGCTTCCCTGAGAGGCCAGGAACCCAGACTCCATGCCCTGTGATATACCTGTACCTTTCCATGGGCTGATATCTTGTAAGGCACCATGCAGTACTGCACGGCTCTTCGCCACAGGGATACCTTGTTGTATCCTTTTGATACTTCAGGCTCTTTGAACTTCTCTCACATCTTGCGATGCATGCATGATTTCCTCTAAGATGGTCATGTTCACCTCCTTGGCGTAGAGGTGTCTTATACACATCTCATTGAGGAGATCTATAGATACGCTTTCTTGTGTCGCCAATCCGTTGCTCCACAACACGGTTCATAGAAGTGCCCTAAAGCAACATGAAGCTGTGGTAAGCTCAGTAAAAATTGCATCTTGACAAAAGACAGGTTGCGTACTACGCTCATATTTGTACTGTAAGTACCTTTATATCTTGCCCTGGGTGGCTAGTGATGCAACAGGACAGAAAGCAGAGGGAAGGGAGGGAATCACATGTTTCGGCTCATTGTAGGATTTTTTTTTGGGTCAATATGTACCGAAGAGGGGCATCCCGCGCTGGAGTCTCGGCGTAGGCATGCTCTGCTGTATGGGCGTGTTGCAGCCCCTCAGCCTGTGGGGACAAGTGATGCGATCAGCGGCAATGACTGCGGGAGGTGGGCTGCCGAACTTCGACGTGCGCGTTGCAAAAGAGGGACAGGCGCTGCGGGAGGCGCTGCAGGTCTCCAGGGTCGATCCGAAACGGGATGCCGCACTCACCGAGGCCATGGCGACTGCCGCGGCGCGGTTACAGGCGGAGATTCCCGGACTCCTGGTCGAACGGCATCCCGTGCTGGGGGGGGCCGAAGTGCTCAGCGCCCGCGGCGGCTTTCTCACCGCAGCGGCGCCGGGAGCGAATCCGGAGCAGGTCGTCCGGGAGTTTCTTGCGGCGAACGCCGGACTCTATGGCATGGCGCCGCGGCAGGTGGATGACCTGGTGACAACGGCCAATTATACCAATCCAGCGGGGAATCTGAGTTGGGTGACCCTGGCGCAGTCCGTGCAGGGCATCCCGGTATTCCGCGGAGAAATCCGGGCGACCGTGACCGCCGACGGGGCCGTCGCCTCCTTGACGGGCGAAGTGGCGGTGGGCCTGGATCCCGCGGGCCTCGGGGCTCCGACCATGGCCCCGGAGCAGGCGATCCAGCGCGCCGCCCAGCACCTGGGGGTGGATGTTGCGGCGGTGCCCGCGTTGCTTGAGCGCCGGAGTGCCGGGTTGCAGTGGAAGTTCGCCCGCGGCCCATTCACCGACGATATCACGGTAGACCTCGTCGTCTTTCCGCTGGCTCCCGGCAAGGCCGTGCTGGCATGGCAGGTGCTGCTGTGGCAGAAGGTGGCGGCGTATTACCTCCTGGTGGATGACGCGACCGGGGAGCTCCTGTTCCGCAAGAACATCACTAACGATCAATCCCAGACGGCCACCTACTCGGTCTATGGCAGCGACAGCCCGGCGCCCCTCTCTCCCTCGAACGCCACCCCTGGCAGTGGCATCCAGGGGGCCGCGGTGGCGCGGACGTCGTTTACCGTCGTCAGTGAGGGCGCGGTCTTCAATAATCTCGGCTGGATTCCGGATGGCTCCTGCGTCACTACGGGGAATAACGTCGATGCTGGGCTGGACATTGACGGCGTGAACGGCATTGATGCCGCCGGACGCGTGACCGGCGTTGCCGGCGGGCCCAGTCCGAGTTGCCGCAATTTCGTCTTTGCCTATAACCCGCCACCGGGCGGAGCCGATGTGCCCACTGGCGCGGCCTACCGCCAGGGCATTGTGACCGATCTGTTTTTCTGGTCGAATCGTGTGCACGACCGGCTCTATAGCCTTGGGTTTACTGAGGCAGCGCGGAATTTCCAGAATGATAACTTTGGACGCGGTGGCCTCGGCGTAGACTATGTGCGCGCTGAGGCGCAGGACTCGTCGGGGACAAACAACGCCAACTTCGCCACCCCCGCCGACGGCACCCTGCCACGGATGCAGATGTACATCTTCACTGGGCCGACGCCGGATCGCGATGGGGATCTGGATCATGATATCGTCATCCATGAGCTGGGCCATGGCCTCTCCAATCGGCTGATAGGGAACGGCGCGGGCCTGACCAATCAGCAAGGTCAAGGGATGGGGGAAGGCTGGTCCGACTTCTACGCCCTGGCGCTGTTGTCCGAGCCCGGAGATAATCCCAACGACGTCTATGCTGCAGGCGCCTACGCTACCTTGAATTTGGTAGGTTTTGCCTTCACCGACAATTATTTCTACGGCATCCGGCGCTTTCCCTACGCCACCAACATGGCTGTGAACCCGATGACCTTTGCGGACATTGATCCAGGCCAGATCAATCTCGGCGGCGGGGCGCCGCCTAACCCGCTTTTTGCTGGCAGTGATGCCTTCGAGGTGCATAATGTCGGGGAAATCTGGGCCGTGATGCTGTGGGAGGCGCGGGCCAACATCATCGCGCGGCTGGGAGCGGCGGCGGGGAATACGCGCATGCTGCAAGTCGTCACCGATGGCATGAAGCTCACGCCCAACGCTCCGACCTTTGTGCAGGCGCGTAACGCTATCCTGCAGGCCGACGGCGCCGGCTTTGCCGGGGCCGATGAGGTCGATTTGTGGCGCGGCTTTGCCAAGCGCGGCCTGGGGTTTTCCGCCGTGGCCCCGGCGTCGAGTTCCGCCACGCTGACCGGCGTGGTCGAGGCCTTCGACCTGCCGTTGACCACCGGCACCGTGGCCTTCGCCGATACGGCGGGCGGCAATGGCAATGGTTTTATCGATCCCGGCGAGACCATTGCGCTGACGCTCCCGGCAGTGAACCAGTTTGCCTTCACGGCGTTGACGAGTGTCTCCGGTACGCTGGCGACGGTGACGCCGGGGATCACGCTGACCCAGGCCGCCAGCGCGTACGGCAGCATAGCTGCTGGCGCCACGGCTCCCGGCACAGCGTATCAGTTCCAGGTGGCCGCAGGTGTGCCGTGTGGCACGTTGATTACCTTCACCATGACCGTGACCTCCGCGCAGGGGGTGAGCGCCACGCGCACGCTCCAACTCCGCGTCGGCCAGGCAGTAGTCGGCGCGCCGACGACCTTTACGTACAGTGGTGCGCCGGTGGCGATTCCGGATCTCGGGACTGCGACCGCTACCCTGACGGTCCCTGGGACGCTGACGGTCGGTGATATCAATCTCAACTTGACCAACATCACCCACACGTTCATCGGCGACCTGGTGGTGCAGTTAGTAGCGCCAGATGGCACGAACATTCCCTTAACTCACCTTACGCGACTGGAACGAAAAAAGTGTAGAATCGCCCGTATGAAATCACAACCGATAGCAGATTTGTATTCCGACTACTTGCTGGCGTCGTTTGGGGCGACCACGGCTACCGGGCTGAGCGCACTGCTGGAA